>JBMDXC010000160.1:0-21195 GCA_048594805.1 Candidatus Entotheonellaceae bacterium | reverse complement strand
TCCTGCTCACGCGAGGCGGGGGGGCTATCTCACTGGATCGGCTCTTTGGACTGGAGCCAACGCATACAGACAAGGGATTGAAATCACCGAGATGAGACCAGAAGACAGCGCGACGTTTCGGGTGCAGTATTAAAATTCAAGAGATGATCTATACGACACTCGATGCTCAAACTGCTGGCAGTGACAGGGCAAGATTATGGCGTACAAGCATTACAACATTGGCCAGTTAGCGCGGGCTGCTGGAGTGCCTGTCTCCACATTACGATATTACGAGCGCATGGGGCTGCTTGCTCCAGCAGGACGTGCCCCCAATAATTACCGCTTCTATACTCAAGATGCCCTGCAGATTGTCCGTTTCATTCGCGCGGCGCAAGCTACAGGATTTACTCTCGAGGATGTGCGCACCCTCTTGACTCTTTGGGATGGACAGAGTGCCATGTGTAAAGACGTCCAGCCCCTGGTTGCCAAACGTCTCGCAGAGGTGACCCAACGCTTGCAAGATATGCGGCATATGCAGCGTATCCTCACGTCGATGCTCGCCATGTGCCGCGCCCAAGGGCAAAACGCTCCCTGTCCCGTAATAGACAATCTCACGGAAGCCTCATCCTAACCCCTGCATTCCGACGTGATTACCCTCCCCAGAAACGCGCTTGACTTTGCACGTAGGTGTAAGGTGTATGCTCTATTCAGGTTGGTCTTCGCGACATCATAACGCGTCAGAGCATCGTGTTGACTTTTTTGATTGAAGGAGAGAGCTGCTATGCGTATTGAAGTGTTTTACTTTGACGGCTGTCCCAACCATGCCCCAACGGTGGAACATGTTAAGCAGATGGCAGTAGCCCTGGGTGTGCAGGAAAAGGTTGAGGAAATCAAGGTAACGAGCCTTGACCAAGCGCAGCAACTGCGTTTTCTGGGTTCTCCCACGGTGCGGGTCAACGGAGTTGATATTGACCCCAGTGCTCGGCAACGAACAAACTATGGGTTGAGCTGTCGGGTCTACTCCGGAGTATCTGGTGTACCACCTGATGATCTCATTATGGCCGCCTTACAATCGCCTCCAGCATCTGCCTAAGGAAGGAACGATGAAACATCTGCTTGACAAAGTGGGTGCGCTCGGTGCCCTCATTGTGGCGTCTGCTATCCCCTGTTGCTTCCCGCTTCTTGCTCCTATTGGGGGCGCACTTGGCTTTGGCACCTTGCTTCCGTTTGTAGAATACGCTCTGTATGGAGTCGTGGTGTGTGCGGTCGTGGCAATGGTGGGGAGCGTGATCGCTTTTCGGTCGCATCGTCATCTCGTGTGGCTTCTCCTCAGCGTGGGCAGTGGACTCCTCGTGATCGCGGCGCTTCAACTCCCCTGGCCTCCCTCTTTGGCCTATGTTGGACTCCTGGGATTGGCGGGCACGGCTGTGGCCAATCATATGCTCGTCCGTAGAGCATCGTGCACCGTAATGCTTCGCCGCACTGCCCAGCACCCATCAGAGAAGGCTTGTCCCGCGTGTCAAGGTGAGACGTCGGAGAAAACTGGCGTGAGTTCGAGAGCAGACTAGGCTGAAATGAAACAAACATTCACCAAGCATGACTACGCTTAGGTCAGCTTTGAACGGCGAAGAATGTAAAGGGGAGAGGAGACGCCAGCACACCGCAACGGGCTGGCGTGTCTCTCCCGCCTGGATTATGGTCTCACAACGGGAATAGTCTACGTTCTTCTTCGTTCTCTACACTGTATATATCTTGGCATCCCTACCAGGTCTCCCATCCTTACTGCGGGGTGTCAGTGCGCCAGATGACATGGAACACTGCGTCGATCTCTGTAGCTATCGACACCACATTCGCTCATTCCTGAAGGGCGACAACCATGCACAAAACCGAGCGCGACGACGTGATGACCCGTCTGAGTCAGGCAGACCGTGACCATTTTCGCTACCTGATGCAGGACGTGCGTACCCGCACGACGGCCACCAGAGCGGGAGATACCGTGCGTCAAATGCTTGCTTCCCAGGGCCACACGCTGTCCCCAGCACTCCGCACAGCTCTGGAGGCCGTAGCGGCACGGGATGCAATGGGGCCACAGGTGGGCACCTCTCCACCCGACTTCTGCCTCAAACGACTCGGCACCGAGGAACGGGTCCGCCTCTCCAGCTTTCGAGGACAACAACCGGTGGCCCTGGTCTTTGGCAGCTATACCTGACCGCCTTTCCGGGCCCAGGTAGGGCGCATGGAGGACATCTATCGTCGCTACCGTGACCACGTCATGTTTTTCGTGCTCTATGTCCAGGAAGCCCATCCCACGGATGGCTGGCAGACGGACAGTAACGTGACCGAAGGGATCCTGTTCCGGCAGCACCAGAGCTATGCGGAACGTGAAGCCGTGGCCACGACGTGCAGTCTGAACCTGCACCTGTCCATGCCCGTGCTGGTCGAAGAGATGGACAATGCCATTGATGAAGCCTATGGTGCAGCCCCAGAACGTCTGTACCTCATTGGGGTGGATGGACGTGTAGCGTACCACGGGGGCGCTGGACCCCACTTCTTTGATCTGGATGCCTGGGAACAGGCCATTGCCGCCAGTGTACGCACATTGACAACGCCATAGCTCGCGCTGTGTGAGGGTATTCGTGTATGAGAGAAGAGCCCAGGCCATCTGCGGCTTCCCCATCCCTCCGGCCGAGCCTGGCGGCACGCCTTCGGTTCATCTGCAAGCCCCGGATGATATGGAAAGCCTTCCTGGCAGCCGGGCTGGTGGGCGCTGTGCTGGTGGCGCTGAATCAGGGGGACGTCTGGTGGTCCGGGCATGTGACCAGGCAGGTGCTCGTGAAATCACTCCTGACCCCGATTATTCCTTTTTGTATCATACTGCTGGGGGCGTTCCTCAATATTGGCCCCACCGTACGGGCCGAAGACCTCCGACCAGGATGGGCGGCGGTCCGGCGGAGTGTGCTCATCGCGCTCTGTGTTGGGATCGCGATCATTCTCCTGAATCATGGGGATGTGCTTCTGGCAAGGGCTATCACTCCTCGAGACATGGTAAAAATGCTTGTGACGCCCTGTGTGCCATTCTGTGTGTCGCTCTACGGCGCCTATGCCGCCTATCGGCAGGCGCTGGCCGAACAACGGTACAGGGCCGGCATGGCATAGGATCCCCAGGAGGCAGAGTCTGCCCACGGGCGTAGGACGCCCAACTGATGGCACTCCGGCTACATAGACATCGCCCTCTGGTAACTGATATGCTGGCAGCGCATGCTGATGGATGTGTGGAGTTGCGACGTGACCACGGCAGGGGACAGTCATTGGACAATGGAGGAGAGGAAGCAATGAGCGAAGCCTCGATACACAGTGTAGGGGGTAGGGAGCCGCTACGGAGCATCATCGCCCGGCCAATGGTAGGCGGTGCGGTGCACACGATCATCGGTCCGGAGCCGGGACAACGGGGACCCTGGTCATTCCTGACGGATACGCCACATCCCACCCGGGACATGGTGGGCCTACCTGCCACGTACCTGGCGATAGCGGCATGGGCGGCCTGAACCGTGGTCACCGTGGTAGGCGTTGCCTCCCGTGGCCAGATCCCCCTTCAGGATATCCGCGTCGACTTTCAGGTAGAGCCCATGGCCGGTGCTGATGCCCGCGGCTTTGGTGTGAGGAAAACGGTCACCCTGTACGGTGCCCTCTCGGCAACGGAGCAACGCCGCCTGCAACGTGCCGCCGAGTACTGTCCGGTAGGCCAGCTCTTCACCAAGGGCGCCCTGACAGTCGAGGATCAAGTGGCGTGCGACGACGAGCATACGATGCCTGAGGCGATGGCGTCAGCGACCGCGGTGCAGCAGCCCTCGCTGCCCACCCTCCCGACAGGTGCACTGGGTGCCGTCCATGGTCGCTATTTAGTCGAGACCAAGGAATACGACGACCACGGTGTGCTGCACCAGGAAGGCGAGGTCAAAATCTATGTGACCTGCGCGAACCTCACCCGGACGGGGCGTTGGACCCTGCTCGCGGGTCATAGCTCGGAGGGCTGGATGCCACCGCCCGTGCCCCTGGCATATGCGGCCTTAGCTGCCTCGACGGTGGCCACCCTGCAGGCATGTATGTCCCCAGAGGTATGGACTCCGGCGGGCTTTCACGTCGAGATTGCCCCCTATGGCGCTGGCAATAGGGAGCAGGCGCAGACCAGCGCTGCCGCTGGGACCCTCAACGCCCGGCGTGTGGTACGCACGGTAGTCCTGCACAGTGCTGGTAGCACCGTGCCGGAGCAGACCATCGAGGCGGCCTTACAGATGGACCCGCTCTCGACAAGTTTCCGCCAGGGTGGTGTGGTGCTGGGCGAGCAGATCGTGGTGGCGTAGCGCCCATGTGCTGCGGGCAACATGATGCCCTCATAAAGGGAACCACTACGGATATGGCCCTGGAGACAAGGCCCCGGCTCAAGGCGCGCTGGCCTCTTGTTCGCGGCGCCGGCGCTCCCGGGTCGTGATCAACCGCACTGCCTCGTCCGCACCCATGCGGCCCACGGGACCGGAGGCGTACATCGACCCGAGGACAACACCACCGCGTCCTAACAGGAATTCTGCCGGTTGGATGAAGCCGCGTTCGCTCTCCCACCAGGCACCAAACAACTCGGATTCCTCTCTGGTGGTGCCGTAGGCGACCGGAAAGGTAAGACCGCGGTTTACCACCTCCCGCGCCTGCTCCAGGGAGTCGACGCTGGCGGCGTAGATGGTTGCCCCAAGGGCTTCCAACTCTGCTTTCTTGTCCTCGTACGCGGCTAACTGCCGCATACAGTAGGGTCACCAGTGACCCCGGTAGAAGAGGATAACAGCATAGTGGGTCGGCATCTCATCTGGCAGGCGAATCGAGCCGCTCTGCACGAGCTTCAGCGTGAGCGCCGGGAACCGGTCACCTTGCTGGAATTTCTCACCCATGTTTCCTCCCCTAGGCTCTAATGCCTACGTTCCTACTCATGAATGGCCTTGTGCCCGTGTTTGTAGGCCGAGCAGCGTCCACAACAAACATCTTGACAGGGTCCCTGGGCCTGCATAAGCTGACTAGCTATGCAGAAATACTATCATACGGGTAATTTTCGATGCCACGGCCAAGAGCATTTGATCCTGATAAGGCACTCCAAAAGGCCATGCAGGTCTTCGGGGAACGCTGCTATGAAGCCACGTCTGTGGATGACTACGACACCCAGCCCTGGGTGGCAGGTCCAGCGTTGTCCCAGCGGCGCGTCGCTCTGCTCTCCCCGACGGGTCTACACTGCCGTGATGACCGTCCCTTGCAGGAGGGATTATTGGAAGCGTCGCGGCGTTGCACTACGCCTTTATAGGCTCCACGGAGCCAGGCCCATATGGAGGCCGCGGCGCATGCGCTGGCACACACGCTATCGGCTGGCTCGTGCCTTATCTTGCAAGGGACGGTCTGCCCACTACCCGGAACTGCGTCACCGTTTGCCAAACCTAGATGGCTAGCAGCAGCACTCAAAGCGAGGAGGTCTTATCCATGACACTGGATCCGCATCAACTCCCACCGCCCATGCCCAAGGATCCGCACTACGTCCCGCCAGAACGTGACCCCAATCGACCCGGTCCGCACATTGTCGCAGAGATCATGCCGCTTGAGGGCCAGCTCAAAGCGGGATACGTCCAGGGCTTCACCGTGCGGTGTGACGAGTCAGAGCGCGTCGGGGGGACAGACAGTGCGCCCTCACCCCTAGGCTACTTCACCGTCGCGGTGGGATTCTGACTCTCCACGCAGCTCGTGCAGGTTGCACGAGCTCTCCGTTTCGAGCCGAACAATGTCCGTATTAAGGTCACGGCGAGGTACTCCCGCACAGGCTCAGTCCTCGCTGGCGATGCGCAAACGCTGTGTAACTCGATTCACACAGAACTATCACTCGACAGCGATGAGCCGCCCGAGCGCATTGCCCAACTCATCACGATGGCCGAAGCGACCTGCTTCACCATAGCCGCCCTGCGCAACACGGCGCCCGTGGTGCTGGAGGCGACCGTCAATGGCCGGTCCTTCAACCCCGCGATGACAGGCTCTAGCTGAGCAGGAAGGCGAGCAGAGCGCCTCAAAAAGTGTGTTGATGGGCGCTGTTGAGCAAGCCCTTCAGCCTTTGGCTTCACATGCCTAGAGAACGTCTGAGGCAGTGTCTGACAGGGAGGCTTTGAGAACCCAAGAAAATCGGTTTCGTAGCGGGGAGCGTGCGTAACTGGCGAATCTCTTCTGTGCGCTGACCATGCACTGACACGTGGTGCCTATGCTGACCAAAAAATGACCCAATCCTGACCACATCCTGACGACTTCTCACCGGCTCGGATCTATCTTCATGGGCAAGATGGCGCCGCGTTGTATGTCGTGGCACCCTCATCATATCCACACCCAGAGGAGATCCACTATGTCCAGTACCACATACGCCGTTGATACCGACCGCTTTACCCGCTGCATCCAGGCCTCCAAGCAGGTGCGCTGGGACATTGATGCCGATGTGATTCGAGGCCGTCAGTTCGATACGACCCAGAAATTCCTGCCCGATGGGCTATCGAAAGTGCAGGATCTCGATTTTCTGACTGCCGAGGAAAAGCGCTACGTCAGCCAGATTCAAGGGCGGACCTATGCCAACATCTTTGGGTTAGTCGAGCGCTTTATCAACGCCAAAGTGTTAGAACTCAGTCGCGAGCATTGGCTGGGAGACCAGGTTGCCCTGGAAGCCCTGGTGCGCTTTAGCGACGAGGAACTCAAGCATCAGGCTTTGTTCCGACGGATTGAGCACCTGGCTGGGGCACAGATGCCCGCCGGTTATACGTTTCTGCCCCAGCCGAACGACGTGGCCAGGGCCGTGCTCAGCAAAAGCACCTGGGCTGTGCTAGCCCTCACCCTGGACATAGAGTTGTTCACACAGTTGCATTACCGGGAAAGCATTGATCCGGATCCGCAGCTGTCCGACTTGTTCAAAGATGTGTTTCGGTTTCATTGGAAAGAGGAGAGCCAGCACGCCATTATGGATGAATTGGAGTGGAAGCGCCACGACGCGACGGTAACACCGGCGCAGCGGGATCAGGCTGTCGATGAATTTATCGGGCTGGTTGGAGCCGTCGATAGCATACTCCAGGCCCAGGCCCAGGCCGATGCCGACTATTGTGCGGCCACGTGTGGACGTACCCTGAGTGAGGCGGAGCGGCAAGCTCTGCATGCTGGGATACTCAAAGCGTACCGGTGGCAATACATTCTTTCCGGGGCACAGCATCCGCATTTCGTCAAGGTGCTGAGTAGCCTCATCACGCCAGCGCAGGGACAACGCATTCAAGCCGCCCTGGCCACCCTTCAGTAAGATGGGCGCCAGGCATGGTGCCCTGGAGACCCTGTGCCGGGCTGGCGTTATGGCGCTCGTGCGCCGGTCCCCAGGGCACCGATGCGGTGTCAGAGAGGAGAAAAAAGGATGACGGACCATGCCGCCATTCGCAGTGCCTTTGAACGCAATGCCTGGATTGTCACGGCCCGACCCGCCGTAGCGCAGAAAACCTACGTGACCAGGGTGCACATCCGTGACGGGCTCACTTGCGACATCGAGGAAGGTCCCTGGACCCTGACCGCTGACCTCAGCACCATAGCCGGCGGCAACGCCGCCGGCCCAACGCCAGGCACCTTCGCACGGGCAGCACTCGGCAGTTGCCTAGCCATGAGTTATGTCCTGTGGGCGGCCCAGCTCAACGTGCCACTGCACGAGATCGCTGTAGAAGTGCAGGCGGATACCGACCTCCGTGGCATGTACGGCGTGGACGATATCCCGGCTGGTTATAGTGCCGTACGCTATATCGTGTCGGTGCGGAGTCCCGCACCGCAGGAGGCCATTCTCCGCGTACTGGACACCGCCGAGGCCCACAGCCCCTATGTGGATGTCTTCCGTCGTCCACAAGTGCTACAACGCCACCTGCGCATCGTAGAGGAGTAGGAGTAAAGGCTATGGATGCGAAGTTACAACGGCGCATTCAGCGTTATGGCTGGGATAAAGCGGTGGACGTGTACGAACAACACTGGCAGCAACAATTAGCGCCGGCCCAGACCCGTCTGCTCGAGATGGCTGCTATACAGCCAGGTGAACGAGTGCTCGACGTGGCGTGTGGCACTGGCCTCGTCACGTGCCGCGCCGCCAGACAGGCCGGCGAGCGCGGGACAGTCGTCGGTGTCGATATCGCCGCCAAGATGGTGACGCACGCCCAGCAAGTGGCTGCTAACCAACGGCTGCGTCAGATCACCTGGGCGCGCATGGCTGCGGAAGAACTCCTACTCTCTGAAGGGACCTTTGATGTCGCCCTGTGTGCACTGGGATTAATGTACGTGCCACATCCGGTCAAAGCCTTGCACGAAATGTATCGGGTGTTAAAACCCGGTGGACGGGCGGTCGCCGCAGTCTGGGGACGGCGCCATCACTGTGGGTGGGCAGACATTTTTCCCATTGTCGACGCACGCGTGACTACCGAGGTTTGCCCCCTGTTCTTTCACCTCGGCACGCACGACATGCTTGCGCAAACGTTTGCCACAGCGGGATTTGAGCAGATTGTCAGCGACCGTCTCTCGACGCTCCTCGCCTATGCCTCCCCTGAGGAGGCATGCGGTGCAGCCTTTGCCGGTGGGCCGGTGGCCCTGGCCTACTCACGGTTCAATGCCTCGACGCGTGCAGAAGTCCACGCCGAATATATTGCCTCCATTGCACCGTATCGCCTTGGCAACCGGTATGAGATCCCGGGGGAGTTCGTGATCGTGAGCGGTCAGAAACCATGAACCGGATAGAGCATAATTGATGGGCCTGGAGGACTCAGGGCGGTAAGGAGATGCACGATGAAGACAAGGCACGCATACCCGCTGAGGCGCTGCACTGCACACCGGCTCAGCTTGTCAACGTCGTGAGTAACGCCCTGGCCTCTTGCAGGTCCACAGTGTCAAACCCCTCAGTGAACCACGTATAGACCTCGGTAAGGAGCTGTCGGGCTTCTTCTCGCTTGCCTTGCTGTTGCCACAGACGGCTGAGGCTCATAGTGGCGCGGAGCTCTAACAACTTCGCCTCCTGGCGGCGAGCAACGGCCAGGGCCTGGCGGAAGCACTCTTCCGCCTGTAATGCATCCGGAGTGGCCTGGCGCAAGAGCAACTCACCACGCAGGCGATACAGCTCTGCCTCATAGAAAAAGCCCCGGCCACTGGGGAGTCGCGCCAGGGCATCAGCCAGCGCCGCCAACCCTGGCGCGATCTCGCCGCTGCTGGCATAGGCGTCGGCCAGCAGCGCCAGAAAATAGGGGTCTTCCATCGCCATCCCCAACTCTCCATAGGCCACGAGTCCCTGGCGTATCTGCGTCATGCCCTCAGGCTCCTGTTCCTGTCTGACCAGGGCCCAGCCGCTCAGGATAGTGCCGAGGGCCGCGTGGCGTGGAAAGCCATGCTCGGCCGCAATAGCAGCCGCAGCCGCGGCCCACTGGTGGGTGGCATGGCTCTCCTGGCAGAATTGCCCGAGGAAAGCCGCGCGGTTCAGTACTACCGCCATGCTATAGGGATGCGCCAGCGTCTGGGCCAGGGTCAGGGCCTGGTCGATTCTGCCCAAGGCCTGGTCCGGATAGCCCAGAAACCAGAGGGCCATGGCCGACCAATACCAGCATGTGACGCCCAAGTCCTTGCCATAGAAAGAGGCCAGAGTACGGTGCTGCTGCGGGTCGTAGAGGCTCAGCCCGTGCTCGGTATGTTTGAGAACCTGGGCGAACATACCAAGGTGGAACGCGGTGCAGGCCAGGGCATCGTAGGCCCCCAGGAGGAGGACAGGATCGTGGTGACGAGAGGCCACGTGCAGCAGCTGCTCTCCCAACTCCCGTGAGCGCTCGAACGCTCCCCGATACTCATACAGCTCATACAGGCTGTACAACACAGGCGAGAGCTGGAGGGGCTCCCCCAATTGCTGACATAACTCACACGCCCGTAGGTAGGCACGTTCCACCTCTGGTGACCCGTATGCCTGCGTGGCCCGCAACACAGCGCCCAGCGAAATTTGCAAGGCCAGTTCCTGCTGGGCACGCTCGGGGCTGTCGGGCAACTGCTGGAGCTGCGCCAGCCCGGCAGTGAGGTGCACCCGTGCTTCCTGATGTGCACTGCGCCGCAGCGCTTGCTCCCCAGCATACTGTAAATATTGCACGGCCCGTGAGATATCCCGTCCACGCCGAAAATGCATGGCCAGCTCGACGGCCATCTCACGTGCCTTGGCACCATAGCCCGCCTCCAGCCGTGCCCCAATCTGGCGATGCCACCGTACCCGCCGGCTCGTCGGGACCCGGTCATACAGCACTTCGTGATACAGAGCATGGCTGAAGCGATAACGCGTCGCTACCGTTCCATCCGGCCATTCATCGACGCCACGTGACACGAGAAATTGCCCGCGACGGGCCAGCGCATCACAGTGGGTTTCGATGTGTTCCGTGTCCTGCTCAGCGCCGGCCGCCACTGCTGCCGCTGAAAACTCCACCCCGGCAACACTGGCCACCGCCAGGGTGTCCTGTTCCTCCGCACTGACGTGTGTCAGTTGGTGTTCAATCAAATGCCGGATACTGTCAGGGACACAGGCCGCCACGGCCTCCAGGTCGCCACGCCAGATCCAGCCTGTGCCTTGCTGCGCCAGGACTCCCTGTTGTACCAGCTCTTGCACCACCGTCACCAGGAAAAACGGATTGCCGTTGGTATGCCGGTGCAGCACCCATGCTAGGCCTTCTGGGAACTCCAGCGCCTCAAAGCGCTGCGCGAGATACGCCACCACGCCGGCTTCCGACAGATAGGGCAGCACCAGCTCTGTACACCGTTCCTGGCGCTGGAGTTCCTGCGCCACGGTGTGCACGGGATGCGCCCGCATCACGGCATCTGCCGGCCGATACGTCCCGAGCACCAGGAGGCGGGCTGCCGCACGACGGCGCGCTACAAACGCGAGCCAATCGAGGGTGGCATAATCACTCCAGTGCAGGTCTTCCACCACTAATACCAGCGGACGCTCCATCGTCAGCGTTTCCACCGCCTCGGCGAGTTCGCGCAGCATGCGCTCGCGCGTGGTCCCACTGCTGCGCTGTTGCAGTACCTCATACGCCGTGGTTGGCAGGAGCGCCGGCATCTGCAGCAGCCAGCTTGGCGCCTGCTGGTGCAACAGCTCGACGAGACGCGCCCCATCGCGCCCCCGGCCTAAGTGCCCAAAGGCCTCCAGCAATGGGAGATATGCTTCCCCGGCGCCATACTGCTCGATACACTGCCCCCGGCCGAGCCACACTGTCTCGCTCGCCACCACCTGCGCCACAAAGGCGTCGACGAGGCTGGTCTTGCCAATCCCGGCTTCCCCCGTCACAAACACGACCTGGCGGGTGTCCTGGAGCGCTTGCGTCCACCGCTGGTGCAGGTGCGCCATTTCGGCTTGCCGCGCCACCAGCAGCGGCGGGGGTGTGAGTACCATCTGGGAATCCCTGACAGGTTCTGCTGCGGTCTCGGGCGCGGGCGCTGGCAGCTCTTGCACCGTCACTAGCGCCAGAAAGCGATAACCCCGGCGATGCACCGTGGCAATATACCGGGGCGCCTGCGCTGTCTCGCCCAATACCCGGCGAATTTGCGCCAGACAGGTCTTGAGGACGCCCTCACTGACCACCGTCTCGGGCCACACCGCCTCCAGGAGTTCGTCCTTGGTGACCACCTGTCCGGCGCGAGCCACAAGATAGGCGAGGACAGCCAAGGGCTTAGGAGCCAAGGGGAGCAACTGCCCATCCCGCCACAGGCAGGTAGGGCTCGCGTCCAGGCGGAACGCTCCAAAAGACCAGCATTGGACTGCTGACATGCTTCTCTCCTAGAGACGAATGCTCCCTGACAGACCCGGATACGTCAGGAGTGGCTTATTGTAGCACAAGTCCGCCTGCAGGATGCCCCGCAAGGAGGCAGGTAATATGTGGCTTAAGGTGCTGCAACGGAACAGCCGGTAAAACCATTACATAATCGTAGAAGTATGGCAGGACCAGAAGGCTTGCACAGCGCATGTGATGGCTGGGCACACGAGGCAATGCCGCGCGCAGTTTCAACCTCTGATCGGCAGTCTGTATGATGAGCGCCTGTACACGGCTCGCGATTAGGCGTGTTGGTGACCACCCTGCTGGACTGCGCGGGTACATGCCCGACCATGCGGGTGGTCCCTCGCACCAGCCTCGTCTGGGAACCCCCTGGCAAGACGTAGGCTCAAGCAGGTCAGCGTATAAAAAAAGCGCATATAGACCCTCTGAGAACTCACAGAGAGTCCACCTGCGCCTTCCCTCCACAACAGATGTTGTGTTCTGTTATGGAAACACATTATAATGGCAGCGACGTGAGCATACGCCTCATGGGAGGGGCTAGCGATGGTTGCCGGCCAAAGCTGCATCGCTGGCCCTTCGGTTTGTCCACCTCGTGCTACTCTCAACGCACCTGTGTGCTGCACCTTCCTTGTCCCTGTGTAGGCACACCAGATGCCAGCAGACACTGCCTGCGGGAGACTGAGTCCTGCACACGACTCATCACCCCGCCACTTTGACAGAGCACCTCCCTGGCTTGCCAGGTGCATATGTCTCGTATGGAACCCACGGTGTATGTATTACGCACCATACGCGGGTCTGAGGGGGCATTGTAGACATGCAAACCAGTACACTAAAGTGTCAGCACTGTCTCAGAGGATGTGCGTGCCACGCAGTGCACATCCATCTCTGTGTCATAGCTAGAGTCGGAACGTCACAATGTCGACACCCGCCCTGGTTCCATCTCAGGTTTGAGGACAAGTTGGGCCAAGCACACGGCGGTGTAATAGCTGCACGTCAGGGCCAGGTCCACCACGCCCTGCGTGCCCAGCAGCGTGTGGGCCGCCGCAAAGTTCTCCTCTGACACCTCTTTGTGTCGCAGCAGTTGGTGCACCAAGCGGGCAATGACTTGCTCCTGCTCGGTGAGTCCTGCTGGAGCCTTCCCCGTGCGGATCGCTTCAATCGACTCGGCGCTGACGCCGGCACGGGTGGCTAACACGGCATGACCCGTCCACTCGATGGCGCTATTCCACTCACGGGCCACCAGGATAATCGCCAGCTCCTTCAAGTTCTCTGGCATAGCACTCTGGAAGCGCAACTGTGCGCCCAGCGAGGTCAAATAGCCGGTAGCCTTGGGGCTGTGCAGCAGGGCACGGAATTGCAGGCCTACCTCTGGGGCGTTGCGGTCCCGGCGGATGCGATCGTAAATCTCTTGCCCTTCGGCGTCTAATTCGTCTCGTGTGACATACGGCACGCGGGCCATGGCTTTTGCTCCTTTACACGGCGCAACATTGACATTGTGCAGCGGCGCGCCGTCGTATCACATCCCGCGCCGCCCGGGTCGTTCGTGGTGGAACCTATCATAGCATGGGACATCAAGGCTGACGACTGGTCGCAGTATGCTGCCTCTCACGCTGCGCGTAGCAGGCTGCGGCAGGCCACTGCGATTGCTTCGGCACTCATGCCGTACTTCGCCCGCAGCGGCACCGTGGGGCCGACCACCGCGAAGTTGTCTGGCATGCCGACCAGTCGCATGCGGGTTGGATGTTCCACAGCCAGGAGTTCAGCCACAGCACCTCCCAGACCACCCGTCAGGTGATGCTCCTCAGCCGTGACAATGCCGCGCGTCTGCACCGCCGCCTGCAGGATGGCCTCGCGATCGAGCGGCTTGATCGTATGCATGTTCAACACCCGGACGCCGATACCCTCGCTCTCGAGCGTCCGCGAGGCGCGCACCGCCATCTCCACCATACACCCACACGCGATCACTGTGACATCATTCCCTGTCCGCAATTGGGTCGCCTTTCCCAGCCGGAACGGGGCCGTAGGATCCGTCACCACTGGCTCTTCGACACGGCCGCCGAGGCGGATGTACACCGGCCCATCGATGTCGAGCGTCGCCAGTGTCGCCTGGTAGGCTTCATCGATGTCAGCCGGGACGATCACCGTCATGTGCGGCAAGCTGCGTATCAAGGCCAGGTCTTCGAGGGCGTGGTGGGTGCCGCCGGAGACGCCGAGCGAGATGCCACTGGCCGCCGCGCCGATAACGACCCGCTGGTGGGCATAGGCGACGTCGTTACGCACCTGTTCCATACTGCGAGCGCTGATAAACGGTGCATAGCCGCAGACGTATGCATGCAGCCCCGTCGTCGCCAAGCCGGAGCCAATGCCAATCATGTTCTGCTCAGCAATGCCGACTTCGACGAATCGCTCGGGGTAGCGTGCCATGTATGGCCGAATGCCCAGCAGGTCCTGCGTATCGGCCGAGAGCACTACGGCCTTGGGGTCACGCGCCGCCACCTCAAGCAAGGCCTGGCCAAAGGCGAGCCGCGTCTGGTTGGCGGCCTGGGCACGCCAGTCGTGAGTTTGTACTGTTGTCGTAGCCATTACCGGGTCTCCAGTTCTGCCAACGCCCGGGCAAACACCTCGTCATTTACCGTGTTGCTGTGCCAAACATAGGTATCCTCAGCGAAGCTGACGCCCTTCCCCTTCACCGTATGCGCGATGAGCGCTGAGGGCTTCTCGGCGTTGAACGGCAGGGCATCGAGCGCATCGACGATCTGGCCCATGTCATGCCCATCGATTTCCCGCACTGCCCAGCCGAAGGCACGCCACTTATCGGCCAGGGGCTCGATACCTACCAAATTGGTGACATGGGCGCTCTGGGCCACTTTGTTCGCATCGATGATCGCCGTCAGGTTATGCAGGCGGTAATGGGCAGCGCACATGGCGGCTTCCCAGTTCGAGCCCTCGTGCAGCTCGCCGTCGCCCAACATCACATAGGTGCGGAACGCTTTCCCCTGGATCCGTGCGCCCAGGGCCATGCCAACCCCGACCGATAGCCCATGCCCCAGACCGCCCGTGCTCATTTCCACCCCTGCGACCTTAATGTCCGGATGCATCCCCAGCGGCGACTCGTAGCCGTAGAACCGGTCGAGCCAGGCGTCATCGATGAACTCGGCCTGTGCCAGCACAGCCGCCAGTGCCGCATTCGCATGCCCCTTGGACAACACGAAGCGATCCCGGTCCGGCCAGTCCGGTTCATGCGGACGCACGTGCAGGGTATGGAAGTAGATCGCAGCCAGGAGGTCTGCGGCCGACGCCGAGCCACCCACGTGCCCACCACCCGCGGCATGCAAGGCCCGCCACACATTGCGGCGTATCTGGAGCGCCTCGGCCTCTAGACGTTGCAACAGGATTGCGCGTGTCGCTGTCATAGTAGTCCTCTTAGATGAACACACCGATATCGACAGCCCCTTCTATGTCGGACACGTGCGGATTATCTCAGCGGGCCAAGAGTGTCTGCAAATGCCAAGGAGCTCTGACATCATAAGATATTGTTTATTGCAGTAAGTAATCCTTTTGCGTTTGCGCCCTACTGTATCACAGTATCAGAGAGAAAAACACCATGTTACTGAGCCTGGCGCCGCTTTGTGGCAAACAGTCTCATGTCCGTGATGGTGCGTGGCACGTGGGCCCCGAATCTTGCAGGTTCCCGCCCTCCGTCCGCACGTCTTTAATCTTATAGCCCCAGAACACTTCAGCTTGTGTGCGCAGGGGTACTCCCACTCGTCACATAGCGCCCCGGCGGAGGCCAAGGCCAATGCTGAGCAGAGTGGTCGGGTCCGGAGTGTCCACTTTGCGGTTCCAGCTCTAGCCAAAATCCACTGACGGGTCATACAGATGTGCACCGCTGGGGACTGAGACCACCAGCTTGGCATGCCAAAAATGGTGCCGAGTATGGCTCCCTACGATGCCAAGGAGAGTTCCTCGTATGCCTGTTGACTTGTGGCTAGTTCTTACGCACAATGCGCTTTGCGAGACTGGTTTATGGCTGCGACGTGGAACGTCGGCGCAGCGCCACGAGGGATCGTAGGCGAAAGGAGGGGAGACATGGTAGGCATTTGCACCGCACATTGGATACTCCTGACGCGAGGCATGGCGTTTACGGCGGGGTTTCTGCTCCTGTTATGGGGTGGGATGGGGCACGCTGCCGAGGCGCCGAGCGAGATTCTCATTGGCGCTACGCTGCCGCTGAGTGGGCGCTTTACGCCTATGGCCGGAACTTTTGATCGTTTGTGCCAGAGCTGGGCGAAGCTGGTGAACACTCAGGGGGGGATCTACGTCAAAGCGTATGACAAAAAGCTGCCCGTGAAATTTATCATTTACGATGATAAGAGTGAGCCAGCCGAATCAGCGAAGTTCTACGAGCGCCTGGTAACAGTGGATAAAGTCCATCTCCTGCTCGGACCCTTTAGCAGCCACATCACCAAGGCCGCCGTCACTGTCGCTGATAAGTATAAAATTCCCATGGTCATGGCCGAGGCCAACGACGCCACCATCTTCGAGCAGCGCTACAAGTACAGCGTCAATCAGGTCGATCTCGCCGATACCGAAAGCTATGGCTACCTGGAGCTGCTCCAGGCTGAAGGTAAAGCAAAAAGCCTTGCCTTTGTGGCCGAGGATACCTTGCACTCGACGGGGGCCCTGCGTGGTGGAGTCAGGAAGGCCCGCGAACTAGGTTTCAAAGTCGTGGCTGAAGAGATTGCACCGCCGGACACCAAAGATTTTACTGCTATCCTGCTCAAGCTCAAGCAGGCCGACCCGGATGTGGTCTACGTCGAGGCATTTCCCGGATTTGAGATCCCCTTTATGAAACAGGCCTACGAACTGGGCTTGAAGCCTCGCGAGTTTTTTAACGGGCACATCGTGGATGCGGTCCTCAAGGCCCTGGGACCACGCGCCGAGGGCTTAACGGGCGTGGTATACTGGGCACCGGGGCTACCGTATCCCGGGGCGGCGGAGTTCGCGGCAGTGCTCAAAGATGCCGGCATCGACTGGGCGCGGCAGATGGAATCGTCGATTCACTTCCAGTCGTTTCAAGTCATCCAGCAAGGCCTTGAGCAGGCTGGGACGCTGGACCCAGAGGCGTTGAACAAGGTGTTCCATGAGGCGACGTTCCGTACACTGTCAGGGGACATTGTGCACAACGAGGCTGGCCTGGGGAACACGCGCAGCTATCCCGTGCAGGTACAGGGGGGAGAACTCAAATTGATTGGTCCCAAAGAACTCGCGGTTACGCCACACATCTATCCCAGCGTGAAATAGAGGGGGCAGGGTGACGGCGCTGGTGCAACTTCTCATCAGTGGCGTGTTGCTGGGTGGCATTTATGCCCTGGCTGCCTTTGGTCTGGCGCTGATCTTCGGCGTGTGCAATATTCTCAACCTGGCGCATGGGGAGTTCCTCATGCTGGGAGCCCTGGTCTGTTTCCTCCTGGGGCATAGCCTCGGAATCGATCCGTTTGCCGCCATTCTGCTACTGATGCCACTGTTTTTCATCCTTGGGGTGCTGTTCGAGCGCGGCCTGCTGCGCACTGTGATTGAAAAGACCGGGCACGAGCAACTCACCGCCTCGGTGCTGGTGACGCTGGGGTTATCACTGTGCATCGAAGACATCGCACGGCTGCTGTGGGGCGGGGAGGAAAAGGGGCTGTACTATAGCCTGTCACCCATTATCTTAGGGCAGGGGAGCATCGTCATTTCGTCCGTGCGCCTGCTGGCGCTGGGGTGTATAGTAGGCATCACGCTGGTGGTGCATCAGTTTCTCACCCGTACCTATCTCGGCAAAGCCCTGCGGGCGGTGACCCAGAACCGCCGGGGGGCACTGCTGGTCGGGATCAACACGGCCCACGTCGGCCTGCTCACCTGTGGCCTGGGGACGATGCTGGCAGCAGTGGCCGGGGTCTTCTACCTGCTGCTCTACAGCATCAATCCCTTCATCGGTTTGCCACTGACCTTGCGCTACCTCTGTATCATCGTCCTGGGTGGGCTCGGCAGCCTGTTTGGTTCCCTGGTAGGAGGCGTGATTCTCGGATTGACCGAGGTGTTGGCGGGTTACCTGCTGAACCCGCACTGGCAGGAGACAGTGGCCTTTTTGATGCTGGTGGTGGTGTTGCTCGTGCGCCCGCAGGGGTTGTTCGGGCGCACCCAGCCATAACTACGAGGCGGGCATGTCTACCCCAACTGCCCCATCGTCCTGCTGGCCCCGCTGGATGCTGGTGCTGGTCGTGTTCCTGGTCCTGGTTGCGCTCCCCTGGCTCACCAGCGGCTATGTTGGACGCATTGTCATCAATGCCTGTCGCAATCTCGTGCTGGCGCTGAGCTTTGACATTGTGGGGGGCTACACGGGGTACATCAACCTGGGCCATGCGGCGTTTTTTGGCATTGGCGCGTATGCCTTCGGCATCTGCGTCCGTGCCGGCGTGTCGGTACTGCTGGCTGGGGGCACTGCAGTCCTTATGACAGCGCTGTTTGCGGCCCTGATCAGCTATCCTTTCTTTCGCCTGCGGGGACCATACTATGCCCTCGCCACCTTCGGCCTGCTCAAGCTGTGCGAAGAGCTGGCGCTGACCATGTCTGGCCTCACCGGGGGCTCTGGCGGTCTGTCGGTTGTCTGGCCCGAAAATCTCACGCTGTCGTACTTTCTCAACCTCGGCCTGGCCGCCTGTACCTTCCTGACCGTGTGGCTCGTGAGTCGCTCCAGGTTTGGCCTGGGGCTGGTCAGTGTGCGCGAGGACGAGCAGGTGGCGCGAGCTTTTGGGGTGTCGGTCTCCTGGTATAAGTGCGCGGCGCTGGTAGTCAGTGCCCTCCCGGCTGCTGTCCTAGGTCCCATTTATCTGAGCGACCGTTTATATATCAATCCGGGCGAAATGTTCGGCCTGGAGACGGCGCTTATGCCCATCACTATGGCTATCCTGGGTGGATCAGGCCTGCTCATTGGTCCGGTAGTTGGTGTAGTCTTCCTGTCGCTGGTACAGGAAGTGCTGTGGACCCAGTTCGGCATCCTGCGCTTGGCCGCGCTCGGTCTGGTACTGGCGCTGGTCGGCCTCTTCATGCCTGGCGGCCTAGTGCGCCTGCCCCCGGTCTATACGCGCCTGCGCCGCTGGGGGCTGGTGCAGGAGGGGTAGGGGTGATCAGTACAGCCACAAGGTCCCTGTGATGGTCTACGTCTACGCGGTGGTGCTCGCTCTGGTGAACCTGCTATGCTGGGTCGGTATTCTGTTTGGCCTGCCGGGGACGTGGTTGATGGTTCTGTGCTCGGTACTACTGAAGTGGTGGCGGCCAGACCAGTTTGTGATGGGTTGGACCGTGCTCGGAGTGGCGATGGGCCTGGCCGTGCTTGGAGAAGTGCTCGAGTTCGTGCTGGGTGCGGCTGGCTCGCGGCGCACGGGAGGGGCCACACGGGGCGCAGTCTTGGCAATCGTCGGTAGTATCGTCGGCGGCATTATGGGCACAGCGCTGCCGGTGCCGCTCGTGGGCACCATGCTAGGCGCGTGCCTCGGGGCTTTTGTCGGTGCGCTGCTCGGGAACCTGTGGGCTGGACGCACGCTGTTCCAGAGCTTCGCGGCGGGCCGGGGAGCGGCCATCGGATGGCTCTGGGGCACGGTGGCCAAGCTGGCCATTGGCGCGATCATGGCGATCATGCTGGTGATTGCCGCCCTCGTGTGAGGGATGTGGCCCCAGCGCCGGTATCTATGTTGTCGAGAATCTCACGGTAGGAGAGGGTCTTACTATGGCACGAGCTACTTCGCAGTCGCAGCCATCAGCCTCCCACGCCCGGACAGCCAGTCCCGTCATTGAACTCACCCCAGAGGCAAAGGCCGTCCTACAGCTCTGGGAACACACGCGGCAGCACGTCTTTCTTACCGGACGGGCGGGGACGGGGAAGTCCACACTGCTGCAGCATTTCCGCACCACGACCCGCAAGCGTCTGGTCGTGCTCGCCCCCACAGGAGTCGCGGCGGTCAATGTCCAGGGTCAGACCATCCATGCCTTCTTTGGGTTCGGCCCGGATATCACCCCGGAGAAAGCGCGGCGTCGCGCCCTGAGAAAAAAGCAACTCTATCGCAATCTTCAGGTGCTCATCATCGATGAAATCAGCATGGTCCGCGCCGACCTCCTCGACTGTATTGACCAGTTTTTACGTGTCAATGGTCCCCGTGCTGGCGCCGCGTTCGGTGGTGTGCAACTGCTCTTCATCGGGGATCTCTATCAACTCCCCCCGGTGGTGCTGCCTGAGGAAGGGACGCTGTTTACCACCCACTATGCCAGCCCCTACTTCTTTGATGCCCATGTCTTGCGCACCACACCCTTTACGGTGATCCACCTTACCAAAGTGTATCGTCAGCAGGACGCCACGTTTGTCACCCTGCTCGACGCCGTCCGTACGGGCAGCGTAGATCAGCAGCAGTTAGCCGCACTCAACGTGCGCTACTGCGTCGATCTCGCAGACCATGACCAGGCACAGTCGATCACGCTGGTGCCCACGAATGCCATGGCGGAGCGCATCAACGCCCACCATTTAGCCCGGATTCGCCATAAGCCCTCCACCTTCACCGGCAGGATCACCGGCACCTTTCATCGTCCCCAGTTGCCCACCGAGGAAACCCTCACCCTCAAGGCCGGAGCCCGCATCATGATGCTCAACAATGAGCCTCGTGGGCTGTGGGTGAACGGGACCCTGGGATACATCGATACGATCACAGAAGAAGCGGGAAAGGTAACGATCCGGGTGACGCTGGACAACGGCTATAGCGGCACGATCTCCGCCTACACCTGGGAGGCGATACGCTTTGTGTGGGACGACACCGCACAACGGATTGTCTCCGAAGTAGTCGGTTCCTTTACGCAATACCCGCTGCGGTTGGCCTGGGCCGTGACCATTCACAAGGCGCAAGGTAAGACGTTTGATGCCGTGGTAATTGATGTTGGCCGTGGCACCTTCGCGCCTGGGCAAGCCTACGTGGCGTTGAGTCGCTGCCGCAGTTTGGCAGGGCTGGTGCTGCACACGCCGCTCAAGCCAGAGCACGTGCTGATTGATGCACGCGCCCGGGCCTTTCTAGCGCGTGCCGAGACCGAGCACCAGAGCCCCTATGCTACCCTGTAATCCTCTCGTCCCTACAGCCCCAGGTAGGCTGCCTGGATGGCGTCATCGGCCAGCAATTCTGCGGCAGTGCCAGTGCGTATCGTGCGGCCGTTTTCCAGAACATAGGCGCGGTCGGCGATGTCCAGGGCCTGGTGCACGTTTTGCTCCACCAGCAAGATGGTCACCTGCTCGGCATGAATACGCCGAATACACGCAAAAAGCTCGGCC
>JBMDXC010000016.1:0-4133 GCA_048594805.1 Candidatus Entotheonellaceae bacterium | reverse complement strand
TGCAGCCATTGGACCTCACCAGCGTGTAAAAGCTGCACCGCCTGCTCGATGCGCACACGACACTCAGGTAAGACACCTTTCGCCCGCTCGGCCACTTCGACCACTGCTTCGTGGAATAAGAGTTGGGCCAGGGGCTCAGGGTTGAGCCTGTCTTCAATGCTATAGGCTGAAGACACCGAATCTGCTATCATGAATGTGCTCCTTCTGGAGGACACAGTGGGAGTCTAAAGGGGGTCAGGGGAGTTCTTGGCGGGAGTCTCCTGGCCCATAGTGTTTTGAGCCACAAGCGCCTACTCACGGCCTGAGCTGGCCAAGGTTCCGGGTCGTCTCCCCTGGGAGGAACGCGCTTCGTGTGTGCTGCAAGCGGGTGGTTGAAGGCTGACGGCACAAGAAGTCAGAGACGACAAGTGGACTACAAGGACATCCTGTGGTAAGTGTAAGCACATAGCCTAACACTGCCATAAATTATACGACAATTCGCCGCCTAAGTAAAGCAATAACTTCAATAGATACAGGTATTTTACGCCAAAATTCGGTCTCCGGAACCAACCCCTGTCGGCCCCAGTTTATACAATTTTCGCTGCTTCTCCTCCCCTTGAGACAGAGGGGGATGCGGATTGCTAGGGGCCGAAGCACGACCAGGAGGCTGACAGCCGTTACTCAGGGGCCGTAAGCGGCAGCATCACGAGGCATGTCGTCCCGGTGCCGGGCGTACTGGTCACGCTAATGAACCCGCCGTGGGCGGCAAGAACCTCGCGTACGACATATAAGCCCAGTCCGGTGCCGTTAGACTTGGTGGTATGGAAAGGCACGAATAATTGGGATTGCTGGTCTGCTGGAATGCCCTCACCCGTATCCTGCACTGCCAGGCACGCCCAGGAGCCGGCCTGCTGGCCGCAGAGTGTCAACTCCCCGCCCTGGGGCATGGCATCAATGGCGTTTTGCATCAGATTGGTCAGCACACGGCGAAAGGCATTCTGATGCAGTTTTACCTGCCCCAGGTTCGACAGGCCGTCCAGGCGGAGTGTAATACCACGGCAGGCGCACTGCTTATGCATTTCCTGCGCAGTGGTTTCCACGAATGCGCCGAGTTCCACGGGCTCGCGGTGCAGCTCAGCCAGGCGCGCCAGTGAGAGGTAATCTTGCACAAGATCATCCATACGGCTGAGCATCGTCTTCATATCCGCCAGCATCTGTGTGACGGCTGTGGAATGCTCAACCGATGGTTGCTGCAGCTCCTCTTCGAGTACCTCAACAAGGATGAAGAGTGCTCCCAGCGGATTGCGCATTTCATGCGACAAGGTACTGGCGAGGCGCCCCAGCATTGCCAGGTGTTCATCAAGCTTCGGAACCCCCGGAGTTTGAGACATACTGCCTATCTCCTACATAGGAGCAAACCTGCTATGAAAAAACATGCAGGGTCATAGAATAAGGCAAGCCCCAGGGCAGCACCAGATAGGCTGGGGCGCTTTTTTGTGTAGGATTCTCATCAAGCTCGAAGTAGGGCTCCGCCCTACTGCTCTTTTAGGCAGGGATCGCACGAGGCGAAGGTTGGCTGAGCAATTGTTCGGAGAGCACATACCTGATGAGGTCCGCGGTCGTGTGCAAATGTAATTTGCGCAAAATCCGCATGCGATAGGTGCTGATAGTTTTCACACTGAGCGAGAGCGCCTCGGCAATCTCCTTGACCGTTTTGCCTTCTCCCAGCATGAGCAGCACCTGATACTCGCGATTGGCCAGGGTGGCATGCAAGGGTTTGTCCGTATTTGTCGTGATCTCCTCAGCCAGGCGCTCCGCTAGAGACGCACTGACATAGCGCCCTCCCTGTGCAACCTTACGCAGCGCCGCAATCAAGGCTTCGGGCTCGCTATTCTTGGTGATATAGCCGGCCGCACCAGTCTTCAACGCGCGTATGGCATATTGCTCCTCAGCATAGACGCTGAACATCAGGACGGGTAATGTCGGGTAGGGTTGCTTGAGTTCTTTCAAGATATCTAAACCGTCCCTGCCTGGCAGAGAAATATCGAGTAACACGACATCACAGGCTCCCTCTGCCACGGCCGCGAATATCTCAGGCGCAGTCCAGGCTTCCCGAGCAACCACCAGGTCGGTCGTCTCTGCCAGAAAGCGCCGGATGCCTTCGCGCACAGTGGCATGGTCATCGGCCACGAGCACACGCGTGACGGCGCCGGTGCCTTCCTCCAGAGGCGCGGCCTCATGCGGTATCCAGATCGTCACCGTGGTGCCCACATCCGGTGTGCTGTTGATGGTCACGTAGCCACCCCACAGACGCGCCCGTTCACGCATTCCCAAAATGCCGAGAGAGTTGCGATCGGTGATCTGCCGACGGGCGATCCCTTTGCCATTATCCGTCACTTCGAGCAGGACGGCATTGACATGCTGCACGAGCCGGACAGTGATGTGGCTCGCTTCAGCATGGCGGACAATGTTCGTGACTGCTTCCTGGAAAATACGAAATACGGCGGTGGCACGTGCTTGATCTAAGGTCGACTTCTGAGTCGGTTTTTGCAAGGTGTAGGTCAGATCGGTGCGCTGCTCGATTTCCTGCAGCTGCCATTCAATGGCCGCGGTGAGTCCAAGCGTATCCAGGACGTTGGGGCGCAGTTCGGTACCAATACGGCGGACTGTCTGGTGCAGGGCATCGATGGTGGCCCCTATGCTCGAGAGCCGTTCGCGCCACACCCCCGGTGCCGTGAGAGCTCGCCCGGTGAGCCAGGAGACGTCCAAGCGCAAGCTGGTGAGCGCTTGCGCCAGGTCATCGTGCAGTTCCCGGGCAATATGGGCACGTTCCTGCTCCTGGGCATTTTGCAGATGCGTGGCCAGATGCCGGAGCTGTTCGCGTGAATTGCGCAAGGCCTGCTCAGCCTGCTGGGCTTTATCGGCAGCGCGCTGGCGCTCGGCGATTTCTACCTGCAACTGGATATTCATACGCTGCAGCTCGGCCGTCCGCTCTTCTACCCGACGCTCCAAGGTGCTATGGGCCTGCTTGAGGGCCTTCTCGGCCTGCTTGCGCAGCGAGATGTCACGCAGCATCCAGCGTAAACCGGCCACGCCCTGCGGAGTGCGGATAGTGGCCACGGTGAGTTCGGCTGGAAAAGTCGCGCCGGCCCACGGCTGCAGGCGAATTTCCCAGTCCTGCATGCATTCGAGCTGCCGCAGCTGCGGTAGGCAGGCGTGAAAGTCCTGGCGCTCTTCCTCAGCGATAAAGTCTGTCAGGGGCTTATCAAGCAATTGCGGTTGCGACACGCCCAGCAAGATGGCGGCAGCGCGGTTGGCCTCCTGGATAATACCGTCAGGGTCAGTGACCAGATAGCCATCCGGAGCAAAGTTGAACAGCTCCTGGTAGCGCTGGCGCTCGGCCTCCGCGTTCAGACGGGCCGCGGCCAGAGCCTCATTCTGCTGGTACTGTTCCTCCTCTGCCACGTGCAGCTCTTCAAGCGCTATCTGCAGATCTTCCAGCAGCTCTGGCAACACCTCTGCCGCTTGCACGGGTTCTGCCGCTACGCGCTCATGTAAGGACGCAATAAGCTGATGTAAGGCCGTAATCCTACTTTCGACAAGGCGCTCAGACATGCTCACTCCACTCCTCCATGAGCAAGATGACCCCTTGCGTGTCTCCCTCCGCTCCAAGCAGCGGTGTGCAAGTAACGCGGCACTGGATGGGCTTGCCTCGACGGTTAGTGGCTTGGAGCACGACCTCTTGGAACGTGGTGCTGCCACTCAACACGGCCCGCACCTGCGGCCGCAGGTGCTCGACCGGCAAACCAATGTCCAGGTTCAGGAAGGACTTGCCATACACCCCATGCTCTTGCAGGCCCCATAGCTCGCTGGCCTCCGCATTCCACATGAGGATATGGAAATTGGGATCAACCACCACTGCCGCCGCATGCAGGCTGGCGAGGATGGACTCCAGAAACGCTTTGGACTGGTGCAGCTCGTCGGTACGCTCGCGCAGTTCATCGTTGATGGTCTGGAGTTCCTCGTTTCCAGACTGCAATTCCTCATTCATAGTCTCCAGTTCTTCATTCGTGGACTGGAGTTCCTCGTTGGTGGTTTCGAGTTCTTCCACCGTGGACTGGAGGTCCTCGTTGGTGGTTTCGAGTTCTTCGTTG
>JBMDXC010000159.1:0-2256 GCA_048594805.1 Candidatus Entotheonellaceae bacterium | reverse complement strand
GAAGCCGATTTTAGTCGTCACTCCTATGGTTTCCGCCCAAATCGTAGCACAAAGGATGCGGTGGCCTATATAGGTTCCCGACTCACAAAAGGCAAGTCGTACGGATGGATTGTTGAGGGTGACATCCAGTCATTCTTCGACACCATAGACCACGACAAGCTGATGCAACTCGTGAGAAAACGAATCAAGGACAAGAAGCTATTGGACCTGATTTGGAACTTCCTACGTGCGGGAATTATGGAGCAAGGAAACTACCGTCACTCCCTCCTCGGAACACCACAAGGAGGGATTGTCAGTCCACTATTGGCAAACATTTACCTGCATGAATTAGACAGGTACATGGAACGCTATACGGAACTCAGACCTCTTGAGCGCCGAAAGCGAAAACGCCATGGACTGGCAAACTCCCTGTACGTCCGCTATGCGGACGACTGGATAGTGTTATGTGACGGAACGCGAGCACAAGCAGAAGCACTACGGCAGGAACTCTTTGAGTTCTTGAAGCAGGAGCTGAAGCTAGAACTCTCATTGGAGAAGACAAAAGTCACGCATATCTCAGAAGGGTTCGTATTCTTAGGATTTCTCATCGATCGCAACATTGCGGGATCAGGCCAATGGGCTCCACGGATTCGCATTCCAGCAAAGGCTGTGGAAAAGGTCCGCAGCAAGATGCAGACCGCCCTGGCGCCCAAAACCCACAAGGATTCGGTGAGAACCAGAATCCTAGGCTTAAACAGCATCATCGGAGGATGGTGTCGCTATTACCAGACGACTTCGAGCCCAAGTTACTACTTTGGTAAATTGGGATATGAGCTGTTCTGGGAAATGGCACACTGGCTAGGCCGAAAACATGAACTAAGCACACCGCAGGTGATGAAGAGGTTCAGAAAGGGCAACTCTTTCGGAACTGACCGCATCACACTGAGTATGCCAAGTGAGTTCAAGGCCAGGCATCATAGGCTCCGAACGATTCCGAACCCGTATACGACGGAAGATGTCAGGATGCAACGAGAGGACGTGGATGCTCTCGGAAGAGAATGGACGGGAACCGAGCGGAGAAAGGGAGAGGAAGACGGCAAGGAGGTGGTCTACCAACGCGACCAAGGCATATGTGGGATCTGCAAAAACTTCGTCCCATGGGAGGAAGCGGAACTGGACCACATTATACCGCGATCGCAGTTTGACCCTCTAGAAAGCGGGGATAGGTTGGAGAATAAGCAGATACTCCACGCTGATCCATGTCACCTAATAAAGACGAAAAGAGACCGACAAGGCGGTCGCCGTATGCGGTGAAAGCCGCACGTACGGTGGCAACGGGGGGGATGGGAAAACACAGTTTGGCTGTGCGTCCTGTCCCTACCCACTCGGGCAGGAGAGCGGATCAGCACCGGCTTTGTGGAATCGACGGTCAATCAGGTGATCAGCAAACGCTTCTGTAAGAAGCAGCAGATGGCCTGGACGCCCTGCGGGGCGCACCTGCTGCTGCAGATCCGCACGCGGGTGTTAAATGGGGATTGGGAGGCGACCTTCCGGGAGTGGTATCCAGGGTTCCGTGCGGCTCCCCAGCCGATGGCGGCGTGACCCCCCAGAAGCAAACGCTCTCTACTATTCTCGCGACGCGGCGTGACGCAGCGCTTTTTTTCAACCATACGGGCTAGGCTGTCATCCCTGTCGATGTTCAGCAGCGCCACTGTCGCCCTGTCCTCATCACCTGTTGTGCACCCGAGCCGAGCGTGAGCGGCGGGAACTGACGCCGAACCCGCGTGCGAGCGCCAGACGCCGGCGGCCTGCCAGGCCCACGATGCCGTCAGGGTGGCAGGATGGCGTCGATGGCACCCTTGCACAAGGCATTCCGGCATTCGCGTCGTGCTCACCACGCGCCATGGGCTTCGCCAACACGCCTCGGCACCATCTGGCAGCCGCCGCGGCCATGAATCCCGTGCGCCTGGACGCCTGGTGTGAGGGCACCCCCCATGCCAGAACCCGCATCTGACGGGTTGCAGCTGTACGCCTCAGACTGGCATAGCCGCTCAGCCGGAGCAGCATGCGCCAACGGTCTCGGCCGTGGCCAGGTATGCCGTGCACCACCAAGAGCACATGTGCCCGCTCCCGATGTCAACCGCAATTTGCGAGGGAGATGCCTGAACGGCCGATGGCACGCCCGGATTTTGGCAAACAGGGTTGACAAACAGCAGATACGTGTATATACTCCTATTCGAATGAGCGAAGAGTCTTGCCAGCGGAACACGCGGGGTG
>JBMDXC010000158.1:0-1934 GCA_048594805.1 Candidatus Entotheonellaceae bacterium | reverse complement strand
TAACTGCAACACCAAGTTCAGAAAGGTTGTGAAGTTCATTGGGTTCAGAAATTCCGTTGTGGTTGGTGTCCTGCCAGAGCCACAAAGAAGAGAATGCAGAATCCCTGCTGTCTATCTGACCGTCTCCATTTCCACCCTTTGACGGTTTATCATACTCAGCAAGCGCTAGGAATCCGTTTTTTGACTTGCCTGATGGCGGTGTAGGCTGTGGTGTGAAAGTTCCGAATAACTCAGTACCATTATCTATAGCTCCATTACCGTTGCGATCCAACGCAAGCCACGCATCGTCCGAATTGGCAGATGTCCAGGAATACCGTGTCGCGATACCAGTAGCATTTATGTCGAAGTTGACTCCCCCTGACGCGCTTGTTAGGTTAAATCCATTACCCAATATATCCATTACAATTGGAGAATCACATGGATTCCCGGTGCTATCAACGCAAGTGCATTGTTGAGTGTCCCAGTGACAAGGTGTGTCGCAAACACCGAACTCGCAATTCGGACCGCCACCGCCCCCGCAACCGGAACTCAGGGGAGTTAATTCATTAGTATTCGCTCCATTGGGGTCGCATTGTAGACAATTTGTCCCAGGTTTAAATTTTTTATGGCCTACGGGTGATCGCCAATATCCCTCCCCTTTTTCAATAGAAAAAATGTAGGCCAACAAGCTGATGGATTCTGCGGGTTACAGGAACCCGTTCCGATAATATTTGCTTCTTGATAATTTGGATCGCCAGGAAACAAAACTTCATAATATCTTTCTTTGAGAGCAAACGCATCCAATTGAGGACAGCTAATTAAAAAACTACCACACGCACTGAAATCAAAAGGAGTGGGTGATGCTCTTACCCCATCAGAAGGTATGCATGATAATGATCGAGAAGGTTTAGCCAACACTTCTTTCTCTCGTTTTCCGGCGCTTAGGGCGCACACCAAGCAAGCGAGTAGAACCACAAAGAGCGTGGTAATCGTCTTCAATGTGACCTCCGTTCGACAAACTGCCTAGTATTTATTGATTAGCCCGTTAGACCATGCGACGATTCTTTTGACGCCTTCATTCGCGTCTTTAGAACCGCGTAATGCCGCACTTGCCAGATTTGTTGTTCGCCCAGACGATTCCCACTGGCTTAAGTCGTCAATAAGCTCACCCGTTATTTCTTTTGCGAGATGAAGCCCTGATTTGAACGACTCCGATTGTTTATCGCCAAGTTGCTCATAACGCGCTGAAAGTTGATGCTTGATGTTACTCAACCTCGATAATGAATCTTTTCCCGCGAAGGTTTGAGTGTCAGTCAGGATATGGCTAGCTAATTGCAGATACGCTTTTATTCCACGATGCTTGTCTCTAATTTGTCTATCAATTCCAAAATCACCTTCGCTGCTATGATCATCGAAAACAACTAGGGCAATAGTTACTGGGGGTCTTTCATCTGCGTTTAGGGGATTTTTTAACTGTACGACGGAAAAAAAGTCTTCTCTTGTTTGGCCTGGAAGCATCGCTCCACCGCCAATAAGAAGATCTGTATCAGTTTTTCTGTTTTTTCCAAAGGTTAATACATAACCTATAACGGTCTTCGTTGAAGTATTTTTCAACTGTAGCTTCACCATTCCATTCTCGTCTTCTATGCTGCTACTTTTCCCGTCCAAGCCCACATACTCTATACTCACAGGTATAAAAGACTCTGTTTCATTCTTAACCTCAACCATTGGAAGAGCGGCTTGTTTAGAAATAGCCTTGATGTTCGCTGGCCACAGCTTCAAGCAGAGCAATACACCAAACACCAAAAGCAGTGCCAAGCCGAATATTTTGGCCTTTTGAGATAAAATTGTCTTTTGCATATCAGCAATCCTTTCGGCTCTTCGGTAATTGCTGTGAAATGCCCCAAGATATTGTGGTCACAAACCAACAATCATCATTGAGAGTGTCCAAATGC
>JBMDXC010000157.1:0-13033 GCA_048594805.1 Candidatus Entotheonellaceae bacterium | reverse complement strand
GAGAAATCGAACAGGACGAGTTGCAGCCGCTGCCGGCTGACACGCACCGCGATATTATCCGGCTTGATGTCACGATGCGCGATACCAGAGCGCTCGAGCGAATCGACGGCGGCGAGTACATCCTCGCCAAAGCGCTGCAGCAAGTCGAGAGCGCAGCGCCCTTCCTGACGCAGCCGTGTCGCAAGGGTTTCGTCACCGGCTTTGTCCAGTACCAGGACCACGCGTCCGTGCATGTCGAGCACGTCGTGCAAGCCGACGATGAACTCACTGCGGAGCTTCTTGAGCACTTCCCCTTCCTCACGCAGCCGGGCGTTGTGGTCCTGGTCGCGCGCCACTTTCAGCACGTACTCCACCCCGTCCTTCTGCGCCAGCAACGCCACAGCCGTCGAGCCACGACCCAGGATGCGCTCGACCACGAACCCGTGCTCCAGACGATCACCGCGCCTGGCGTTCACGGGATCAACTTGTGTCTGGCCCTCTGGAGCGGTCAGCTCTTCCTCCACGTCCTCGAGCAGCTCCAGGAAATCAGCCACAGAACCCACGCGTGCCAGTACGTCGGGATGGGTGCTCCAGTGCACCAGTCCCTCCAGGCACGGTCCCACACCATCGATAACCGCCGAGAGTTGAAGGCCCTTCTGGGTGCGCAGGGTCTGGGCCAGTGCCAGGGTATTGACGGCCGGTACATGGCCTGAGAACAGGTGATACGCTATGGCGCCCAGGGAGAAGACGTCCGCAGCTTCTGTGATCTGATCAGGGCTGAGGAGGGCTTCAGGAGCCATATAGACCAGGGCCGGCGTCTCGACGAGTTCCTGCACGTGCGTGGTGCCGCTGGCCGCCGCTCCGGTACTGCGCACCCCTACCTGCCAGTTGAAGATTTTTAGAGAGGGGGTTGCCGCATCGGCCATCAGTACTAAAATACTCTGGGGGCTGAGAGCCCGGTGGATGATACGCTTACTGTGTGCATAGCGTATGGCATCCGCGAGCTGCCGTAACAGGTGCAGCCGCAGGTCAAACGTGAGCCGGTCGCCACGCGTGGTCAGGAAGTGATCCAAACGCACTGCCTGCGCCTCATAGTGAAATAGCAGCGCCGGGCCATAGACGTGCTGCTTGTAGTCACGCACTGCCAGGATGCCTGGATGCTCCAGGCTTTGCAGGAGGCGGAACTCGTGCGCCGCCACCCGCTGGATGCGCTGACGGTCTTCCTCAGAGGCGGCCTGGGCCACGAGATACTGGCGCACGCGGCAATGGACTCCGGCCAGCGAGGTGTGTTCTGCCAGCCAGTCCTGATAGCCAGGGCCATCGGCCAGCAACTCTCCCAGCACGTAATCACCCACGCGGCGCGCCTGCTGTGAAGGGCGAATGCCGGCCTGTTCCAGGGCTTGCGTCAGCATTCTGGCTACTCTGATATCGATGGGTGCCCGCGGCGAGGCTTCGACGCCAGACACCTCGCGGTTGATCAAAGCGGCGCGGATGCCCTGGCGTGGCCCATCGGGATGGCTCGCCTCCCGATCGGTCAAGCACACCCGATGCCGTGCTGGTCCTCGGAGAGCACACTGGATGTCAGGATCTGACAGGAACACCAGGGCATCGAGCCAGGGTAACTGCCCCTTCCGGCAGGCTGGTTGCTGTCCGAGCAGTGCGGCGAGGGCTTTAGCTTTGCGGTTCGCCAGGAGTACAGGGTTATCGTCCGAAAAGCGGCGACCATTATGGGTCCATATCCATGTACCCGTATCGCCTTCCACCCGCCCGGGTCGGCTTTTGATTTCTACGAGCCAGAAGCCCTGCTTGGTGAGCACGAGCAGATCGACCTCGTAAATTGCCCCATCGGCTGCCTGAAATTCGAAATTGGCCCAGGCGCGGTACGGGTCGTGTGTCGGGAATCTGGTCCGGATGAAATCTAGCGCGCGTCGCTCCCATGCGTAGCGCGACGGGGTAATAATCGTCCAGTTTGTAGCTACCATGCCGCGTGCCTGTGTCTGTCTGTGGAGCCGAGGTGGTCGGGATTTGCCTTCTGCAAGTGCTCAATATACCATCAAGGGTGATTCTGGGGAAAGGGCTAAGCTGGTCTTCACACTGTAACTCAAGAGGGTGCAATGCGCAAACCATTTATCTATGACACGATACACATCGGCGAGGTGTTGGGCGTGCAAGAAGTGCACATCACCGATGAGATGATTCGCACCTGCGCCCAGGCCATTGAAAGCTCCCATCCCTGGTATTTCGAGGACTCGCCGTACGGAGGCCGCATTGCGCCGCCGACGATTTTTGATAATGACACGCTGCGCATGCTCGATGAACAGTACGAGCGCTTTGGCAGCATTCATGCCAAACAGGCATGGGAATTTTTCTATCCGGCCAGGCTTGGCAAGAAGGTCACGTTAACGGTGCGCGTGGTCGATACATACGTCCGCCGCAACCGCCCCTACCTGGTCATGGAACTGGTGGCCGTGGACGAGGATGGTCACACACTCTGCCGCAGTACGCATACCTCACTGATGACGTTACGGAAGGAATAAGTGGCATGCATCCAGCTCATAAGGGCCTTGAGATCGGCTATGCCCTGGAGCCGGTCAGCTATGACATTACCCAGGAAAAAATCAACACCTATTCGCGGTACGTCTTCCATGGCAAGGACACCAAAAACATCCACACGGATGATGCGGTGGCACGCCAGGCCGGCCTGCCGCGTGCGCTGGCCCAGGGACGCTATCCGATCGCCTATATTTCTGAGCGCATGCTGGAGTTTTTCGGGCAGGGCTGGGTGCAAGGCGGAAAACTCGAGGTGACGCTTGTCAAAGGTGTCTACCCAGGCGATACGCTCACCGTCAAAGGTGTTGTCACCCACAAGATACCGGAGGGCAATGCCATGAGGCTGGTGCTGGACGTATGGCTGGAGAACCAGGCCGGGGAGCCAGCCACGACGGGCACGGCGAGCGGCCTGGTGACGCTGTGAGACGAGGGAGGAGCAGGCTATGTTAATCCGTGCCGGGCATATGCTCAGCTGGCCGGCAGAGCGCTATCCGGACAAGATTGCCATCACCTACCAGGGGCAGCACATGACCTTCCGCGAGGTCGATAGGCGGGTCAATCGCCTGGCACATGGACTACTGGCATTGGGGTTGCAGCGTGGGGACCGCGTCGCCGCCCTGTTGTACAATTCGCCGCGTGCGGTCGAGGTGCGCTTTGCCCTGATGAAAGCGGGCCTGTGTATGGTCGCCCTCAACGTGCGCCAGACTGCGGCGGAGCACGCCTATATCCTCAACCACTCGGAGAGCCGCCTGCTCATCCTCGATGCCGAGTACCTCCCCACCTGGGAGCAGATGCGGACCACATGCCCGGGAATCCGCCACGTCATCGTGGCAGCACCTGCTCAGCCGCCGTATCTTGCCTACGAAGACGTCATCGCCGCCGCGTCGAGTGCCGCCCCAGAAGTGCTGGTCTCGCTCGACGATCTGGAGCGCATCGCCTACACCTCCGGCACGACTGGACGCCCCAAGGGCATTATGAAGACCATCGGTAATGACCTGGCGCAGCTCCGTAATGATTTTTTGAATGAAGACCAGATGACCACGGCTGACGATGTCATGCTGAATGTGGCACCGTTGACCCACGCTGCCCGCGGCCCGCTCCGGAAGCACTACATGAAAGGGGCTCGTAACATCATCCTCAGGGATTTTAGCGAAGAGGCGGTCCTCGCCACCATTGCGCAGGAACGTGTGACTGCGGCCATGTTCGTGCCTACGATGCTCATCCGACTGGTGTTACATCCCCAGGTGCACGCCTATGACCTCAGCAGTCTGCAGAAAATTTCTTTCGGCACAGCACCCATGCCACCAGACAAGTTGCAGCAAGCAATCGCGGTCTTTGGCAACATTTTTCGGCCAAACTACGGTCTCTCTGAAGCTACGCAGCCTGTCCTCTGTATGTCACCTCAGGATCTGGTTCTGGCTGCCGAGGCCAAACGCCAATGGCGTCTCGCCTCGGCTGGTCGACCAGCCCTGGGCGTCGAGGTCCGACTCGTCAATGACTACGGCGCCGACGTGGCCACCAACGAGGAAGGCGAGCTGTGCATCAGAGGCGAGATCGTTATGCCGGGGTACTGGCAGGACCCGGAAGCTACCAGTGAGGTCCTGGATGCCCAGGGCTGGCTGCACACGGGTGATGTGGCACGCCAAGACGAGGATGGGTTCGTCTATATCGTGGGGCGCAAGAGGGACATGATCATCAGCGGCGGTTTTAACATTTATCCTATAGAAGTAGAGCGCGTCATCGAGGGCCATCCTGGAGTGCAGGAGGTCGCCGTCATCGGCGTGCCCGATGCCATCTGGGGCGAGGCCGTTAAGGCCGTCGTGGTCCCGTGCCCCGGCGTGACCATTGTCCCTGAAGATATCATCGCGCTGTGCACCCGGCACATTGCGTCGTACAAAAAACCTCGATCCGTGGACATTGTGGAGGAACTGCCCAAAAATTTTCAGGGCAAAATTCTCAAACGTGAGCTGCGCGACCGCTACTGGCAAGGGCAGGAACGCCGTGTGTAAGTGCGGCGTACGGCTATGAGACTTTGCCTACGCTGCCAAAGAGCTGCAGTTTGGCGGCCACCACCGCCTGCATGGCCACCTCAGCCTGCTGCATGAGGTCGAGCACATCAGGGGCACTGGCCGCCTGCAGGCAACGGCGTAGCGCCTCTACATACGCCTCCCGCACCTCGGTATTGACATTGAACTTGCGCACACCCAGCGCAATGGACTGCCGTACCATGGCTTCAGGTAAGCCCGAGGCCCCGTGTAAGACGAGGGGAACGGGGACGGTGCGTTGGATAGTGGCGAGACGGTCAAAATCGAGGCGTGGCTCGCTACCATACCGACCATGCACATTGCCAATACAGACCGCCAGGGCATCTATACCAGTCTGCGCCACAAAGTCGGCAGCCTGAGCAGGGTCAGTAAACCTGGCTTCGTATTCCGGGACAGTCAAGCCGTCCTCCGTACCAGTCAGACGGCCAAGCTCGGCTTCCACCACCGCCTGGTGCGCATGCGCCAGCGTCACCATGGTGCGTGTAAAAGTGACGTTGTCCTCGTACGAGAGCTGCGACCCGTCTGCCATCACTGAGGTGACCCCCGCCTGTAATGCGGCCTCAATCGCCGCAGGCGCGGTGCTATGGTCCAGATGGACTGTGACGGGGACGGTGGCAGCCTGGGCCGCCGCCAGGCACAGGGCCACGAGCGGCTGGCCGCCATGCTGCAAGGCGCCAGGATGCAACTGCAGCATCACCGGACTGCGCTGCGCCTCGGCAGCATGCACCACAGCGCGCACCCCTTCGAGGTTATAGACATTGAACGCGCCAATGGCGTATTCCCCCGCCATAGCAGCGTGCAACAGATCTGTCGTTGAGGTGAGCATCTCAGTGCGCCCTCTCCGTCTGTGCGCGCAGCCCCAGCACCACCTCGGCCAGTGCCTGTGGACCGCCCACATTGCCAGGAAAAACGATATACCCCAGACCCGGATAGCGTGTCTCCGGCCCCAGCTGCCACACCGGTACCCCAGGCAAGATCTGGCCGAGTACCATGGCGCGCTTGACCCCCAGGCCCTGCGTAGCGATATCACTCGACGTGATGCCGCCCTTGGCCAGGAGATAGCGTGGACGTGTGGCGAGGGCCCGGACGACCGCGACGAGACCGGCCGACACCCGCTGGCCAATAGCGAGTGTGCTTGGTGCATCAGCGCCGGTGATGAGCGCGCGACTGGTGAACAGGACCACGTCGGTATCACGGCGCAAGGCCTGTTCGATCTCCTGCGTCACACGCGCCACTTCAGTATCGTATTGCGCCTCCGCCAGCAAGGCTTGCACCTGTACCTCGACACTCACCACGTCTGGCTGACTCTGCAGCGCGGCCAGTTGACTGCTCGACCGCGGGACATGTGAGCCCACGATGATTAAACCCCCGCCGGACGCTGGCATGGCCAGCTCAGCCGGGGAGAGCAGCGGACGTGGCGCAATATCAGCACGGATGGGCACGAATGAGGCCGCAGTGCGATATAGAAAACGCCGTCCGTGCGCTTCAGCGGCTAACAACCCCTGCACAAACACTTCGAGGTCGCGCTGGTGTGCCGCATTGACGACGCAGACGCAGCCATGCGTGAGCGCCATGAGTCGGGTCATCACCTGCTGCGGTCCACCACGTCGGATATCCTCAAGCGACACGGAGGCCACGGTCTGGGCCGGGATACGTCCACCAGTTTTTTCTGCGACCCACTGCCGCAGGTCTGAAGACTGGTAGCCAAACACCGCATCGCGGGCAAACTCGGTGTCTGCGGCCGGCACGAGCCACTCCCCTTCTGCCACGTAATGCACATCGTCGATAGTGTAGCGCCCGCCTTCCTGGAAAAAAGGGATGAGCAACCAGGCGTCAAAGTCCTGGGCGAGGGCCTCGGCGAGCGCCTCGAGTTCGCCAGGGAAATGGCCACGCAAGGTGGAATCGCTGCGGCTCACGACCACAAAACGCCGCGCCACGTCACGCGCCGCTTCCTGCAGGTTATGGCCGATCGTCGTATTGAGTGCCTGAGCTTCTGCCAGAGACAGGCTGCGGGAATTGGTCAAGAGAAAGCAGGCTGGCAGGTCATTGCTCAACTCAGTGCGCAGGGCCTCGACTGACCATGCTGTCAGGACAGGAATGCCGTGCACGGTCTGAGTGCCCGTCGGGTCATCATCAAGGACCACCACCTTCTCCGGCCGCTCACGGCGTGCGGCGCGGATGGCTGAACGCGGGTCATCCACCCAGGCTGGTGGGAGGCGGTGCAAAACATCGGCCAACAGCTGACGCGTCGGGTGCATGCGGAGATTCCATCGCCAAGAGTAGAAGAACCACGGACTATCGTATTGCCGCCTCTATTATACAAGAATTCTGGCGTCCCTCCAGCCCTATCCTGCAGACGGCTCGGGTCAGTTACTCAGCATCATCGCGTCCTCAAGCATAATCTCCAACTCTGCCAGCACCATTTCCTTAGCGCCTAAAGCCTGTGCTTCCGCGGTGGTCGTCAGGACAATCGAGGGATCAGGATGCAACCCAATACCCACCTTCTTACAGGCCATATCGACCAGACGCACCATCAACAGTATGGCGTTGTTAGTGTCATAAGTTTCGGCGTGGTGTTGACGCACGATCTCGCCATAGAGCTCCGGAATGTGCCAGTGCTGCATCAACATGGTGCCCTGTTCCACATGCATGTGCTGCAGCACTTCGACAAGCACAGGTTTGGATAGAATCATCCGCGGTTCTGAGGCTTGCACATCTTCCAGGACTTTGAGCACAAACAGTTGCCCGATGTCATGCAGGAGCCCTGCCAGGAGTCCCTCCTGCGCGAGTTCCTTGTAGCCGGTTTTTTCTGCGAACCATTTCGTGCCCAGGGCACACCCCAGGGCATGCTTCCAGAGAGTCTGCATGTATGCCGCCATAGTCTTGTCCTGGGTATGGTATTGCTGGCTCTGCATGACGACGGTGACAACATGCGTGACCTGTCTAGCCCCCAGGCGCACAATTGCATCACGGATGGTGGTGATCTTGCTCAGACCACCGAAGAAGGCGGCATTCGCCATGCGCAGCACATGGCTGGAGAGGGTCTGGTCCTCGACGATTATCTGCGCCACCTGGGCGATACTATAATCCTCTTTCGCCAGGATATTCATGAGCTTGAGCGCTACGTGATGGAACACGGGCAACTGCAAGGTCTCCGCGCTCACGCGTTCGTGAATGATATCTACCAATGACTTCTCAGCCGGCATCTATGCCACTCCTACGAACCGTCGCAGCTCGCGTCGTGGTCTGGGTTTTGTGCAGGGAGTTGCCTGGCTCTCGGTTGCTGGTGTTGACAGTGGTGAGGTCGCTGCTTTTGGCTGTTGCTCTGTACTCACCATACGTACCCTGTCTATGGGGATTGCCCCGCAACGCCAGCGCCCTAGGCAGGGTCTTTTATTGTTCCTCCCAGTACAATATAGGACGCTTGTAGCCAGTACGTCAGTAGGAGACAGGACGCTTATATTATCGACGACCAGGACAGAAAACTTTACGAAGAAGTCGCTGGTAAGACTTCCACAACGCTGACGGGCTGTGCTTTGCCCCGCACAGTGCACACGGCACGTTTTCCCAGGACGAATTCCGGGCCGAGGCGGGCTGCGGTATCGCTGGTCACCAGGATGGTCGCCCTTACTTCCTTGGTGAGTTCCTGGACGCGGCTGGCAAGGTTCACGACGTCCCCTACGACGCTATACTCCAGACGTGTATCGGGCCCGACACAGCCGGCGACAACTTTGCCAGTATGGATCCCCACGCCGATACGCAGCAGGACTTTCCCATGTGCCAGGCGCCGATTATTCAACACCTCGAGCCGTGCCAGCATGTTGAGGGCAGCACGCACGGCCAGGGTCGGATGCTCTGCCCGGACACCAGGAGCGCCAAAGAGTGCCATCACACCATCGCCAGTGAATTGCTTGACCACGCCGTCGTGGGTTTCGACTGCCGCCACCATTTCGGTGAAAAACTCGTTGAGCAACTGCAACAGAGCTTCTGGAGGCATCTGCTCACTGAGGCTAGTGAAATCGCGGATGTCCTGAAACAGGACGGTCACCTCACGGAGTTCCCCGTGCAGCGGGATACGCCCTTCCAGGACCGCTTCCGCCACACCTCGGGACACAAAGCGCCCAAAGGTGTCCTTGACCGCCTCGCGCTCACGCAGACCCAGCAACATGGCATTGAAGCCCATGCCCAGATCGAGAAATTCATCGGTGGTGCGTGGGCTCCAGTGCACGGAAAGATCGCCCTGCAAAATGTGCTGCATGGTACGCAGGAGGGCATGCATCGCCTCATGCACGCGCTGGGACATGAGCGTGACGAGCGCCACGCTGACCCCCGCATTCAGGACAATGAGGCAGACAATCCAGCGGCCTAAAGAACCCCAGGCAGGACTCGGGGCCGTGAGTCCCAGGGCAGTGATTTTGAGGTAGATCGAGCCCCCGAGTGTGCACATCGGCATGAGACTGACGAAAAAAAAGAGCCAGGCCAACTGAGTACCTGTCGAGGTGCGGATGATCTGGGGTTCCACCGTAGACCTGCCCATCAGCAGGCGTAACACGGTCGCCGGCGAGGCGTGGGGGATGGGCTCCATGATGGCCTCGCCAACGAGGGGGCTGAGGTTGTCAAGCGTCCGCAGCACGAGCCGTTCGATGAGAAAATATTCCACAATGGCGTGCGGCGCTGCAGTGATCGGCCACAGCGACCAGATGATGAGGAATTGCCACCAGGCTAATCCCAGATCCGCCACATGATTTGCCACAATGCCGAGCACCGTCACTGGCAGGAGGACCGCCGGGGCATGGATCGTGAGGACCCGCAAGAGGGTGAGGATCGGCAGGTTCAAGGCCTGAATATAAGCACTTCGTGCCCTGTAGGGTGTCACCTCTTGGCCAGTTTGTTGTGCTGCGCACACCGCATCAATGGGACACACGTGCCGCGTGATGAGCCAGCGATCACAGAGGTACATAATAATAGGCGCAGGAAAGCCAAAGAGAAAAAGTGTCTTGACTTGCTCTGCATGCAAGTCAAGTCCTAATATGAAGAGCAGAGATGCCTCGAAAACGGCCACAATTGAGGCGTACCAATAAATACGAATGGCAGCGCGCTCCACATAGTCTCCTTCACCAAAGCTCATGTTCCCGTATAGCCTACCGCAGAGGAACATGTGGAGTCTACTCCTATGTTAATGTGGTTCGTACGAGAGCGATGCCAAGCCTCCTATGGCATATATCCATAGGAGGCTCTATAAAACTTGCGCAAGAAAGGTGTGATGAAAAGTGTTACCCATACCTGTGTCCCTGTTGAGGAAAGGAGTCCTATCATGACCTCAGCCTGGTGTCTTCGTCTAGCAGCAGTGAGCGGTTTTCTCGTGGTCGCACTGGGTGCTTTCGGGGCGCACAGCCTCAGACCGCTTTTAGAGACGCACCAGACGCTCGCAATCTGGGAAAAAGCCGTCATGTATCATGCGCTCCACACCCTCGTGCTCCTGGGACTGGCAGCCCAGCCAGGCATCGCCATGGGGGTAGTGGTGAGTTTTTTGTGCGGCATTGTGTTATTCAGCGGCAGCCTGTATCTGCTGGCACTGACCAACTTGCGCTGGTTAGGAGCGATCACGCCTTTCGGCGGTGTGAGCTTTTTGGTGGGCTGGGTCTGGCTGTTTGTCCTTGCCGGGTCGAAAACCCAGGCATAGCCGGCAGTTGCCGATAGCCTTGACAAGGCCCAGTGGCATGACTATGGTCGCACGGTGCCGCAGCGCAGCAGGTGTGACCGCACAGAGAGAGGGAGGCCAGTATGGATTTCGCACCCTCGGCGAAGGTGCGCGAGTTTCAGGATAAGCTCAGCGCTTTTATGGATGAGTATGTCTATCCCGCAGAAGCGGTAGCGCACGAGCAAATCGCCGCCTCCGGCGATCCACACCACCATCCACAGATCATCCGGGAGCTCAAGCAGCGTGCCCGCGCTGCTGGCCTCTGGAACCTCTTTTTACCCGACAAGACGTATGGGGCTGGATTGACCAACCTGGAATATGCGCCTCTGGCAGAAATCATGGGACGGAGTCCGATTGCCCCAGAAGTGTTTAACTGCAGTGCGCCTGACACAGGGAACATGGAAATTCTGGCAGAGTTCGGCACCCTGGAGCAGCGACGGCAGTGGCTTGAACCCTTGCTGGCCGGCGAGGTGCGCAGTTGTTTCTCCATGACTGAGCCAGAGGTGGCGAGTTCGGATGCCACCAATATCCAGACCCGCGCCGTCCGGGACGGCGATGCGTACGTCATTACTGGCCGCAAGTGGTTCACCAGCAATGCCTATCATCCTAACTGCCGCATCGCGATCGTCATGGCGGTGACGGACCCCGAGGCGTCGACCCACAGGCGCGCCACCATGATTCTGGTGCCCCTCGATACCCCGGGATTGGAGCGCGTGCGTTCCTTGCCTGTCTTCAATCATATCGGTGACGGCGGGCATGCAGAGGTGCGCTACCACGATGTACGGGTGCCAGTGATGCATCGTCTGGGCGAAGAAGGCAGTGGCTTCGTCATCGCCCAGGCGCGTCTTGGGCCGGGGCGTATCCATCACTGTATGCGCTCCATCGGGGGTGCAGAACGGGCCTTAGCGCTCCTGTGCCAGCGCGCTGCCAGCCGGGTGGCATTTGGCAGCCGGCTCATTGAGAAGCAGACGATTCAGAACTGGATTGCCGAGTCGCGCATGCAGATCGATGCGGCCCGCCTCCTGGTCCTGCACGCGGCCTGGAAGATGGACGTCCTGGGGAAAAAGGAAGCGCGTCAGGAGATCTCCATGATTAAGGTCGTGGCAGCCAACGCCTATCTTGACGTGCTCGACCGCGCTATTCAGGTGCACGGCGCCATGGGGGTTACCAATGACACGCCCCTCGCCCTGATGTGGAGTAACGCGCGCACGCTGCGTATCGTGGACGGCCCTGACGAGGTACACAAGATGGTCATCGCCCGGCACGAAATACGCCGCTGGACGCGCCCAGGAATGTGACGAGCCCTGAGACCGTGTGTTGACAGGCACGGGAGCTGCGTCTACTATGGGCCTTTGCTGACGCGGCAAGCTCAGCACGTGCTTCTGGAGCAGAGGAGGTTTGCATATGGCTCTTACTCTTGATGAAGCCAACAAAATTGTGGCAGGTGCCGTCGCCAAGGCGCAAGAAATGAACATCAAAATCAGCGTGGCGGTCTGCGATGCCGGCGGGCGTCTGGTCGCTTTCAACCGCATGGATGGCGCCATCTGGGGCGGCGTCTATGGTTCGCAGGGCAAGGCCGTGGCATCAGCTGGCTTTGCACGCCCCAGCGGCGAACTGCAAGAGCGCGCTGACTCGCCCATCATCCGTGGCATCGCCGCTGCCGAGGGTGGGCACATGATCCCTAGTCAGGGCGCAGTACCGATCATCCGCAATGGCGTCGTTGAAGGCGCCTGTGGGGTCGGCGGTGGCACATCGCAACAGGATGAGGACTGTGCTCGCGCTGGCGTGGCACGGCTGTAGGGGCACATTGAGTCGAGGAGGAAAGCATGCGGCGGCGGCGATGTTTCCAGCAATCTTCTCGAACGTCTCCGCCTCCCTGGCAAGCGTTCATTGAGGGCGTTGTCTATGCTGATGCTGAAGTGCCCTGGGGTGACGATCCAGCCTATGGCATGCTGCAAGCGTTCTCCGGACTGCGGGAGAGTGTCAATGGGCGCATTGCTGCGGCTATCACCCAAACGCTTGGTCTGGTGCAGGCCCTGACCCATGTCGATGTGCTGCAGAGCGTGCGTGCCAATCGGCCAGCCCGTGGGGTATGTTTAGGGTTTGGTATGAACGCGCTGGAGCCGTACGACCTCCTCCAGGCGTGTGCACTCGACATCGTCCATGCTTACGAATGGATCGGGGCCGAGATCGTGGAAGCGGCGCAGATGCTCGACGCCTTACGGGCGCTCGACCCCCTGTTACCGACACGCATCCGCTTGCATCATAGCACCCTGAGTCGGCTTGAGACCCTCACCGACGCCTCCGTGCACGTTGTCTATGCTGCTAGCGTCTTCAATGATGAGATTCCGATGAGTGCAGCGACCTTCCATGGGGCCCTGCGAGAAATCGTGCGCGTCTTGGCACCAGGAGGGTTTGTGGTGAGCCGTGGTTCTTCTGGGCTGCTCGAAGCGCACCTCACCCTATATGGACATATGCTCTTAGAGACGCCACAGGTGGTGGTTTTGCAAAGAGACAGGTGTGCGAGGATACCATGATGAGGGGCAGCAGCAGACTGTGAATAGCGTCGACCTGCCCTTGCATGCCTTCAGTCCCGTCAGGGATCCTCCAGCACGCTTATGACCTGCTTGTCTGCAGCGCCCGCACAGTCTGAGCCAGTTTGTCCAGGACCTCACCCGAGGTGCCACGCAAACTGACCGTGCACAACGGTGTAATTTCACTCTCGTACAGATTCACCTCGATGAGTATGCCACCACGC
>JBMDXC010000156.1:0-11923 GCA_048594805.1 Candidatus Entotheonellaceae bacterium | reverse complement strand
GACGCGGCGGAGCGGGACCGCCAGTGGCAGCTCCAACTGGAGCGCGCCCACTATGAGGCCCAGCGGGCCGAACGCCAATATGACGAGGTCGATCCGGAGAACCGGCTCGTGGCCCGTACCCTGGAGCGGCGGTGGAATGAGAAACTCCCACAGCTCCAAGCACTCGAACAGGCCTATACGGTGGCCCAGCGGACCCAGCGCCTCGACGTCACGCCGCAGGAACGCCAGCAGATTCTGCGGCTCGCGGCAGATCTCCCGGCCGTGTGGCGTGCTCCAACGACCACCCAGGCGGAACGCAAGGAACTCTTAGGGCTCTTGGTCAAACAGATCGCCTTGACGCCAGTCGAGGCCCCGCAACGTCAGACACGCATCCACCTCCTATGGTATACCACCGCCACGACTGACCTGACGGTGGCCCGGCTGCGGTCCCCCGAGCGGGTCCGGACACCTTCGCAGGTCATCGAGGCCATTGCCGCCCTAGCGGTGGGCCGGACCGATGCCGCCATTGCGGAGGCCCTCAATGCACAGGGGCTCGCCAGCGGCCGAGGCCGAACGTTCACCGCCAAGGCCGTCGCCTGGATTCGCCATCACTATCAGATCCGGAAACCCGGGTCCGATCGGCAGGTGGCCGCCGGCACGATGGCCCGTGCGGACGGACGCTATTCCACACGTGCCCTTGCGACACGCCTGGGCGTCAGCATTGCGACCATTCATTACTGGCGGGCACAGGGGATTCTCCCCGCCATCCAGGAGCTGCCTGGGGGGCCCTGGTGGCATGAAATCACCCCAGAGGTCCTGGAAAGGCTACGGACACATATTCGCCGGGCACCCGTCCAGCCGACAGCGTTCGATCCTCAACACTTCTTGGTAGAAGGTGCATTATGAATACAGCATCGGGATACCCAGAGGACGTTGCTTCCCGTTAGATTGCGGGATGTACACGCGGTGCAGCGGGAGCGCGTTGTAGCCTCGTTGCGGCATCTGGGGTATGGCCATGCCTTTGCTCTCCGGGTCTTGCCAGGTGACGTTATCGACGCCCGGAGTGTGCTTGCCTTGGTTTGCTGTCACGCGTCGCACAGCAAGGGCTGTGCCGCGCAACGCGTGCGGCAGCAGGTGTTGCAAGGCGTGCCCCTTGTGCCACGTACCGGCCTTCGCTGCCTGCACGATACGGGCTGGCAGCCGACGCACCGTCTCCTGGACCGTCTGCCCTGGGATGGCATGCCAGTCTATGGAGATGTGGGAGACAGCACCAGCAGACGAGTCTGCCGTCATTGGCATCGCCTCCTTGAGCGGTTCCGCAAGGGCTCTCGTTCCTCCACACCGCAGGGCAGTCTGCCCGCTTTCGCGTCGGGGCATGTTGCACCCCGTGTCCGTCCCGTTACAGGCCGGCCTTCACTTTTTCCCACCCCTATACCCGCATCCCCATTGGTTGGCCTTGCGACCTTCCTACCTTCTTTGCCGAAGGAGCGATACGGGCTTACCACGTTCCACAAGGTTGACAGGTTCGGGGCAGGGGCTCGCTATTCGCCGGTAGCGTGTAGTGTCCATGACAGGGGAAAAGCAAGCCCCTGTACCCGCTACAGTGCCGTTTTGGCCCAAGCCTCTCAGCATCTTTGGCTTGCCTGAGGTAACGACGTTTATCAAGAGTTCACATGGGTTCACCAGACCGGCCATCCCGCCCCATCTCCGCCTGATGCTGGCAGATACACCGTTGCCTCGCGGTTCGGGTGTCAGGCGCCCGACTGTGGGTACGTTGTCCGAGGGCATTTGACAGCGCGTTACCTTGCTGCCGTACCTCGTAGGATACTGCTGATGGAACAACAGGTCTGGTCCGTGCTGCTTGCCAGACAAGCAACCTTGCGACTTCGTGTCGCAGGGCCTTCTCCTCATGGCGCCGTTCAGGAGCACGCTGCTCACACGGCGCAGTGGTTCGTCATGCTTCGCTCCAAGGGCTCATTGGGTACCTGTATCTCCAAAGGTCTTGCGACATTCTGACAGTGCGCTTTCACGGCGCACTGATAACGGCCACTATGTTAACTTAGTAGGGTGTAGTCGTACAGGCTTGCCGCTGATGTCTATAAACGGGCGTTCGTGGGGCAGGGTGGCGCGAGCCATGTCGGAAGACACAACCCGCCGTGGTGGTCTATGGTCGGGCAAAGTATCCGGCCAAGGCGTGGTTAACGATCTGGCTATACGTATCTCCAGTCAAGTCACTCGCCATTACTACTCATCTACCTTCAAGGTAAACAGGGAGGCAGAGATGGCTGAGAAACAGGACTGCCCCACACCTGCAAGATTTCTCCGGACATCGCTTCCATTCTGCTGCTGGACCATCCACGCCAAAACGAAAATATCAAGGAATGGCGTGAGGTCGTCTGCCCACGCTATATGCACCAAATGAAAGGGAATGACCCATAGTCTTTCACACTTCCCAGCGCGACTTTAGGCGGCATCATTTTTATCGTGCGGTGTACGAAGCTGACGCGTCAGGGCCTCCCATTGCTCTTTGGTCAGATGGGCGTTCTCCCGGATAAAGCGGGCATAGGCCGGTTGCTTTATGATAATGGCTAACACGTCGGCAGCTACCTTGTCCGCCAAGGCTAAGAGTTCGTCGGGGTTCTTGCCAAAATACGCGGCCATGTTGCGGATCGTCTCTTCCCCAGGAAGCGGGCCGGTACCGCGCTCCATCTTGGAAACAAAGGTCGGACTCACCCCTATCGCCTTGGCAAACCGGCACAGCCCTACCCCGCGCTCCTCGCGCCACTGACGAATATGTTCACCAAAAGTCATGTGCGGCCATACCCCTCCCCTGCCCTCCTGATGATGGATTCAATGCTCTATTGCTATATCCTCAGCAGTAAGGGCATCGCGTACCGCACGCCATATTCTCAGCACGCGCACGCGCGGGCCTTCCTCGGAGTCTTCCTGGATGTCGAAGATAATCCGATACGTGCCCGTCCGCCTGCCGTATAACAAATGGCGCAGCGGCTGGCCAAGCTCCTCCGCTTCGGGAATCACGGGACAGCGGGCGGGCATATCGGCAAGCGTCTGTATGGCGGCAAACAGGCCGGTGAGCCAGCGGGCCGCGCTGGCGGGGGCCACCTCGCGGATGTGCTCAAAAGCCGCGTAGGCGTCGGCTTCGGCGGAGCCGGAGAGGCTAACCGTGTAGGCCATATTTGGCCCGCATCTCGGAGAGGACTTGCTCAGCGGGTTTCAGTTCACCACGCTCCGCACTCGCCATGCCCTCTTTAATGGCGGTGAGTGTCTCCATGTGGTGTAACCGGTCGAGTAAATCTTGATAGCTCTCGGCATCCTGTATGACGAGCTCGGCACGGCCATTCACGGTCAGAATCTCCGGGGTCTTGGTCTCTTTGAGCCGTGCGAGGTAGGCTTTGTGATTGCGGAGAAAATCAGTCAATGAGTGAATCTGTCGAGTATCGAGCATAACGGCAACCCTCATCATATAATTATCTGATAGTTGTATGATGCCACGTTTTACAAGACGGCGCAAGCTACAATCATACTATTACCAGCAATGTGGCAAATAGTGTTGCCGCATTACCATATTTGTAGCACGAGGGAAGCCGCCTCTTATCTTTTAGAGACTCTGCCTCTCTCGTCTAGTACTACAGTTGTAATTATGAAACTGCGCGCCGTCTGGAGTGCCAATATTTGGCGCTCCCTTGATGCCAGCGGCGCCAGGCGGACCAGGCCAGCATCCGCTCCACGGTCTGCTGCGTGGCGAGCACCAGACGCCAGAAGAGACGCCGAATCTCGCTGACACTCAGCGGCACAGCAGTCCTCGTGAGACCTTGAAGGTCGCCCGGCTGCTTGAGGTGCGCTGGGACAGCGTTTTTTGTGGCGCCTCCTCCGTCGGCAGATGGGCTGCACGCAGTACCGTCAAGAGTGCATAGGCCCACATAGCCAGCGTGATATGCCGATACCATCCCGTCCACCTCCGCCCCTCCTCGTGATCCAGGCCGACCTCGCCCTTCGCCTCTGCAAACCACTGTTCACCGCTCCATCGACGGCCAGCCACCACTCCAACGGTGGCCAGGGCCGTCGCCTGGGGGGCCAACACGACATCGGCCGTCACCTCCGTCGGGGGGCTGAGCCTCCGACAGACCAGGAGCCAGCGGCGCCAGTCGGGCGGCCACGGTGCGACCAGCGGGAGCCACGTCCAGTCATCCCAGCGGAGGCCTGTGGCACCATCGCCTGCGCTCAACCGATCCCAGCGCTCCGTCCCCAGAGGAGCCACAATCGTGTTGCCCTGCTGTGGGCGGCCAGCCTGCCAGACATATGCTTTCCCCGAGACCGCCATGACCTAGGCGTGCTCCTGCGTTTCCAACCAGACCCGCCGCCGCCGCTCATCGCCCTAGACACTGTCGCCCGGCACCCAGGCGGCTGGCACCCGGGCGTCGACAGCGCGCGTGAGCAGCTGCCATGCCCACTGCGGTGGCGTGGCAACCGGATGCTTCTCGGGCAGCCCAGCATGCGCACAGCGTTCGCGGTCGTGCGGCTGCGGGACATCAAGCGCACAAGCGAGCCGGGCATGGCCCTGTCGACTGGCAGAGGCCAGCAATACTCCCATGTGGCAATGCACAATCCGGCCGGTCCACTCTACTGGCGCGCCACCCCGGCCGACGGCTGGCCTTTGTTGAGCAACCCGGTTGCATCGAGCACCAGGACCGCCTGTGGGTCCCCCATGGGCTCGACCAGAGAGGCACGCAGATCATTCCGGACGGCCTCCGCATTCCAGCGTGCGCGCCCCACCAAATGCTGGAGCCCATAGGGCGTCGCATCGCCATGGACTTCCGCCAACTGCCAGCCGTTTTGGCGCGCCACAGGCCTGCGCAAGCCCCGGATAGAGGCCCACGCGTGGCGACGGGCTTCGTGTCACGCACAGTGTGGCATGCGCCATCGTTCCACCTCCGTCACCCAGAGTGTCCATGCCCGCACCGTCGCCAGCGCCAGGGCAGCTGGCGCCATGCCCTGCTCCTGCTGCCACTCCATGGTTCCCCCTCCATAAGTCGTGTGGAACCAGGATACCATCCGATCTACAACTGTAGTAGTAGGCCGGTGACCGATAAAAACACGCCCTTTGGTGCGCTGTTTGACGACACCTCCACACACGCCAAGGCCCCACAGTTCCACACGCATGTCCTGGAACTGCTCCCGGGCCTGCTGGCAGACGACCTCATGCAGATCACGTTCCCGAACGCCAATCGGTTCAACACCGGGCAAAGTACTGCGCAAGGTGTCGAAAATGATTACGCCGTCCACTTCTCGCGGGGCAGTGGCAGCTTTGCCGAGGAGATGCAGCAGCAGCTGACGGTGCTGGGCAGCAATCTCACGCCCATGCATAGTGTCAGACGGGCGATGACGCAGTCCTGTGCGGGGTGCCACGCATTGAGCACGGTTGATGCCAACAGTGATCTAGGGGACGGGCTCACGTGGCCCAGATCGCTGAGGTTTGTGCACGTCGACGAAGCCGGCAATCACTCGCCGGCCCTCCGCGAGGTGTTTCTGCCGCACCGTCAGGTGCTGCTGGAAGACTTTCTCAACGGCCCTGCGCTGCGCGGCGCCATAGCCGCACCAGAGATCGCTCCAGACGCATCGGTGGAGATGACGATAGGAGGTCCACGCCGCACTCACTAACCGGGAAGAACCGAGACTGCCATGCGGGACTCCGCCGAGCCCCGTGACGTAGCCTATTCACAAACCTTCCATACTCAAAACTCAAAATTGGCGGGGTTTAAGCTTTCAGAGACGTAGAGCGAGGTACAAACTACTTGCAAAACCAGCGCTCCTGTAGATTTTGGAAGGTCGCCAAACCCCAAAACACACAGGAGCCTGTTACCTGTGGCGATGCACATGCTTACCACGCACCGTATACGCCTTTCTTTATCCCTGTAAGTCCCTTTGTCGCTGCACACAAGCTCGATACTTTGTGATCTTCTGCTGGCTTTTGGTAGCCATCATCCGCGATCCGGGCGCGGGAACACTCAAGGGAGTGTGTCCCTATTGACCCCCACCTCTGTCGTATTGGCGCTGCTCCACATGCTACGCTCAGGCATATGGAATGCCCAAGCCGTGCTGACAGGCATAGCCGATTGTACGGACAGGATGAGCCGCCCCCAAGGCATGGAGCCTGTTTCAGCTCAAACAGCGATGTACAGAGGTGTGTATGCAGAACCAGAGGAAGCGAGTTGAGCAGCAATGGGAGCGGAAGTGGCGCAAAATCAAAGAAGCGGCATGACCGAATCGCGATTCGGCCGCCCGCGGCCCCCGGGATCGTCACCAGGAGGGCGATGACCTCCTGCTCTGCCGTCAGTCGCTAGTCAATTGCCGCACTGATGCGCGCAATCGCCTCGTCCAAATCCTCGAGCTTGACGTTGGCATCTTCCAACACCGCCGGCAATCGATTGAGCACCCGCGCATGGTCCTGGACCTGCGTGCTCCGATACTGCGTGAGCACACGCAACTGCCGTTGCGGCTTGGAGGCGGTAAAACTGCCCCGCAGCAGGCCATGGCGGAGCAGCTCCGCAATCCAGGCCGCATCTTTGACATCGGTTTTGCGGCCTGGCCCCGCGAAACCCTCATAACGTACTGTTGGCCATGCTCTTTCCATGCGACACGGGTACTGTGATGGCTTCGGATGCCCCATATGCCTGGGCCTTCAACAACGGTATGTGCGAGGCACAATTTTCAGCACTGTGGGTCTGACCAACAGTAACGCATGAACCAGGGCTCTCCACCACGCCTGAAAATAGAGGGCTATTTTCAGGAGAGGAATGCTTCGAAGGGGTCCGTCAGTTGCCGAGATCATTGCTGCATGAAGCCCGCGGTGGATGGGGTGCGATCCCAGCGCTATGTACGCGCCGCGTGACCAGTTCCATCACCACGAGGACATAATACGTTACGAGCCCGTGCCACGTAGCGACCTCTACCGTGAAGGAGTCTGTCGCCTCCAGGATCTCCCAGGGCAGCGTCAGAAACTGCCCCCAGCCCATCCTGACCAGATCGATTTTTCCCTGCTCGCCGAATACTGATCTGCTTCTCTTAGAGTCTAGGCGCGTCCGCCAGAGTGGTAACCACCCGTGCAAGCCCGGCAACGACGCGCGCCATGTGGTTATAGTTCACCCGGTCTGGTGTGTCCTCGCGAGTGTGGTAGGGCGCATAGCGGAACAGGGCGGTGTCGGTGACCATCACTCCAGGGTAGCCCTCCTGCCAGAAGGCCCAGTGGTCTGACCAGCCGATACCGGTCATCCAGCCAGGGGCTGTGACACCTTCGGAAGGGAAGAAGGTATGCTGGCGAAAGGCCGCAATGCTGCGACGCACCAGGGCTCGTGAGGCGATATTCCCGACGAAACCAATAAAATTACCGGTGCGAGGATAGAACAGGCTAAACGGAAAGGGATAGTGCTGACTGCCGACCACATCGGAGTAAAAGCCGATGGTCTCGATCGAAAGCATCGCCACGATCTGCTCACCGCGGGCGCGTGACCGGCGGGCATAGACCCAACTGCCCATAGTGTCCGTCTGAAAGAACGGGACTTCCTCATTGACAAAGGCTACAAAACGCACCGTGCGTGCCAGCCGCTGCCCCGCTAGCAGGCGCGCCAGTTCCAGCACTGCCGCGGTGCCAGTGGCGTTATCGTTGGCGCCAGGGCTCCCGGGTACGGTATCGTAGTGTCCTCCCACAACGACGATTTCATTACGTCGCGCCCCCCCCGCGACCTCGGTTTCGAGGTTGTATACCGTCTGGCCCTCAGGCATAACGGATTGCCGCGCCACGTGGTAACCTTGCGCTTGCCACGTAGCCTCGATGTACCGGGTAGCGCGTTCGAGCGCTGCGGGGCGCCAGAGCTGTCGCTCACCAATGTCCCCTGCCAGTATGTACACGTGTTGCCGCAGACTGTCGCGCAGGGTTATCTCATCAGCACGTAGGGATTGGAACGCCCCAGCATAAGAGCGCCCAGGCATGGAGCACATGACGTAGTAGGCGCTTCCTATACCCAAAATAATGGCAAGTCCAAGACCTCCCCAGAGAAGCATATGTGTCTATGCCTCATGCCAGCAGGCAGCCAGGCGGTCGCGTCCAACTAGCTTATCTTCGAGTGAGCCAAAGGCCATCATGTAGTGGTAGTGGTACCCAGAGGACTGGCTGATCCGTGTTAAAATCGACATAATGGAAGCCATAACGTGCGGCCCACGCCAGTGCATCTTCTAAACCCATAGCGCCAGCGTCAAAACCTAGTCTGTCGCGTATATTCCATGGTAGTAGTCTCGTAGGATGTCGAACGAGTTTGCACCTCCCCAGCGGTGTACCTGCAGCGGTGGGCCTTGTCAAGAGAGGAAACGCGCTAGCGCGAGGGCGCAGAGCAGAAGGAGTGTTGAAGGGATTAGCCGGTCCTATCAACGACCCTGAGTGACCGCATAGGCGCCGAGCTGTCGTAGCCGTCGAGGACCTTTTGGCCCTGCCGGATCTGAGTCCGGCGTTGTTCGAGGGTTGCACGATAGGCATGCAGACGCTCGACAAGTACCGCATCCTCCTCGAGGAGAGCGGTCAGACGAGCGCAGAGGATGGGCACGAGAGATGGCTCTGACACGGCTTTCAGCACCTGGTAGACCACAGCCATGAGGTGGTTTTGGAGGTCAGCAAAGCGACGCTCGCGCTCAAATACGAGCCGTTCTATATCCGGGTGCACCTCCGTAGTAAGACAGTGCAGGTGGGCCTGTTGCATCACTTGATAGCTGTCACAGGTGCTCACAAGGGCCTCGTACAACCCGTGCATGACCTCTCCCTCGGGGCTGGGGGTTTTACACAGAAACAGTACGCCGTGCTCCCAGAGGGGCAGGGTGGCCATACGCCGAGCGCTGTGCCACCACAGGCGGGGCGGCCGCACTGAGAGCCACATGCTGCGTTTCCTGTGGCCGCACTGCCGACCTCTGGGCTTGCAGCCCCATCACGTCCTGCTCCCAGATCTGCTTCAGGCGCTCCAGATACCGAAATGCCAGCTCTAGCACCTTGACATCATGTGTGACGGCCACCTTGCTTAGGGCCACGAGGATAGCCTGGTAGAGCCCCCGTAAAAAGGCAATAGGCTCGTCCGTCACATGGCTATCCAGAGAGGTGAGCAGGGCCGACACAATCGCCACGGCACGGCTCAGGTGCTCACCACGCTGGCGCGCGTTCTGCTGCTCGATGGCTTCCCTGGCTAGACGCAGATCTTCCAACGCCCCCTCATAGAGCATGAGAATCAGACGCTTGGGATCGGTCTCTGGTTGAACTTTTGCCTGCAGATAGGCATTGCGTGCGTAATGGGCTGCCATGGACTCCTCTCTCACCATTGAACAGACGTACAATGGGTCTAGGATTGCTTGATATTGTTCAATGCACTAATGATATTGCTCAAGTAGTCGCCTTGCTGCTGCAGCTTGGCAGCATACGTATCCAGGGCGGCAAATTGCCGTGCGAGAGTGTCATAGCGCTGATCCAGACGCGCTTTGGTGGAGGCAATATTGGTACCAAGACGATCGAGCTGTGCCTGCGTAGCCTGCTTTTCTGTGGCGATGGCTCCGGAGGATGGCTGTGTAATAGTATTGAGTTTGTCCGTGAGCAGTGTGCCCAGCCCCGTGACCCCAGGCTTACCCGCAAACAGAGTTTTTACCTCGTCCGGATGATTCGCCAACGCCGCTGTCAACGTATCTTCATTGAGGGTGATGGTGCCATCGCGTGTGAACTCCAGCCCGAGATCAAACAAGCTGGTGATGGTGCCCCCCGTATTGATCCGAGTCCCGAGGAGCTGACTGAACTCGCCAGACAGGCCGCGCAGTGCACTGGACGTGGCGAGTAGGCCCGACTGGTCTTGTTGAGTATCATAGGCCGTCTTGGTCTTGAGATCCTGGATGGCGTCCTGAAACGCGTTGACGAGACCTTTGACGGAGTCCTCGATGCCGCTTGTATCGGATGTAATCTGCAAGGTGGTACTGCCCGTACCCTTGAGATGCAGGGTGATCCCTTGCAGCACATCTGTAAGCCCAGAGTTGCTCTGACGTTCATACGTTACGCCGTCAACCTTGAGCGAGGCGTTCAACGAGGCCCCTGCAGCCCCCTGGAGTTCTGTGAAGGAGAGATCAGTGAGAGGAGCGACAATGCTAATACGGTTGTCTTCTCCAGTTTTGTTGGCTGTCAAGACCAGATGAAAAGGCATGACTCCCGTGCCCGAGTTCCCCACGGCGGCAGTGACCCCAGGGTTATCCGGCGCTTTGTTGATCAAATCGGCCAGCTGGGTCAGCGTCGTGTTGGCGTTCACTGCCACACTGATGGTGGGACCGTTGGCCCCCAGCTGATAGGCAAATGTCGTATCGGACGTGGTCACTGCGGTGTCTGCAGTGCCGACCCCGATAGATTGAAACGAACTTTTCGTTGCTAACCGTCCCACCTCAAGGTCATGCGTCGCGTCAGCGATACCCAGGGCAACCGTGGCTGACACCACACTATCACTGGTTCCTGAAATTTTTTTCGTCAAAAAATTACTCTCGAGGGAGAGCTGCAGTGCATGGGTTTTCACCGCCAGAAACTTGGCATTGACGTCATCAAACGCGACCAGCTGGGCCTTGGCTGTGGTTTCTTTGGCCTGCAGGGCCGTCACCGCGGCATTGTCGACCTGGCGCAATTTGTCCAGGGTGCCTTGCAGGTCAAGTTTTGAACCGACGCCTAAACCGCTGATCGTCCCTAATGACGGCATACACTTGTCCCCTCACCCACGAGGTGTCAATCCAGGTGTCTTGTCTGTCCTTTCTCATCGGTCGTGTGCGGGAAAACTTAAATACTGGCAACCAGGCTAGATTGAGGCATAACGGTCCTGGCGTCCTGCGGCCATCTGTCGGCGACCATCTGCTGGAGGTGAGGGTTGGCGAAGAGCACATTATAGACATAGCTGCTCTGGAGAGACTCGTGTGGAGCAAGTCGCACGGGCAGGGCGCCCACCAGGGCATAGGTCGTGTAGCCAAGGTCGGTCATGAGGGTGCGCATCTCCTGCTCGGACGAGCCGAGTTGTGCAAGACCGAACCGGTTGATCTCGGCGATGACAGCGGGGACTTGGGCGCGGGCCAGAAAGTTGCGGGCGCCACGCAAGACACTCGTCTCGTTGCCCTCGGTGTCGATCTTGATGAGCTTGGCGAAACCAGGCTGCGCGCTCCCAAAAATATCGTCAAGGCTGATGAGGAATACGGATGCTTTGGAGGTCTGCTGGCGGCTCTTCTGGTTAAAAGCGTGTCGACCAGGATCCCAGAGGGCATGCCCACCATCGTTGTCGAAGTTCGTAAAAAAGTCAACGACAGAGGTGCGGTGGCCGACGGCCCACGGGAAGGGGAAGACGTGAGAGAAATTGTTCAGGGCGATGTGGGTGAGCAAGTGTGCGTAATTGGCACGTTCAGGCTCGAAGACGTAGACACGGCCTGTGGGGCCAACCAGCCCAGCAGCAAGCATGGCATAAAAGCCGACATGACCGCCAATGTCGATGAATGTATCACCCGGGTGCAGGAGCATGTCCACCAGCGCGCTCGTTTCGGGCTCGAGGAGTCGCCCAGAACGGAAGTAGTCGAGCATGAGCCGTTGACTGAAGCACTCGGGGTCGAGTTGCAGAACGATGTCACGTTCCAAGCCGGGACGATTGATGTTGAAACGCGCTGTGACGAGGGGCATGGCAACTCCTTACGGTCGCAAAGATGGCTCTACATCGAGGAGAGCGGTAAGTGCCTCGACAACACTCTGGCACACGGCCTCCCAGGCACCTGGAGTCGATTGGCGGAACAACCGCATGGTGGGATACCATGGCGTGTGTGCACTATGCTGTCCCCAACGCCAATCGGGAGCAAAAGGCAACAGGGTCCAGACGGGTTTGCCCATGGCCCC
>JBMDXC010000155.1:0-9567 GCA_048594805.1 Candidatus Entotheonellaceae bacterium | reverse complement strand
AAAGACGCCATCCGCTATGGTTGGGACAAAGTCCGCGCCCGGACCTAGGGCTGAGCAAAACCGGTCCGGGGACAGCAACTGCTGTCTCCGGTGCCGCGTCCTACAGTAGGAAGGCATATCCATGAGAGTTTGGCGACGGGCGACGAGCACGGGCTGGCACGGCGCCCCGTCGCAATCCGCCAGCCTGCGACATATGGTCAAGGTCTCAGGTACTGGTCTTTTGCCCCGGTGCTTTGCCTGATGGGGCAGCATGCTCGATCTCTGCGTTGATCTGCCCGCCCACTAACAGGCACAACCCAGTCAGATATAACCAGGTCAGAAAGACAATCACCGCGCCAATACTGCCATACGTTTTGTTGTACGATCCAAAGTAGCTGACATACACCGAGAAACCGAGAGAGGCAACAATCGTCGCCAGCACCGCAAAGACCGAACCGGGGGTGATCCATCTCCACTGCTGCTCCACATCCGGGGCATAATAGTACACCATGGCCATGGCCACGATCAGCATCCCTGCACTGACCGGCCAGCGGAGAATATTCCACAGGAGTTCAAATATCTTCCCAAGCCCCACGAGTGAGGCTAGCCAGTTTCCAAGTTGGGGACCAAAGATCATGAGCACCATGGCAACCAGAATAAAGAGGGAGAGGCCGATAGTCAGCAGTAGTGCCACACCCCGGACTTTCCACCAGGGACGCCCTTCCTGCACATCATATGCTCGGTTCAATGCATCAATAATTGCTACAACTGCACTGGAGGAAGCCCAGAGCGCTGCCAGAATCCCAAAGGAGAGCACACCTCCTTTTTGCTCCGTCACCAGCTGCCGGATGTTGTCCTGGAGGAGGGTAACCACCTCGCCAGGGAGCAGCGTGGCGAGCGCGGCTAGCAGGCGCTCCATGAGGTTGGGAATGGGGAGATAACCCATCAGGGCCGTCAGAAAGAGCACAAACGGAAAGACGGCAAACAGCAGGTAATAGGCGAGTTGCGCCGCCCAGCCCAGGCTATTGTCCTCCTGGACTTCCTTGATGACCCGAGTAGCCAGCTCTGTAATGCCAAGGCCTCCGAGAAATCCGGGCGTCGTCGACGTGGCTTCAGGCGTGGGCGTCGTCAGTGGCGGGCGCACCGTGGCCACTCCCCGCACGCCCACACCTTCCTGCCCCTGCCCCACCGGCTCACGTTCCTTGTGGAGCGCTTTGTACCCTAGGAATCCCAGCCCCACCACGGCCAGGAGTGTCGGTCGTCCTTGGTTCCAGAGCCATGCCATGGTGCTCCTCCTTTCCTAAGGCCCACAGCCGTGGGAGCATCTCTTCTCTTGCGGGCTATACACCACAATCAATACCACTACTGCTTCGTATGCTTATCGACCTCTTTCGCCTCTATCTCTGTCGCATACATACGGTAATACACCGTCACCTTCGCGCCCTTCTGTAAGGTGCCGTTCACCTTGGTGTTCGCGTCACGCGCGATCTCCCATTTGCCTTCCTTCCCTTTGTCAATCACAATGGCATCATCGCGCACGTCTACCACCGGACCAGTCGCTTGGTACGTCTTGCTCCCAGCCCACGCCAAGGACGACACCAGCAATATGACTATGCATACGGCCATCCGCTTCATGGCAGTTCTCCTTATGATGAGAGGCGTTCCAGGTTGGCTACAAGAGAAATTTGACGTATACACCCACCTTGGTGCCACACGTATAGTTTCGCACCAAGGCCGTGGCAGACTTGAAAGTGGTATAAGAACGTGAGGAGCGGCATACCATTTAGACTTAGGCGTGATCGCGCATCTCCTGTGGGACTCTGGCCCAGGCTACAGCGCAATACCTTTAGGCCGAACCTCGGGTCTGCTCAACAAAGCTGATAGTGCGATGTTTTTCCGGCGCTCCATTGCGTACCAGCTTCAGGGTCAGGTGCACAGTTTGTAGATGGGCGAGGACTTTACAATCGTTGTTCCTACCGTCCTTGCCGTAGAGTACCAGGAGACCTGGGGGAAGATAACCAATTTTCGACACGAGAATAGGCTCTGCCCCCTGGGCGTGATAGTAGATCTCTAACTGCTCGCTCTCTCGCAGTTCAGTTTGAGTGATCTCAATCTGCTGACGGAACTGCTTGAAAAACTCATCTGCCAAGTCGTAATACACGCCTTTAAGATACTCGGACGTTGGGGCAAGGCCTTGAAAGAGACGTTCGAGGTGTTCGTACATAGACGACTCCTTGTATGCACAGGGGACTGCCGACTAGCAGAGTTCTCTAGCTACTGTAGCAAGCCATGCAGCTATCCGGCAAGGTCCACAACGCCACGTCCGACTCTCCGGCGTGCATCTCATCGGTGCTTCAGACACGCGTTCGTCCTCGTACCAGTCCCATTATCAGGGAGATGAGGAAGATGACTAGAAAGACGTAAAACAATATTTGCGCAATCCCTGCCGCAGCACCAGCAATGCCGCCAAAGCCGAATACAGCAGCTATAAGCGCAATCACCAGAAAAGTCACAGCCCAACCTAACATAGCTCTTCTCCTTCTATTTTGCTGCAGTGCCGCGGAGGCTGCTCCACATCGGCATGCCCTGCGTATCCCGCAGCGTTATGACCTGCCCATTAAACTGCACTTCACGTGCCATAAGTACCGGCTGCCCATCAATCTCGGTCCGAGCACCGGTGACCTGCACATGGGTGTTCTCCTGCATATCGAGATCCTGATGTTCCAGGTACCACGCTGGCCCGACCTGTACACGCGTGCTCTGCCCATCATCTGTCTGTACCAGCATCTGCATACCGGGAGCCATACCAGGCATAGGAGGGCTGGTCTCTATCCTGAGAACTTGACCGCTTATGGTCTCCTCTTTCTCTGGGTCATAGAGCCGACCATAGGGTGTGTCTATACCCCAACCGCCGCCTCTCGGTTCGCTGGTGGGAGCATACATGGGCTCCTTGCCCTTTGCATAGGCGGGAGCTTGCTGCAACATCTGTGGCGACACGTTGAGCACCAGGGATTTGCCGTCGCGTGCCACCTCAAGGGCATTCCAGGGTACAATAACGGTCTTCTCACCCATCCCCAGAAAGCCGCCCATAGCTACCACCGCGTACATCACACGTCCGGTGTGCGGATCAACCATAAGTTGCTTCAGGTTCCCCACGTCTTGTGCCTGTGGGTTCTTGACATCGCTGCCTAGTAAGGTTTCAGTCGACAGCAGTATCCCCTGCACTGCTGTGAGCGCGTCAGGTGTGCGATTTGACGCTGAGGGAGGACTTTGAGAACTTTGGCTTACAGGTTTGTCTTGCTCTGGTGGTGCTGGTTGCTGCGCCAAAACGCTATAGGCCAGCATAAGACTGAGCACAGCCAGCATGCCAAGCAAGACGCTATGCTTCTTCATACGTGATTCCTTACCTTTATACATCTGTCTCCACTGGTCTTTATAGGCAAGATCTATGCCAGTACGCAACGTACTGAGTATGCCCTTGTAGGGACAAGATGAATGACCCAAGGGCACCCCTCCTACGCCACTGGTCATACATCACCTATATCAAATTGAGAGGATATTTGTATCATTTTGAGAGATGAATATAGAACAAGTTGGTGCTATATAGATCATCATGTACCGAGACTTATGCTACCATAGATCCTCGTTGCCACGCCCAGGCAGCTGTGTGCCACCCAGGGACAGTCGTATTGCCCATGACTGAATTGGCCTAGCTCCGCCGCCAGAGGAGACCAAGCAGCGCACCAATTCCTCCCGCCACGAGAAGCGCCTGGAGCGGCCGCTCGCGGATCTGGGTTTCTATGGTGCGGTTCAAATCTTGAAGGCTCTCGCGCCCCTGCTCATAGACCTGAGTCCCTGCCGCCTGCATGGTTTCCTTAACCTGAGTCCCTACGTCCTGCATAGTCTCCTTGACCCGGGTTCCTGCCTCCTGCACAGTTTCCTTGACCTGAGTCCCTACGTCCTGCATCTGCGCGCCCAATGTCTGAGGCTTGTCATGGTCTAGCGCATCCACCATGGGCGTGTCTGTTTTCTGCATTTCATGCATGCTTGCCATTTCTCTTCCTTATTCTTAGGGCCGTGTTTTGCTTCCAGGCGCGGTAGCGCGCTAGAAAATCAGGTCTCTACCACGAGAGAGTGCAAACTCAATGCCATCTACGCACATACGACACTCACGATGATACAGTCACCTCAATAGTGGTACATATCTTGCTGCAAAGCGTCTAGAAGCGAGCCAGGATTCGTGTGACTTTGCATAGCCAGTAGGGTCCTAGCAATGGACCTTTAAGTTCAATAAAGAGAGGAAGGTATGTATGTCTGGGTGTTCCCCCCCTGGGAGTGAGCCAGATCCCCATGCCTGCGCTTTTTACCGTCGGGCGATGCTGGCCTTACAGGCAGCGCAGGTGCCATTTCTCGTTGGCGGCGGGTATGCCTTGGCACACTATACTGGGATTATTCGCCATACCAAGGATTTTGACATCTTTGTATACCCTCATGATTGTGCCCACGCTTTAGAGATCCTCAACACCACAGGGTATTACACGGAGCTGACCTTCCCACATTGGCTCGGCAAGGCGTGCAGCGGCCCGGATTGTATCGACGTGATCTTTAGCTCAGGCAACTGCATTGCCACGGTTGATCAGGCATGGTTTGCCCATGCCGTGGCTGGCAACACGCTGGGGATTCCCGTGCACTTCTGCCCACCAGAAGAAATGCTCTGGTCCAAGGCCTATGTCATGGAACGTGAACGCTATGACGGGGCGGACATTCTGCACCTGCTACACGCTTGTAGTGCACAGTTTGACTGGCATCGGTTGCTTGAGCGCTTCGGAGCGCACTGGCGGGTGCTCTTGAACTATCTCATCCTCTTTGGCTTCGTCTACCCTGCCAAGCAATCCTCCATTCCGTCCTGGGTTATGCAGGACCTTTTGGACAGGCTGCTGCATGAAGTGCACCATCCACGCCCTGCGGACCAGATCTGTCAAGGCACGTTGCTCTCCAGAGCACAATACCTTATAGATGTTGAGTGCTGGGGGTATGGTGACGCGCGGCTCAAGCCTACAGGCATGATGACGCCGGCAGATATCGCACATTGGACAGCCGCAATCTCAGCAGAGGAACGAGCACTATGACGACCCCAAAGGAGATCGTACGTGTCGCCGCCCTCGGGGATCTGCATTATCCCAAGATCCCTCAAGAAACATTACAGGGAGTGCTCACGCAAGCGACCGAGCAGGCGGATGTGCTCCTATTGTGTGGGGATCTCACCGACTTTGGTCAAGCCGACGAGGCCCAGCGCCTGGCGCAGGCGTGTGTTACCTATGCGAAGATTCCGACCCTGGGCGTGCTCGGCAATCATGACTATCAATCCGGGCAGCATGAGGAGGTGTGGAAGATCCTCTGCGACGCGGGAATCATCATGCTCGATGGGGACGCCTGTGAGATCCACGGGATTGGCTTTGCCGGGGTCAAGGGTTTTGGGGGTGGCTTCGGCCAATGGGCGCTGCAGCCCTGGGGCGAGGCAACCACAAAGCAATTTGTCCGCGAGGCAGTCGACGAGGCGGTAGAGTTAGAGTCGGCCTTGGCAAAACTGCGCACGCCGCAGCGCATTGTTCTGCTACACTACTCGCCTATTCGGGACACTGTCGTGGGAGAGCCGCCTGAAATCTTTGCCTTTCTCGGCTCGAGCCGGCTTGAGGAACCATTGAATCGCTATGCTGTAACTGCTGTCTTTCATGGCCATGCCCACCACGGGTCTCCAGAAGGCCAAACGACAGGAGGAGTGCCGGTCTACAATGTCGCTGTGCCACTTCTCCACAAGACCTATCCCGACCAACCGCCGTTTCGTCTGGTGGAGATTCCGGTGACGCCACAGTAGGGAGAGAGACATGCCGCGCTTACAGGAAGCCGAGAGACTGGAAGCCTTAGCCATACAGATTCGCAGTTGTGTGCAGTGTCCGTTGCATGCCTCGCGGACCAAGGCCGTGCCGGGGGAGGGTTCGCCATCAGCACGCGTGATGCTCATTGGTGAAGCCCCAGGCCGTGATGAAGACCAGCGCGGCCAGCCGTTCGTCGGTGCGGCTGGGCGCTTTTTGGATCAGATGCTGGCTGGGAGCGGTGTGGACCGCAGCGATCTCTTTATCACCAATACGGTCAAATGCCGTCCAGAGAACAACCGCCCGCCGAGAAAACGCGAGGTCGACACGTGTACCTCGCTCTACCTCTTCGAGCAGATTGAGCTGATTAACCCCGCCTTGGTTATGTTGCTTGGCAGCGTTGCCACCAAGAAGCTGCTCGGTGTCAACAGCGTGAATGAGGTACGAGGACGGGTCATCGAACACAACAATCGCAAATACCTGGCGGGTTATCACCCAGCAGCGTCGTTTTATCGCGACGATATGGCCGAGAACATCAGACAGGATTTCGCGTTGCTCAGGCAAGAACTGCAAAAACTCGCGCTACACCCCGACGCTGGCTGACGGTCAGAGCTGCCGCTGCTGCAAGAGCATGGGAGCCGGGCTCCATGTTGCGGCGCGTCTGTCGTGCGGCCGCAGGGAAAAAATCATGCTACTCTCGGTATGAACCGTCTCTCTCCGGCCTACGTCTTCCCTCAGACACGGCAGAATGCATGCCGCGCCCAGGCCACGGCATCTCTCATCTTAGGAGAGCTTCTCGTGCACCCTCTCATTTTGGCAGAGCGTGAGAACCCCCGCTCAATTAGACTACGTGAGATGTGACGCCAGAACCTGCACCTCTACCCATAATGCCTTTTACAGTATGATTGGCACAATTTTTGCTCTTTGGGCCGGAGGGAGCTATAGTCTGCCGTGCTGTGTGTAACCAGGCTATGTTAGAACCTGCGTTGTGATAGGTAGAGCATATACCTGGTACCGAGGTCGAGGCTGACCTCCTATGGCTCCCCCGGCATTTTCCACTGACCTTCTATAGACCGAACATCGATGGGCGAGGAGACAGGGAAGGGGCACATATGTCTATCTGCGGCACGACTCTCACTATCGCCCTGGCTGCCTTGTGGGTGGTGTTCACCCCGCCACAGCCCGTTCCACCGACTACGCCTGCCATCTCCCCAATACTGCCACGCCCGCCGGCAGCGCACGTTGCCCTGTGGTCACAGTCTAAGAGGCCTGCTGGTGTTGAGTTGCGTGTACCCAAGGCACTCACGCATGCGCGGCTCACGGAGGAGCACTCCAGTGAGACGATTGACCTGCGTGTGCCTGAGGCACTGCTAGAGCATCTGTATGGTGCAGGGCGGCTATCAGAGTCGGAGAAGAGCCCAGCCCCGTAGGGTGAGCCCTTCTGAGGCGCGATCAGTGTTACTCTGGACTGGGCGCGGCCGGGCTACGCACCAGCAAGGGTTTGCTCTGGCCAGAGGTGGCCAACCGCAGGGCCTCTGCCAGTGCCAGCAGGGGATCAATACGCGCCACGTAGGTAAACATCGCGGTGGGGTACATAGTGGCCGAGACTAACCCGACCAGGACCGGCTTCCCGGCCTGCAGGGCGAATACGGGGGACCCAGAATCCCCTGGCTGTACCGCCAAATCAGCCGTGAACATATTCACGTTGAGTTTGGTTTGCGTCAGATAATTCGTGGCCACTGGCACCTTCGCCAGCACTTTCCCGATAACCAGGTGGTCCTGCCCCGTATCGTACGCCTTCTCGTTGCGTGACGTCACAAGAGCGGCAACACAATCTCCGGCCTGTAACCCTCCCGTGGGCTTCTCGGGGTCTCCCGTTCCGTAGGATAAGACAGCGGCATAGGGCAGCGGCTGTAAGCTCCGCTGGCTGTCTGCCTGAGCCAAAGCCAAATCGTACGGTGTATTCATATGTGCCACCTGGGCTGGCACGCCGTCCTCGCCTGGCGCAGCCCGGGCCACGAGTGTCATACTAGTCACCCGCAGTGGGACTGTCTGCACATTGGCCTGCTGTGCGACAGAGACTTCGACGATATCAGGGGTGAGGGCATGAGCCACGGTGGCCAGGACATGTGGAGACAGCACTACCCCGCGGGCGTCTTGGGCAAATGGCGTTTCAACAATCTCCCGCTGCGCACCTGGCATAAGACCAAATACGGCTTCGAGCGTTGGCGCCGTCTGCCCGATCTTCCGTGGCTCATACGTGGCCAAGGCCTTTCCACGCAGGGTCAAGCGCGGTACCATAGCTGCCAGGGTAGTGGCACGTCTCCCCCCCTTCTGCTCAGACGTTCCAGGCCAGAGAGGCCCGAAGAGCGAGTCCTGCGCAAAGCCGGAGCAGTTGTGGGCGAAACCAGGTGCTTCGGAGGCCGCGTATCCTGGTGCAGTCCAGACGAGGCGGAGCACACATAGCAGCGCAGCGCCCAGGACAGACCAGCAGGAGCGCCTTGACGTAGGGATACGACCGCGTTGTGGCAAAACACAGGTGTGCTGAGCAGGGGGCCTGCTCTCTGGGAGACAGCGTCGTAGCATGTGATGTTTTCCTTGCCTACGAGGAAGGGCATGAGGCTCTACGTCCGAGACCGTTGCACAAAAATGGCACATTTTCTACGCTCTACCGACAAACGTCGCGAGCATACGCATTCTCTTCTCTAGAGTCAAGCAGTATGCTTCTCGTCGCAGCAGTTCTAAGGGGGCTGTCTGAGAGGGCTCGGCGCCCTCATGACGCGGGCGGACTAAGGCTCTTGAGCGTCATACTCCATAGCCTCGCCGTTGCATCCTGGAGACCCCAGCGTGGGTATCCCGCCGGTACATTCACCGTAAAGTTTGGCCATGCTCATGGCTCCATCAATGATGGCTTCATTAACCCTGTAAACAGGTGGTATGAAACTTGCTCCCCAGCATAGATACCCCTCAGGCGTGGCAAAGGATGCTGGACTTGCCTGCGGGTAGCCGAGGCAGCTCGAAAGCGCCTCGGCCGGTGCGCCAGCTTGAACCTCCACGCCAAGAGATGCGTTCTGTTACCCAGAAGTCTACTGCTTGAGAAGGTCGAAATATGGCAACCATGCGAGCCACCGTATTTCATGGTACCAATGACATCGGTGTGGAAGAGGTCCCGCGACCATGTGCCGGCGTTGGCGAAGCCGTGCTTCGCATCACGCTGACGACCATCTGCGGTACCGATCTCCACATCCTGCGCGGGGAGTATCCGGTCAAGCCGGGTCTGGTCATCGGCCACGAACCCGTAGGCGTGATCACTGAGCTGGGTCCCGGTGTTACGGGGTATGCCGTGGGTGACCGCGTCCTCGTGGGGGCCATCACGCCGTGCGGCCAGTGCCAGGCGTGTTTAGCCGGCCACCTGTCACAATGCGGTCACGGCAGTGGCTACCAGGCACTGGGGGGCTGGCGCTTTGGCAATACCATCAATGGCGCGCAGGCCGAATATCTGCTGGTGCCCAACGCACAGGCGAACCTGGCCAAGATCCCGGAGGAGTTAACCGACGAGCAGGTGGTCTTATTTGCCGACATTGCCTCTACAGGCTTCAGTGGTGCAGAGTCTGGGAGCGTGAAAATTGGCGATGCCGTGGTGGTATTCGCACAAGGGCCGATTGGCCTGTGTGCCACTGCAGGGGCCAGGTTGATGGGGGCGGCGCTAGTCATT
>JBMDXC010000154.1:0-8052 GCA_048594805.1 Candidatus Entotheonellaceae bacterium | reverse complement strand
GGCTCTTGGTGAGGGTATTCGCCAGGAAGAGCACCAGGGTGCCGTCCGGATTGTCTCCGGTCAGGTCCGCATTGGAGACAAAGGCGACGAGGGTGCCCGCGGCGTTGATCGCGGGCTCGACGTTGAAGCCCTGCGTGGCGTGGGTGAGCTGGGTGATACTCCTGGTGAGGGTATTCACCAGAAAGATCTCGGAGCTGCCGTCCGGATTGTCTCCGGTCAGGTCCGCATTGGAGTCAAAGGCGATGTGGGTGCCCGCGGCGTTAATCGAGGGCCTGCCAGAGGAAGTGCCCTGCGTGGCGTGGGTGAGCTGGGTGATACTCCTGGTGAGGGTATTCACCAGAAAGATCTCGGAGCTGCCGTCCGGATTGTCTCCGGTTAGGTCATCACTGGAGTTAAAGGCGATGTGGGTCCCCGCAGCATTGATCGTGGGACTGAAACTGCCGCGCTGCGTGGAGTAGGTGAGCTGGGTCAGGGAGCAGGCCGAGTCATTCGGAGACGTACGATCCACTCCAAAAGCGTGGGTCCCCGCAGTGCCGATTAGCACAAGTGCTACGAACAGCAGGGCACCCCAGCGTCTCTCGTGTCCCCTCGTGCCTCGTGCAGGATGGTGTTGTCCCTGGTGTGTGTAGGTCCTCATTGTTCCTCCTTGGCTCGGTATGGAGCTCCTTGTGTGCCCAGTGCGGGATGGAGCGGTGATGGTGTATAATGAAAAGAGCCATAAGGCACCCCCTTATGGTCCGTGGGGCTGGTGAGAGGACCGTCCAAAGCTCGTTCACCAGTCCTGTATGCTGCCTGACGCTCCTTACTGGAGCGCCTGCACCTGCCTGTTGTCCCACCTACTTTAAGTCAGTCTACAGCCACTGCCTCGCTGGTTCAGGGCCATAACCTCGTGCATCTCAGGTGTGGTATGCGTGACCCAGCAGGATAGGCATACCTTACAAGAAAGCAGGGGCAAAAAACACACCTTTCTAGTAGAGAAAAACGGCCGTGTACGTAGGCGGTACTATGCCAGGCTTGTGTATGCCTGCACCCCCTTGTAGGGCGTCTTACCTTGTGCCCTTCTCCCGCAGTTGGATCGGCACTCTGCCAGAGTCCACGAGCGAAAGAGGCGAGGCCATCGGCGGCATGGTCTTGAGCTGTTACAGAGGCAGTCGGTATTGTCTCCCCTCCCGAAGCACTTTGCCGCTGTTATAGAGGCGTTGCAAAGCTTGCCATACGGTCTTCGTACCCGCCTTCGTGCTGTAGCCTACCGCTTTCGCTAACTCGGCCGCTGTCGCTGGCTGGCGTTGCGCCAAGGCGGCGAGCACCGCAGCAGGAATCTCTCCGTAAGTTCGGGGTTGGGTGCTTGGTTCTGTTGCTGCAACAGTCTCTGTCTCATCCGTGTACGTAGGTATGGCCTCTGGAGGCATCTCCTGGAGTAGAGTTACCGTTACGCTATTGTCCGTAGCAGTAACAGGAGCAGTATACGTGTCTGGGTGTGGGACATCTTCTCCTGACGTTCTCAAGAACTTGAGGTCCTGGAGCATCTCCCGCACCAGTGGCGGAAGGTCCCGCGCCAGCGTAGCAGTTACGATATCTGTGACGAGTTCAGTAACGGCCGTCGTCTCTAGGAGCGCCTCCTCCATGAGCACACGTAACTGTGCTGTATCTGCTACGGCTGCTGTAACGTGGGGACTTCCGGGGCGACATTGCGCCAGAGCCTGGCGCACCAGCTCCGAGGGGGAGCAGTGCCAGGTATGCGCCAGGTCCTCCAGGCGGAGTTTCTCGTCATGGCTGAGCCAGATGGTCATAGGCTCTAGTCCTGCCTCGCGTTGCCGCTGGCGCCAGCGCTGCACACGGTTCGTATCACTCATGGGATGCTCCTTGTGCTCGGGCACGTTGCCGTAACGCTACCGTTACGAGCATGATATACGAGGGCCACGGGAGGCACAAGAGTATGGGGGCGGAAGACCCTTTGTGGCACACTGCAAGCGTACCGGGTATCTAGACACATGGGCGAGCTGTTTCTGGACACATAAGGCACTGTGTAGGTAACGGGCGTTTTCTGCTTGTACTGTGGGAGTGCTCTGCCATCAGACGTGGCTGGAAGCGACCTGTGCTTGGACGAGATGACTTCGATGGGGTATCACGACCTCGTTTCCGTCACGATAAGCGCGCAGGGCGGCACTCACCTCCTGCCCTAGGGTGAGGTTTGCCCGGTCAGCGTCAGCTCGACGCGGCGATTCTGCGCACGCCCTTCGGCGGTTTTGTTCGAGGCAATGGGATCCGCCTCGCCACGCCCCTGCGCCGAGATCATATCTGGCTTCACGCCTTGCGTGATCAGATACTGCATGACCGCTTCGGCCCGCTTTTGCGACAGCACTTCGTTGGAGGTGACGCCCTGCCGCTGCAGCGCCCGCCCGATAGGCGCATTGTCGGTATAGCCATGCACCACGATCTTCGACTGCTGAAACGGCGCCAAGCGCGGGGCCAGCTTGCCGATGACCTCCTGCCCCTCCTTGGACATCTCCCAGGAGCCCGACCGGAACAACAAGTCGCTGTTGACCGTGTACTTGATGGCGTCCTGGAGCCGGCTGACGTGCACCTTATCGGCGGCCATCTCCTTCTTCAGGGCGGCAATTTCTGCGGCACTGCGTGACGTCTGGGCCGCCGACGCCTGTTGCAGCTGTTGATATTGGCCCTGCAAGGTGGTGTATTGGCCCTGGAGGTCGGTGTATTTGGCCTCCAGGTCATTGTATTTGCCCTTGGAGACGCAGCCCGCGAGGAGGACAGCGGCTCCGCAGAGCAGGAACAGGACACGACGTTGCAGACCCCATGGCATCATGGTGCGATCTCCCTGTTGGGCGGTACAGAAAAGGCGACTCCCACGCACACCCCTCAAGACGGCCGTGCAGGGGAGTGGTCCGTAAGCAAGCGGTCGGCCGCATCGTAGGTCGGCATGCCGGGCGTGTCAACCCTTTTTCCTGGCCGTAATGCACAAGATCGCGAGGATCTGATAACGAAGAGTTATGTTAACTACGCGGGACGTGGTCGTGCCCGCATCCTGGCGAAAGAGCGAGACCGAGAGCGGGAACACGACCGTGGATATAGCCTGGGCTGGTAGCAAGCGCCGAGTGGGCCAGTGCGCCCGCGACGCCCCTCGCGTCTCCTGCCGGCAGTGCCCAGGGTGCGGTACGGGCTGCGGGCGTCTGTGTGGCGGCGGTGCCGACGCTCCCAGGCGAGGGCCGAGGCGTCCCGCCGCCACGGAAGGGACACTAGGGTAGGCCTGCTTCTCGTACCTTCGCCTGCTGGCGCTTCTGCCGCTTGGCGAGCTTGCCGCACTTCACACAATCGCCTTTCTCGCGCCGCCGCAACGATTGCCCGGTGCCCTGATAGTCGTGCCCCTGAGGACAGCGCTTGCCCAGGTAGTATTTGGTGCCAGCAAAGTCAGGCTGAGGGCCGCTTTCCTGCAATACTGTATTACTGTTGCCATACAACATGTCATTGTTCGTCGTCTGTATGTCATGCGTGGGAAGCGGGAGCGCCATGCTCAGGAGCTTGGCCAACTCTGCCTGGACTGTGGCAGTCACCATCTCCTGCAATTGCTGCATTACGGTATTACTTTCGTCGGACAATAATAGCTCTCGTGGGTCTGTGGGTGTCTCCAGCCAGAGCTGCAAGCCCTCCAGCAGTGCCTCAGTCAGCGTCATACGGCGCTGCTGCACCCGTTGCTGTGCCTGGTCATAGAGTGCCCTGGGAATGCGGAGCGATACAGAGACAGGCCGCTCATCGTCAGCCTGATAGGTAGGTGGTCTCCCAGCCATGGTGGGTCTCCCCTAGTGGGTATTACTGAAATACGAGTATGACGAGTATAGAAGAAATCCAGGGGTAGAGCAAGCGGTACCCTGAGAAAAACGAGCGATTGCTGCACTGGTGGCGATCTGTACAGGAATGGTACCGGGCCGTGTGCAGAAACCCGGTACCGTTGCAGTGTCCATCAAAGGGGAACTCTTAGCGGCCTTTACACCAGCCCTCAGCGGTCTTGTGGCTCCACCAGGTACGGCCATCCTTCTGATTATGCTGCATCTGGACTTGATGGAGTGCGCACCAGCCCTCAGCGGGACTGGAGGCCTGCGCCTGCGTCTGCGCCTTGAGCCAGTCCAGGGCTTGAGCGACCTGGGTTTGCACGCTGGCGAAGTCGTGACCTCGCAGCGTGACGAGGACCTCATGCCCGTGCAGGATGGCTTTCAGGGTGATGCTGACGGGAGCCTCAGGGAGTCGCGTAAGGGGGTCCCCTGCCACTGGCACGGCCGCACCATCTGCGGCACTGGCCAGCAGTTCATTCGCCCGCCGCAGCAAGCCGACCGCGAGGCGATGCTTACAAAATTCCGCTGGGGCTCTGACAAAATCAGGGCACTCACATTGCCCATGAATGACACGATAACTCTTCTGCGGATCTGCCTGGCTGCCCACCAGGGCACTTCCATCGGTGCAGAGCTCGACATCGCCTGCGAGCACCAGCGCAATCGCTGCGTCGACACGACCATGACATTCGGGCAGGGTAGCCTTGGCCTTCTGGGCGATGTCCGCGAGCGCCACCCGGAAGGTATGGCGAGAAGTGGAGGTGACCATTACGCCACCTCCATACTGCGGCTCGTGCAGATAGCGGCCGCGCCACCCGCCACCGTATCCAGCAGGTGTTGGCGCTCAGCGGTATTCACATCGCCCAGGAGCACCAGCGCTGGGATGTCGGCATTGGTCAGGGTCACCATCTCCGCGTCATGGTTCACGAAGAACACCCGGCGGTCAGCAGTGCGCAGCGCATAGCCAGGCTCGCCGTGGAAGGTAGCATAGCGGACAATCAGGTTGCTTACAGAGATTGGGGCTGCTACAGTTTGCATGCTCGATTCCTTCAACGGAACGGGTGAATGCTGAGGCGGGGTATCAACTTTTCCAGGGTGGGTACCCCGCCTGTTTCTTGCCTATGAATATAACATAAGTTATAGACCAATGCAATAACTTATCGCATAAAATTCCTTGTCCAAAGCCAATAGAACTCCGTATAATGTATGCTGTATATTATAGCGAGGAGGTGAGCTATGCGTATCGGGGATAGAGTCAAGCAGTTACGCCAGAAGCGACGACTCACGCAAGTGGAATTGGCAGAGCGAGCAGGAGTCTCGCAAACGGTAATTTCCCGTCTGGAAAGTAACCTGAATCAGACGGTCAATTCTGATGTACTAAAGGGATTAGCCAAAGCCTTGGGTTGTACGACTGATTATTTGGTTGGTATGTACGAGGAAGGCGAGAGCGATATGGAGCCCGCCGAGCTGGCCCTGATTGGCGTCTGACCAGCTCGGCAGCAAGTGTAGCATGGGACACGCTACGCCCTCATTATAGCATCTCCCATGCCCTATCTTCTCATACTTGCACTTCGTTTACGTACTCTGTAAACTCGTGCCTATGGACACACATCAACCATCTGACAAGCTTTTTGCCCTCTTAGATTTCTGTGGGATTCGCCAGCGGGATATTGTTCAACGCCTGGGTGTAAGCAAAACACTCGTGAGCCTCTGGCGCTCTGGCCATAGGGAAGTGACTGCGGCCCACCATGCCGCCCTTATTGCCTACGCGGAGGAGATTTTTTCGAACAAGCTCAACGCCCTGCAGGCAGAAGTAGCAGGGCGGGTGCTCCCCTCTGCACGGATCTCTGAGATCCGGACTCAGATCAGTACCTTTGTAGACCTCGTGGATTCCGCCAGGGCCGAACGGGATATCAGCCTCATGCAATATCGACTGACGCTGGACCTCGCCACGCTACACGGAATCTTGCAGAGCCATGGTCAGCCCGAGACGTGGGACGAGGAAATCCTCTGGCGTGTGGAGGAGTTTGGCAGACGGATTGCGACAGCGGCCCGATTGCTGCGCACGCATGTCCCTGTTGCCCAAGCGCATACCGTCCCTGCCACCGACACCGTGTACACCCGCCTGATAGGATTGGCGGACAGTGTGTTACGGCAGATCCGCCCGCTGCCTGGTGAGCCCTAAAACAGCAACGCCCTAGCGGGGGCTAGGGCATCGTGTGGTACCGCCTGTGACCAGCAGGCGATTACTCGGAAAGGATTGATCATGAATAGTAGCACATCTCCTCGCCCGATACCATCCCTTCCTGCGACCGCCTGCCACCACTGTGGCACGGTGGATATCCCCCAGCTCGCCCCTGGCAATGGCCCGCATGCCTTCCGGGCTACTTGCCGCCATTGCGGCGCGTTCCTGCGGTGGGTGAGCAAATATACGCCAGCCGAACGTGTCGCACGGCGGGTGCAGGCCTTGCCCGAGCGCGCCATCCATACCATGACCATGCGCGGACGCCCCGCGACCACGCCGCAGCTCGCCCTGCTCAAGGCCCTCGGCTACGAGGGTGCGGCCCCTGCCAACCGCGCCGAGGCTCATCAGCTCATTACCCAACTGCGGCAGAAAGGGGGCGCGGCATGATATTCGATACCTCAGTCTCCCTGTTTGATGGCAGTTACACGACGACACCGATAGAAGAGGCCATATCCTTAGGAGCCGTCCTTCACCGCATCCAGGACGGGACGTATCGCCCAAATGTGGCGCGCCTCCGGCATATCCTCAAGGCGAAAGGCGAGAAAGCCTACAAGCACGCTAAAGAAAAGCTGCATGCCTTTACGCCCTGCTGTGCGATGCATACCCGCGACAAAGAGACTCCGTGGGATGCGAAGCTCATCAGTTGTACCGGCCTCGTCCATCTCGATATTGATGATGCGGAAGATCCGGAAGCGCTCAAGCACACGCTGGCCCAAGACCAAGCCGTTGCCTTTGCCTTTGTCAGTCCCAAAGGGCAAGGCATCAAAGTAGGTATTGCAGCCACCGGAATTACCGACCCCGAGAGCTACAAACATGCCTGGGCTGTGGTCGTCGAGCATATCACACGCCTGTACCCTGAGGTGCATATCAATGTCGATCCGCATGTCAAATACCTGAATGCGCTCTGCTACGTCTCGGATGACCCGGCGCTCTATCAGAATCCTGATGCCTTCCCGCTCGTCATTCCCCCGCCCCAAGCCCAGACGCAGCACGCCCATGCCCCACGAGGGGAGACCGAGTACGCCAAGGTCATGCAAGCCCTGTTTGCTATCCCTAACCACGATGCTGAGTACGATACCTGGTTGCACGTTGGGATGGCCCTGCATAGTACCGGGGAAGGCTGGGCACGCGGGGCCTGGGACCAGTGGAGCCAGCAAAGTGGCAAGTATGACGAAGGGAAGCAGGCCAAGTCCTGGCGCAGTTTCCGGCAAGATGGCCAAACCACGATAGGCAGCCTCTTTCATCTCGCCAAAGAGTACGGCTGGCACCCTCCACGACAGCAGGCGCCCCAGCAGTCCCACCCCCGCACTGTCCCTAATATGACCCAAGCCAAGGGAACACCACGAGAGCAAGAGGCGTCGACAGGGGAGGCTGTCAGCGACAAGAAAGCCCCACCTCGGCTCAAAACCATCTCGGCCCGCGACCTCTACGCAAAACCCATCGCCCCGAGACGGGACATTGTGGACGGCATCTTACCCGTAGGCGCTACGCTCTTTGTCGGGCGCGGCAAGGATGGGAAATCCCTGGCCATGTGGAATCTCTGTCTGGCTGTCGCTGAGGGCGGAACAGCTTTTGGGCACTATCCTATCCAACAGGGGGATGTGCTCTATATGGCCCTGGAAGATGGCGAGCGGCGTGGCCAAAAACGTCTCGCTGAGCAAATGCTGCATATGGGTTCCGAGGAGCCCCCGGCCAATCTGGATTTTGTCTTCTGGGATGCCCCCCGCGTCGGCGAAGGCCTGGAGGAGCAATTGACAGCCTGGCTCGATGAGCACCCGAATGCTCGCCTGGTCGTGGTGGACATCCTCGAGAAAGTCCGCCCTCGACGCACCCGGAACGGCAGCGTCTATGCCGATGATTATGCCGCAGTCGCCCCTCTCCAACAGCTTGCCCAGGAACGGGGCATCGCCATCGTGATTGTTCACCATAGCAACAAAACCCGACCAGAGGACTTCCGAGATACGG
>JBMDXC010000153.1:0-15061 GCA_048594805.1 Candidatus Entotheonellaceae bacterium | reverse complement strand
ACTGTGACAGCCCTGGCCTTCCGTATTTGGACCACACTGAACAGAATGTACCACTATGCGGACCATATATGGATAGTTCCGTGGCTTTTATGACCGCGATAGACGACAGTCTTTGGGCCGACAAATGGGTCCTGAGCCGCTGAGCAACCAATACCCAAACTCGCTGATCGTCTGCCCAGCGTGCGTTCTCTGCCGGTGTATGTGCCACCGTAACTAAATCACTCCACACAAGATTCATACACTTGATGTCTTGGACACACTGCTATTACACGCTTCCGTGTGCTGCTAGTGTACCAATGTTGTGTGGCTCGATTTAGGGTGATATTTGCATGTTACGGCACCTCCCAAGTTGAGTGTGAGACATAGCATCGTTTGCTCCATCTCTAGGGCCTCGTGATGCTGATAACCCTGGAAATATGTGCAAACGACAACCACAGGAGCCTCGCTTCATGCTCCGCTCTATCTGAGTGCGGTCATGTGTCACTGTTCTGGGCATAGCCATACCGCCGAATCACGTGTCCCCAACGTTGCGTAATCGTCTCGCACAACGTGGGCGGCAACTCATAACGGTTGGTCTTATAATCGGCGGTCTGCGCTACATATTGCTTGAGTTTGGGTAATACCGGCGCCACGTCTCCGAGTTCAAGGTGCTCATAAATAGCACAGACCTGCTTAATGGGATCCCGTACCAAGTCTTCATAGCGTAATGCATAGAAGCGGGAAGAATCCACCAGTGGGCGTGCCTCCTCAAGCTTGTTGTACATGTGAAGGAAATTATCGAAAACATAGTCCTCCAGTCCCTCAAATGCCGGGTGTTGCAGCCCTTGGTGCGAGTAGAGTGACTGCCATAGGTGCACAGTAGACGGAAATACGACGTAGGGGTTGCGCACAATGTGCACGAACCGTGCATCAGGAAACAGCTCCAGCAGGACCTTTATACGGTAGGTGTGTGTCGGGGACTTGAGGACAATCCGCTTCGGGTTGCGCACGGTAATCTGCTTGAGGAAGTGCAGAAAACACTGCTTCCAGCGCTCCAGCGCCTCGGACGGCACACTCTCCAAGTCGAAGTATTCCGGGTATTGCGGGCGATTGGGGAAGGCAATAGTCAAGTAGGGAGACGGTTGGCCAAGATTACACAGCGCAAACTCATCTTCTTGTGGACTGTCCCACGCCATAGACATGTTGTCCATAGGGCGCAGGGAAGGCAGCAAACGGTGGAACACGCGGGAGAAGCACCATTCAGTTAAGAGAAAATGGTTGGGAACAAAGCATTCGTAAGTCGTTGGGTAAGTGTGACGTGGATCAAGGGTCAGAAGCTCGTGCAGCAAGGTTGTCCCGGTGCGCCAATGTCCAATGATGAATAGAGGCGCATGGGCGATCTGCGTTTCTCTCAGCCGTCTCCCCCATACGAGCTCTTGCAGGTAGCGCAGGACAGTATTCATCAAGGTGGAGATGCTGATGAACACCAAGGAATGAAGACAACACAGCCCTACCGCAAAACGATTATGGATCAAGAGCCTCACCCAGCCGAAGAAGTCCCCACCGTGCCACAATTTTAAGGTCCAAACACGGTGTTTCGGGAGGTGCCTTTTCCCACTACCATATGAGGAACGACCGCTGCTCATGATGTTTCTTACCCTCGGGGACGCCTCGTCCAGGCTCGCGCAAGCCCGAGCCTCCGTGGCAAGTCCTCCACTGACGGTTATGTATGAAAGGGTATACTGCACCCCCCATGTACACACATACCGGTTTTCAGCAGCCTAGCCGGTGAAGACTAAAAGGTGTACCTCACACCAGCCTGCACTGAGTAATGGACTAAACTGCCAAATTCTGTGTTCTTAGTGCCAGAATCGAAGTTGCCTATGACGAACAGCTGTGTATGGTCACTTAGATCATATTCAAATATACTAATAATCCTGTCGGAACTATCGTCGAGATCGCGAATCCAGCGTAGCGTAAGGTTGAAGTTGGTATCCCAGACCCGTGAGTGGGCATATTGCACCAACAGATAATTCTGCCGGATGAAGGGGTCTGCAGGAGGCTTTGTGTTGACAAAGCTGGAACGAAAGCACAGGGCAATGTCCTCCTGCCTGCAGCCCTCGCCATCATGGTAAAACTCAATGGCGATAGTCGGCCCCAGCTCCAGCGTGTAGGCACCACCAACGAGTATCGCCGTATCGCCAAGCTCATTAAGAAGAACGCTACCCTCTATATGCAACAACAAGGCATCGGAAACCGTCCAGCCGCCAAAAAAGCCAATCCTGGACTTTCCATCCTCCTGGAAAGACGGGATAAGGCTGAAATACTTTTTCTCAATAGTATAGTCCAGTTTGATAGCATAGGTTGTGTTAAAGTCCTGAATCAGGTCTTGACGGCCCCTGGCGGTATTAGCGATAAAAGAAACTGTCCAGTGAGAACTGGGTATCCAGACTACTCGGCCGTAGTCGAGCCCTGGCACTTCTCGCCTCGGGTTGTTCTGCCCATTGTCGCGATTGAACGGATTGGACGGGGTAAGCAGATAGGAGGGACCCCACTGCAGATTTTCCCGGCCATAGGAAGCGAAGAGTTGATTGGTGAGACGATAGCGGGCGAGCCATTCCTGCACAAATACTGGCACATCCGTTGTACTATCGCCTTGCGGAAGACCATCCTCCCACTTGCGCCAGCGCAGCTCAAATCTGGGCTTTACGCTCAACTCCAGTTGGCGGAAGTTCAGGGCGAGATCCGGCCGTAAATCTAGTTCCAACTGATAGCGCGGGATGTGCAAGATATTGTTTGGATTCAAGCCCGAGTCCACCGGTTCCGCGGCAATGCCGAAGCCCAGAAGGCTAATGCGGGAAGAAAACCCCCTGCTGACTTCAGCACGCAATTTCCCAAGGGGCGTAGGCTCGTCGTGCGCTTCGCTAGAGCGTTCTTGGGCTGCCACCACGGTACTCAGCCACGTCACCGTAGCCAGCAGCATCAGGAGTATCAAAAGCACGTTGTGTGTTATTCTCATTTTTTTAGCAGGTTGAGGTCAAAAATGTAATCAGGCAATGACTGGAGACGTGGGCGACGCAGCACGAGGGTGGTGGTATCGTTACTCATCAGTTCATCATAGATCACGATCCGGGAGATGAAGGGGCGTGCCTGACCATCGATCTCAACTGTGTGCGCGTACTCCATGGTCGATGACTTGAATTGCTTCCCAGATACCGTAAAGTATTCCGCCTTGACCCCAACCACACGATCCTTCGCTATCCAGTACTTGATACGGTCGTAGGTGGTTTTCGTATCCTTTGACTTTAAATCAAAGACATAGCAAAGCTCACCGTTGACATTGTCGTCCTCGAGCATGGTGGCTTCGTATTCACCTGCATAGTTCGTAGCGGCAATATCTCCGTAAACGGCGTTCCCTAAGAGCCTTTGACGCCGGGAAATGGGCACAGGCTTACTGAGGCCAGGTTTATAGAACCACATGTTACCAAGGAGCATGAGGATTTTATTGCCTTTAGATTTGGGGGGGGCCAGAGTTTCCGCCAGGATATCAAACCCACGTGCTCTGACTTCAAAGGTCATAGTTTCGGTACGTGTGTTCTCGACGGACTCCAGGGCCGCTTCCCAGGTGACTCCTGCCAGGTTGCCACGTGCTTGATCGGCTTGATGCAGGATGTCCTGCACTGGGCTGGCTGCGAGGAGCCCATACCATAGCAGCACGGTGGCAAAATATATGGACAGGCAGGCCAATCTTCTCACGATGCCATCCTTCGATAGGATATTCCCAGGCCTACACAAAGCAAAACGATCTCTCCACTTTACAGAGTGGAAACTCCTCCTGAGATCCTTAACTGGTTCTCATTGGACCAGATACAGCCATCGCGTTCGGCGGGCCTTGCAACGTTCCACCCGCTGGCGGAACATGTAGGAAACTGCTACGCACGAAGTATGAGAAGTAGGCTTCAAATACTTGGTTATCTACACGTGGACAGGCGATAGAAGTCCCCGCAAGCCCAGCGAGCGTGTTCTGGCAGTCGAATTCTGGTACGTTCCTTACTATTCTTGGCCCAGCTTGCGACAGACTCAGCGAAAAAAGAGGCAGCAGAAAATACGCGGCATTTTCCTTGAGACGGCCAAGTTCTAGCAGCTGCGTTCGCCACTTATCATACGGAATCGTCTGCATTGGGTAGCCAAACGACCGGATCCAGACAACAAGCTCTCTCCAGGAAACCGGTCGGGAATGGGCCAGATGAAAAACCTTCCCAAGCGAGTTGCCTCGCCTTGAGAGGTGGACGACGGCTTTGCTCACATAATCCACAGGAATCATGTTCAGCCTCGCCTCAGCATCTGGCGCAGCACCGAGTTCGATCGAGCTTTTGATCGCTCTGCATAGGACGTCATCCGTATTCCATACGCCCGTCTGGCTGTGCCCTGTGATTAACGCTGGCCTATAGATGCAGACAGGTATGCCTCTAGAACGCGCCAGCGTAACGAGCTTTTCGGCAACCCATTTACTCTGACTGTACCCACCGTAGAGAACGCCGCCATGATCGAGGCTGTCCTGTTCATGGATGACTCTTACCTCAGCGTTGGCGAGTACGGGAAACACGGCGATGGTGGAAATGTAATGCACGGCCTTCGCTTTGTTTTGACTCGCCAAGCGTAAGACCTCTTGCGTGCCAAGCACATTGGTCGGCTTGAGTCTCTCGTATGGATAAATCCAATTCACAAAGGCACCGCTGTGATAGATGCTATCGATCGTATGCGCTAGCATCTGAAATTGGTGCGCCGAAAGACCAAAAAATGGCTCTGATAGATCGCCCACGACCGGAATGATTCTGGAGCTTAGACCTTCGTTCCAGAGCGCATAGGATGTGAGCGTTCTGCGGAGCTTCTGCTTACTTTCCTCGGCGTTGGCGGAACGTACCAGGCAATAAATGTCTGCCTGCGTCTGCTGCAGGAGTTCATGGAGTAAAAAAGCTCCGAGAAAGCCTGTTGCTCCAGTCAGGAAGATAGAGGCTGGCTCGGTGACAGGCTCACCAGAGACAGCTTCCGGCCGTATGGTGGGATCCAGCCGGGCTTCAGCCTGCAAATCCATGACGGTCGTCCCCATGCGGTCGAGAAACCACATGGGCTCGCCGGCCCATTTCTGGAGCAGCCTCACCAGCAGCCCGCGTTTTTCACCCGGCAACAGATCCGCGATACGTTTGGAGCGCTGCTTCACCCTCTCATCTCCTCTTCTAGCTGCCTGGCCTCATCGGCCTCCTCATCCAATATCTCGCTGAGGAGTGAATTCACTTCCTCATCCGACAGCTGAGCGACCCTCGCCGAGAGCTGTTCCGTCGTCTCCTCTGAGAGAGAGGTCGTTTCCTGAGGGGCAGAGGCTGGCGTCGTCAGTTGACCGAGTATAGCCCTTGCTAGGCTGTTGATCGTCGGGCTTTGCATGAGCTCGCGCATGGGCAAGGACAGAGCCAGGTCGCTTTCGACGCGGTTTCTCAGTTCAACCCCCATCAAGGAATCGAGGCCCAACTCGTTCAGTGGACGATCGGCATCAAGTTTGGATGCGGAAGCCCCCAGGACTCTTGCCACCTGTTCGCGGATGTAGGTTTGGACGATCTCCTCACATTCCTCCGGTTTTGCCTGCAGCAGGGCTTCCCGTATGCGGCTACCCTCTTCTCCCCCTTGTTGTTCAAGAGAGCTGGCGCCAGCGAGGGCTGAGAGCATCTGGGGTAACTCTGCGGTCGAGAGAGACTTCGCTACTTTTTGCCAATCCATACGCATCACTCCCATCTGGATCGGCTTTTCCTGCAACGTACGACTCAGAGCTTGCATCGCCTGGTGGGGGGACAACCCCAGAAATCCCCGGCTCGTCAACAAATCGGACAGCTCCTGATGCCGAGACACATAGCCCACTCCTGCCACATGGCCCCAGTTGATTGTCGTCGCCGCCAGGCCGAGGGACCGGCGGTAATGGGCCAAAGCGTCGAGAAATGCGTTGGCGGCAACGTAGTTTGCCTGTCCTGGGTTGCCAACTAATGAGCTCACTGAACTGAAAAGGACGAAGAAATCTAACGGCCTGTGCAGCGTCAGGGCGTGTAAATTCCACGCTCCATCCACCTTTGGGCGCATCACTTTCCTGAACCTCGCCCGATCTAATTGCAGCAAGATACCGTCGTCCAACACCATGGCGGTATGGAAAACGCCTCGCAACGGCGGCATGGTCCTATCAATGTCAGCCAGCATGGCTGCCAGTTGCTTCTCATCCGTGATATCCGCTCTGGCCTCCACGACCTGAGCGCCAGTCATGCGCAAATCCTCCAGGGCTTGCTTGGCTTCGGCAGACGCAGCTCCGCTTCTGCCCACGAGCACCACGTTTCGCCCGCCATGCTCGATAATCCAGCTGGCAAGCGTGAGACCAAGACCGCCAAATCCGCCGGTAATCAGGTAGGTCGCATCAGGACGAAGCGCGATGTCCTGTGCATCCAATGGGTCGATCAAGACACCCTGGTCTCGCATCGAGATGACGATTTTGCCGATATGCCTGGCCTGAGCCATATGCCGGAAAGCCTCGACGATGCGCGAAACTGGGAAGACGCGATGCGGCAAAGGACGAAATGCTTGCTCGGTGATATGCTGAGACAGTTCGCTAAGCAAGCTCTGGATGAAGGCGGGTTTTTCCGCGAGAAGTCCACCCAGATCTATGGCAAAGAGCGATATATTCTTCCGGAAGCCCCACAGTCCTAATTTACTGTTCTGGTAAATGTCACGCTTGCCAAGTTCCAGGAAACGCCCATACGGGGCCAGACACGCAACGCCCTTCTCTATAGCCTTTCCCGCTAAAGAGTTCAGGACGATGTCAACGCCCTGCCCGCCTGTGATCTCCATGGCTTGATCAGCAAATGCGAGCGACCGTGAATCCATGACATGTTGCACCCCGAGGAGTCGTAGTAACTCCTGCTTTTCTGGGCTCCCTGCCGTGGCAAAGACCTCGGCACCCACGTGTTGGGCGATCTGCAAGGCGGCAAGTCCGACACCGCCGGCAGCTGCATGGATAAGCACGCGTTCCCCTGCACGAATCCGCGCCAGGTAGTGCAAGGCATAATAGGCCGTCAGAAAGACCACAGGCATGGTCGCGGCCTCTTCGAAACTCATATGTGCGGGTTTGCGCATGACGAACGCTGCCAACGTCGTCACATGAGACCCGAGGCTGCTGGGGGCGATCGCAATGACTTCGTCGCCTGCTTGTAAGCCTTTTACTCCTTCACCAACCGCCACGATCTTCCCGGCGCATTCATCGCCGAGCATCATATAATCGTCGCCGTCAGTTGGATAAAGAGCTAACGCTTTCATGACATCGCGGAAGTTGAGCGACGCGGCATAGACCTCAATTTCAACTTGTCCCGGGCCAGGCTGCTGGCGTTTTGTTTCGTGCAGGGTCAGGTCATCAAGGACACCGGACGTTGAGATCTCCAGGCGAAAAGCCCTGGTTGCTCCATGCGCCGCTCGTTCCGCCAGGACTTTTTTCCGTGTCGCTCGCGCTAACCGCGGCACGAAGCGTGCCTCATGACGCAACGCGACTTCTTCTTCCGGATCTTCTGTCCAAAGCTCCGCAAAGAGAGATTGCATCTCATCTCGTGTAGCATCGGGACTCAGATCCACCATTTTGCAGGAGATGTCAGGAAACTCGTTGAGGATAACCCTGCCCAAGCCAAGTAGGGGAGATTGGCCGAGCGACGCCGCCTCAATGCGGTTGCCGACGGGCTGTGCGCCTCGCGTCACCAGGACGAGTTGCAATGCTTCATCCCGCTTCCCGATTTTGTCTAACGCTTGCACAAGGTGCATGACGCAGTAGCATCCGAGTGCTTCGGTACACTGCAATGAGGCAGCCTCTCCAGGCATGGGGATATCGAGGCTCCAGAGGTGAATGACTCCACGCCATACAGGCTGGTGCGACTCAGCGACAGACCGCACAAGGCGTTCCATGTCTTCAGAGTTGTCTGGAGATATTTGAAAGCTCTCCCCATCGAGACACTGAAAGCCTTCACCCGCAGTCACCAAAGTGCAGGCTGCGCCATGCAAAGTGAGAAGGTCTGCCAACTCTCGAGCCACGCCGCCACGATCCGCAAAAATCAACCAGTGGCCTGGCGCTTCCTTGGTGAGTTGGGACGCCGTTTCGGGCTCGCTGTGCTGTGCATCTGCCCGGATCTGGGGGCCACGGGCTAGCATGACAACTTGGAAGGATGCCTCGTCGCCTGGAGACAGAGAAATCGCCGTGACGTCTGTGAACCCAACCTCCTCCAGGAGATTTTTCCACTGGTTTCTGGTGAGCAACGGATACTCCGGCCGCAGGTCAAAATCGCAGAATCTCCACCAACCCTCGGTCAACCCGAACACCAGATCGAGCCATGATTGGGCTCTCTCCACCTCCAAGAAAATCAGCAACCCTTCGGAGGACAGGAGTGTCAGGATATGACGCAGCGCCTGACGCAAGTCGCGTGTGGCGTGCAGGACATCTGACGCGAGTATCAGGTCGAAAGTATGCGCCTCATACCCTTGCTGGAGCGGGTCTGTTTCGATGTCCAGTGTTTGGAACTGGACAAAAGGATAGTCGCGAAACTTCTGCGTGGCTTTGCTCAGAAAGAGCGGGGTGACATCCGAGAACACATACTCTGTGCGATGTGCCGGCAGGCTGGGGAGCACATATGCTGTCATGCCGCCGACCCCTGCACCTACTTCAAGGATCCGCACGGGTCGTCCTTCGGGCAAGCGACTCAAAGCGCGACTCACGGCCTTCTGGACCGTGATGTTGTACGGGCGAAAGCCGGGCGAATCCTGGTAGAAGTGCTCGGTTGTCGCGGCAGACCCTTCTGGGAAAAGCAGCTGCAAAGGCTCGATCTCGCCCCGCAGTATAGCCGCCAGGTGCGATCCGCATCTGCTGATCAGGCTCAAATCGGCAATCGAGGCGGGATATTGCGACAATGTCTGTTGCCAGAGTTGTTGCAGATCCTGCCGGGCAGGCAGGCGTTCTACCACCCATGCATCTGCGCCAGCGCTTGTGCAGTCGCCTACCTTCTCCAGGATCTGCATGAACCGTCGCATGAGCTGTCGATGCCGCGGCGCCAGGTTCAACTGCTCCATCAGGGCATCAACCGTGATGCGCTCTTCCACATGCCATTGCCAGCCGAGATCGTGAAGTGCCTGCACGATGTATCCGGCAGAAAGGATATCGAACGATGCTTCCGCCCTGGAAAACATTGTCGTCCAACCGATTTCACTGTCTAACTGGTGCACGTCACGCCCTACGGCCTGAGCAATCTCGCGAGCACAAGGAAGAAAATCAGCCGCACGGTGCACCACCCGCTGTTCCGGGCGGGGCTTATGCTGCCATGTGACTTCATACAACCAGCTCTCCACGTCATCCGCATCATCGCCACGCGCCATTTTCACGGCCTGACATCTGAATCCCTCACACTCTATCAGCAGACCTCCATTATGGTCATAGATGCGGATGTCGCCTTCTAATGTGCTGGCACTCAGTTTGGTCAGCTGCGCGTGACACCACACCTGACGTCCAGGGCTGGCGTAAAAGCGGACGCGCTCAATCTGCACTGGCAAGTACTGGATCTTCCTGGTTTCCCCGCTGTCCAGAACGATAGTGCCGGAGAGAACCTGAAAGCAGGCATCAAGAAAGAACGATCCGTCTAAAGGCTAGAATCATTTTTACATGGCATGACGTGATTATGTTATGGTGGGTTCTCGACATGACACATCGACAAACTGCAGAACCAGGATGGAACGACCATGGCGTATCGTTGGCCCGCTGGGACAGCCTTCAAACGGATTACTCTGGATGTCGAGGACTGCTGGTGTCCTGTTTGTGACCGCTCCATGTACGTTTGCGACCATCGCTATCATCATCTGTGGACGTTGCAGGGGCCGACACAGGTGGTCAACCGTCTGGTACGCTGTCCAGACGCCTCCTGCGCGAGTCGAGGGCGTACCTTCAGCCCCGAAGCCGAATTGTCCCTCAGCATGCCGCGCTGGTGTATAGGCTGGGATGTGTTGTGCTGGCTGGGCCATCGCCGCTTTGCCCGTCATTGGTCAGTGCCTCAGCTGCGTTTGGAGTGAAAGGATACCCACCAGAGCAGGGTCTCTGACGATGCCATCGCGCGCTACATTGGCCTGTACCAAACGATGCTGGCGGCCCGGCAGCAAGATCCTGCGCGGCTGGCTGAGGCCTATAAGGAGATCGAAGCGTTGGTGCTGACGATCGACGGACTGCAACCGGAAAAAGGCCATGAGACGTTATATGTGGTACGCGAGCTGACGAGCAAGCGGGTGTGGTTTGCCGAGCCCTTGCGCTCGAGTGCGGAGCAGGAGGTGCACCGGGGGGTCGTCCTGGCGCGTCAGTGGGCGGAGCGCTTGGCCAAGCCGGTGCGGGCGTGGATGTCGGACAAGCAGGATGCGTTCGTCAAGGCCATCGCCACCGAGTTTCCGGGGAGCCCACACCGCTACTGCCAAAACCACTTTAGGCGCGATTTGGCCAAGCCAGTGCTCGATATAGACAGTCAAGCGAAGGGCACGATGCGCAGCAAAGTGCGAGGGTTACGAGCCATCGAACGACGTGTTCTGGAAGAGCGTCGGCAAGCTGCGGCATCTGCGTCGCCACCGCCACCTGCGCCGCCCCAGGGCGCCGCCACGTCCACAGCCGCCCGCCCTGCATCGGTGACACCCGCCACAGTGGCTCCGCCTGAGCCCTATGCATCGAGCGCTTGGGGATGACTCCATACCGATAATGCCCTTGAGGCGACGAGTTGGGCCACCACTGAGGAAGCGGCAGTCGAGGTCGAGGCGGGAGAGGTGGTGCTCGGGTATTGTGCAGCGGTACGCGGCATTCTCAACGATAGCCAGGGTGGTCCGCTTCACCCACCCGGTGTACGGATGAGCGAGGCGCTCCAGGAGGTGCGTGACGCACTCGATCGCAACCTGGGAGCGCAAAAAGGGGGGCTGCCGAGTCGCTGTTGACGCGTCTGGCCAGTTGCATTGACCGCGGCTGGGATGTCGTACGGGCGTCTTTGACGCAAGTGAAGGCCTACGTCCAAGACCTGCAAGCGGTAGATCGCACGCTAAGGCCAAACGACAAAACCACTGGGGAGGAGCGGGAGGCGCAGTTTATCTTGCGACGGCAGGAGTGGGGGGCCAGCGCGGATCCCATGCACCAACATTTCGCCAAAATGATGAGCAGCTTTGAGCCGGGGTTGTTTGTAGGGGGTGAGGCAGCCGATTTTCCGGCCGATAATTTGGATTTGGAACGCTGGTTGAAGCGTCCCAAAGGCCATGAGCGTCGGCTTCATGGCCGTCGCCACGCGGGGGTACGGATTGTGCAACAAGGTCCGACATTGCTGTTGGCGCTTGACGCACATGTGTACCATGATGGCCCGTTTACGGTCGATGACCTTGAGCCCTACAGTCATGCCCGTGTGCCGGTGAGCCAGCAGCAGGCGGTTGAGCGCGGCAAGATCATGCGCAAAGCGCGATCACGCAAGAAACGCGATGCGTTGCTCGCAGACCTTGAAAAACGCTACCTTAGCTTGTCCTAGCCTTTAGGCGGATTGTTGTCAAGAAATGCTGGATGCACGCAGTAATGGCCACTTTCGTGCGCCAGATGTTCTGGGAGGCGCACCTGTCCCAATGCCTCACCATCTTTTCTCCAAAGTCGCTCGATGCCTTGGAATGACGGGCCGAAATAGAACCCGACTTCCGCAACCCTGCTATAGTGCTCGTCGTGTGCCATCTCCGCGGGGAGATTGTCCCTTAGGCTCTGGACATCAACTGCCGCATGCGCACGCAGATCTTGCTCTCGACGCATGTATCCGTTCGCATGTAGGGTCCAGGACTGATCGGCGTTCGACGTTCTGCTATAAATAGCAAAGGAGGCATCAGCAGGATAGAACACCAGCTGGACCGTCGGGGTTTCGTTGCTGTCGGGCAAGAAGAGGACCTTTTGAAACCGAACATCCTCCAGGATATACGCTCCCCCTCCAAGGCTCTCCTGGGCCGCTCCTAGGGCCATCTCCACGTATGCTGCAGCTGGAAATACGGCATGCTCTTGGACGCGATGGTCCTCGAGATAACCCAGTGAGCGCTTGTCAACCACAGTCTCCCATGCAGGATCTGCTGATTTCATGGGATGTCCGAGCAAAGGATGTGTATGTCGACCGAGGCGTATCTCTCGTAACTCTTCCGACTCATGCCAATAGTATTGGCGCTGCCATGGGTAGCCGGGCAGATGCACGCAGCGGCCTCCACCGGGCCAAAGCTGCCGCCAGTCCACGGGATGTCCAAGGGTGTACAGCGCCCCTAAAGACACCAGCATCGTCGCTCGTTCTTCTTCCTGCCGACGTAAGGATGGCAGCACAGTGCCTTGTCGACCATACTGCAGCAGACACTCTGAGACCGAACCGGAAAGGATCGGGTGGGGACTCAATTCCACAAAGACATTGTAGCCTCGCTCGCTCAACCAATCTACCGCCTCTGCGAAACGGACGCTTTCCCTGACATTGTGCCACCAATAGGAGCTGTCACATTGGCCGTCTTCCACCGGCTGGCCGGTGACCGTCGAAATCATCGGCAGGACAGTAGGTTGGACCTCAATACCAGCCAACGAGACCAGCAACTCGTCCCGCACGGGTTCCATTTGGGGGCTGTGAAAGGCATAGTTGACGCGTAGAAACCGGCAGAAAACCCCCGCAGCATCCAGCGCTTGGGCTATCTGCTCCAGCGCTTGCGGGTCTCCGGAAAGGGTCGCGGAAGACGGGCTGTTAATCGCCGCGATCGAGACACGGTCCTCATACCCCTGAATGGCTTGTTGCGCCTCAAGCATTGAGAGGCCCACAGCCAGCATCTTGCCCTTTGACGAGGCCAGATCCATGCACCGGCCGCGGTGAAAGATCACCCGCACCGCGTCCTCCAGACACAACGCGCCGGCAATATGGGCCGCGGCCACTTCACCCACACTGTGCCCGACGACGGCTTCGGGCTCAACACCCCAGGACTTCCACAGCGCCGCGAGGGCTACTTGTAACGCAAAGAGTGCCGGTTGGGCGATCGCAGTTTCCTGGAGCCGTGAGCTCGCCTCATCGGCTGTCAGTTCTGCCAAAAGGGACCAGGTCGCGTGTTGCCGCAGCAAGGTATCACATGCCTCAATGGTGTGTCGGAAGACAGGCTCATGCTCGAGCAATTCTCTCCCCATAGCCCACCATTGGGGACCTTGGCCACCGAAAACGAAGGCAAGTTTGGGGACATGTCCAGGCACGCGGCGGCCAGTAACCATGCCGGGCCTTCTTTCACCCGCTAGGAAGGCTTCAAGACGCTCCAGGAGTTCTTCTTTATTGTGGATGACGAGAGATAAACGATGGTCAAAATGCATTCTCCGCATACTGGCTGTGTAGCAGAGATCCGACACGGAGACGTCGCCGTAGTCGCTATTGTCTCCGAGAAACTCCTGATAAGATTGAGCCAGCTGCTGCAGGGCTTCGGGGGTACGCGCGGACAGCGGCAGGAGCAATGCCGGCGCAGCATCGTGGCTTGTCACCGCGGCTGAATCCTCCGGGCCGCACCGGTACTCCATCAGAAGTACGTGTGCGTTTGTTCCCCCAAAACCAAATGAGTTCACCCCGGCAACCGCCGGCTCAGAATCATCAGGCCAGGCTTCCAAGGACTGTGGCACCCGTAATTGCAGCGCCTCGAAAGGAATGCTGGGATTTGGGTTGAGAAAGTGCAAGTTCGGAGGGATTATGCGGTGTTTCAGCGCCAAAGCGGCCTTGATGATGCCAGCGACGCCGGCCGCAGCTTCCAGGTGTCCGATATTGGTTTTGACCGATCCGATGACGCAGTGCTGGCCCTTGGGCCGACCAGCGCATAGCACGTTACCAAGGGCATTGGCCTCAATCGGATCCCCGATCGCCGTGCCTGTCCCGTGCGTCTCGACATAATGCACCTGCCTCGGCTCTAGGCCCGCCTGCCGGCACGCCTCCTGCAGCACGGATTCCTGGGCGGCTTGGCTCGGCGCCGAGAGGCCCGAGGTCCGCCCATCCTGGTTCACTGCAGAGCCCACGATGAGGGCATACACCGGATCCCCATCAGCCAGAGCTTTTGATAAAGGTTTCAGGACGACAACGCCAGCGCCTTCACCGCGCACGAAACCGTTGGCGCTGGCGTCAAAGGCTTTGCAGCGTCCGTCCGGGGAAAGCATGGACGCGGCGCAGAATGCAATAAAGTTGGTGGCAATGAGGATGACGTTTACGCCGCCGGCCAATGCCAGATCGCATTCGCCATTCCAGATGCTTTGGCAAGCGAGGTGTGTGGCCACAAGCGCCGAGGAACAGGCCGTATCGACAGCTACGCTGGGTCCACGCAGATTCAGACAGTAGGAAATACGATTCGCCGCAATGCTCATTACTCCGCCCGTCGCAGTGTGGGCACTGATGGAACGGCTATCGTACGGGCTCGACTGGATCTGGGCGTAATCAGTCGTCGATATCCCGACGAAGACCCCTGTCTTCGTTCCTGCCAGTTGTTCGATGACCTGACCCCCGTCCTCAAGCGCCTCCCAGGCCACTTCGAGCAAGAGGCGTTGCTGCGGATCGATGTAGGATGCTTCTCGCGGCGATATGCCGAAGCATTCAGGCTCAAAATGGTCTATACCTTTGATGAATCCGCCCCACCGTGAATACGTCTTACCTGGTACTCCAGGTAGCGCGTGGTAGTTTTGCTCGATGCTCCAGCGATCCTCAGGGATTTCAGTAATCGCATCGACCCCGGTGCTCAGCAGCTTCCAGAAGGACGCTGCATCATGCGCGTCTCCTGGGAAGCGACATCCGATCCCAATAATAGCGATGGGCTCCCGTACAGGCCTTGCATCCGACGTATGGTCGATGGACATATCGCGCCCCCTCGTTCAGCAAACGCACGTTTCAACAAAGTAGCGGTTTCCCCGCTGGAGAGTTCTTCCACTACAAATTGAAGTCCAGGAAAATCAACGGTATTTTGGCTCTTCCATGCGTTCTCCAGGTGTCATAATCCA
>JBMDXC010000152.1:0-3289 GCA_048594805.1 Candidatus Entotheonellaceae bacterium | reverse complement strand
CTCTGGGGGCTGGCTCGCACCCTGCTTGTCGAGGCACCGCTGGCACAGTGCGCTACCGCTATCACCGCAGTGGTAGCAAAAATCACGGTCGCAGGAGCGGCACGTTATCAGGTTGTCACTGTCGTACCTCTCGTGACACAGGTCGCCATACGAGCGGTAGCTCATCGGTAGCTCTCCACTTCACTCAACCCCAATGTGTCAGCCACTGCCGAAGCGGGAGCGCCGCACACCTCTCTTGCAGTATCCAACGTAGGATATCAGAACGTGGTGCGCTTCGCCCAAGCAGCCCGCCCAATATGGCTCCCCACAGCGTAAGCAGAATCAGCCAAAGGCAGCTCTCACCTCAGTACGATAGCGGCCCTAGAAGCTCGCCACAATGGATTTTTAAGGCACTCTTTGGCTCAACCCATCCCTCCCCTCCTCTCATGCTTTCCGGATCGTTGAATACAGGGTATCCTGGCCTTTTTCTGGCATAGCCTCGTGTCCGCCATTCCTCTCTACATATGCCTCACAAGAGCCGCGTCACAGCCTTATGACACAATGCAACCCCCGTACACTTTAGCCTAGCGTTTATCCTGCCGAAAAGAAGGTATGGGGGGCGAGAACGCTCTGTGTTCATGGTTGTGCTGCCCATAAACAGGTTTCGTTCTCGTCCTCCGTTCCAGGAAGTGTATGAAAGACTGGGTATCGGACGCCCGACGCGACCACTATGCAGTTCGATTGCATCTGATCTTACGGAAGCTGGAGGACTGATGAACTACGCAGAATTTGTTATTGCCCTGTTCGTCGTTGCAGTGCTCTTTATCGCCTTTACCTATGAAGACCCACGTGGCTCCCGAAACTGACGCGACGCCCAGGATGAGCATGGCGAGCCGCCAGGATGACCGTGAGCGCAGTTTCTCCATACCCCCCTCACCCCAACACACGGAATCCTACACCCCCACAGGAGGGGCACCAACTCCTATCGGGGATAGGAGGCCACTCCCGGTGACCGTAGGAGACCAAAGGAGCTGCTATACGGACGAAACAACACCACAAGAACCACGGAGCGGTGTGAACGACTTTTCATCACGACTCGTTCATGAAAACGGGAGCTATGTCCAGCAAAATCAACCGGGTGTAATTCTACCTAACAGGCGTAAGGGCTCTCGCCCGCTAGACAGTTTTACCCCTGGTCCGGTCCCCTGTCCCGGCTCCTGCCGTCCTGGTACCGCGTGCGAAGTGCCTGGCAAAGTATGACGTGGTCGTGGGATGGGACACGGAATATGTAGAGCGCATGGCCCCTGATGGCGTGCAGTACAACGAGATCATCTCGTACCAGCTTAGTGCTATCTGGTACGATCCTGAGGCATATTGGCTGGTTGAGGACGTTCTCTATCCTCCCCAGGCTGGCCAGAGTCTAAGACTGGCCGGGGTCGTCAGCTTGGCCTTACGTGCCTGCGGCGTTGGCTATCGGCGTGCAGCAACGTATCGGGTACTCCTCGTGGCTCATTTCGGCGTTGCGGAGTGGGCCGCGTTGTGTGACCGTAAGCAGTTAGCGCGTGCGCATCTGAAGGCTATACGGGGTGGACCGGCATCCCATTTTGACACGCGCGCTTGTGCTTGGGGAGGAAACTCGTAAGGTCATCAATAAACGAGGGTGGGAGAGCAAGGCCACGGTCAATGTATCGACCCGGCGCTTTACAGAAGCCCTGGCCAGCACGGCTTATATGGGTGGCCTGAGCCAGACCTATGTGCACGGCCAGACCTGCGTAGAGCCCGATGAGGTGATTCTCGACTTGGACTTTGCCGGAGCCTATCCAGCAGCAATGGCGGTGCTGCCTGTGATCGACTGGACGGAGCCAGCCGCTGTGGTGCAGGACCCCGCAGAAATCGCCGCAACCTACCGGCAACGCGTATGTAGTGATCAAGACGGTGTGGTGCCGATCACGTGTATTGAGTGTACGTTTGCCTTTCCCCCAGACTGCTTGTACCCTGGCTTGCCAGTTCCGACACAGTACGGACTAGTGTATCCGTTGCGTGGCGAGACCGTTTGCACTGGCCTTGAGGTTGCCCTCGCTCTGGCCATGGGCGCACAGGTGACTATCAAGAATGGCATGCGGTTCCCAAGCTTCCAGGACGCGACAGGTCTCCTACCCCTGGCCTTTGCAGGCTTTCTGGGAGAGTTGACCCGGCGACGTGCTCAGGCACCCGAGGATAGTCTTAGTAACCGCTTGCTCAAGGAAATGGTGAACAGTTTCTATGGGAAACTGGCGCAAGGGATTACGGAGCGGCAGGTGTATGACTTTAGTGGCGTGTCCAAACCTTTGCAGCCGAGTTCGATCACAGTACCGCACTATGCCGCCATGACAACAGGTATCGGACGTGCCGCCCTAGCAGCCCTTGTTGCGGAGATTGGCGCGCACCCCGGTTGTCGGATACTCTCTGCTACCATCGATGGCGCTATGTCGTTGTCCCCCGGCGGTTTAACCTGGAAGTGGACTCAAAGGGAAAGGTTGTACCGCCAGCGTCCTTTGCTGTGCTCTATCCGGACATTTACGCGGTACTGGTGCAGAGGTACGCGACTACAGGGTGAATGGAGCAGAGTGGAGAGATTTTCAATAAAGCCAGGCGAGGTTGGGTTGACGACCTTGGAAGAGGCTGGTGACCGCATCGACCAAGACGCCAAAAGTCGCTTGGCCCAGCTGGCGACAGGTTTGGCGCAGCGATAAGGTCCGCTCCACCCAACGATTGCCGGCGTCACGGTCGGTGCCGTGAGAGGTCTTGCGCCACATGACGCCAAATCGTAAGCCTCTCGCGGCGAGGTTGGTGGTGGGGTCCATGCCATGCGCACGCAGAAAGACCCACAGCGAGGCCATCTCCCGCGCCAAGCGCCTGACCAAGCGCCCAGCATCATCTGCGCGCTCCTGGTAGCGATCCAGGAGGCGGCAAAAGCGCGCATACCACGCCTGCCACTGACCACCCGATGGTGGCTCGTGGGCCATGTGGCACAAGCGCTGCAGTTCCTTGAGGGCGGTGTGGCCGCAGGCCGCGAGGTCGGGATCGCGTCGTTGGGACAAGCCTCGTGCACTGCGGAGAAGATGGGCCAGACAGGTGTGCCGTTGGTGGACCCAGTCTTGAGAGACGCCGTAACCATCGCGGACCAAGATGCCTTGCCAATCTTCGATCAGGGCCACAAAGGCGTCTGTGGAACGGTGGGGATCAATACGATAGTAGGCGACCTTATCGGTAGCCATGATCCAGAGCCATTGCAGGGCGTTTTGGCAGTACCATGGCGTTTCATCAATGT
>JBMDXC010000151.1:0-7069 GCA_048594805.1 Candidatus Entotheonellaceae bacterium | reverse complement strand
ACGACCAACCCCATTCTCGCCAGCGAGATGATTCAGGGTCTCTAGCAGTGTGGCTGGACTGTAGGCAGTGCCATCGATAGAGACCGGGACTCCGGACACAAAGTCAATCTCCACAAATGTTGGACGATCCGGAGCCCGTTCGGGTGAGACAGTGATCAAGAACATATCCTCCGGGGGTTCCTGCCATGGATCCTCCAGAATACCCCCTTCATAGCTGTTATGGAGGAGGTTGCGATCGGTGCTATAAGGCTTTGCAGGGGTGGTGGGGACTGGGATGCCATGCTGCCCCGCATACTGCATGAGTGATTCGCGGGAATTTAACGCCCACTCACGCCACGGCGCAATGGTCTGCAGATGGGGCGCCAGGGCCTGATAGGTCAATTCAAAACGGACCTGGTCGTTGCCTTTGCCAGTGGCACCATGCGAGACGGTATCAGCGCCAACCCGTTGAGCTATGTCGACCTGGGTCTTGGCAATAAGCGGCCGTGCCAGGGAGGTGCCGAGCAAGTACGTCCCCTCGTACACGGCGTGGGCACGCAGGGCAGGGAACACGAAGTCGCGTACAAACGCCTCGCGCACGTCTTCCACGCATACCTGCGATGCCCCGGTTTGTTGCGCTTTTTGGGCAATGGCTTCCAGATCTTCTTGTTGCCCGACATTGGCGACAAACGCCACCACTGGACAGTGGTAGGTTTCGATGAGCCAGCGCATGATGACGGATGTATCAAGACCCCCTGAATAGGCCAGCACTATCTGCTTGGGTGCGACGTTCACGAACTTGTCCCCTTTCAGAGACCGATCATGGCAAAGACTAACAACGCTTTTTGCGCGTGCAGACGATTTTCGGCTTCCTCGAACACCAACGTGCGTTCGCTTTCGAAGACCTCCTCAGTAATTTCCTCACCTCGATGTGCCGGGAGGCAGTGCATCACCACCGCATGCCCTGGTGCCTCGGCCAGTAACGCCGCATTGATTTGATACGGGCGAAAGACCTCTTGTCGTAGAGCAGCTTCCTGCTCCTGCCCCATACTGGCCCAGACATCGGTGTAGATAGCGTCTGCTCCCTTCACAGCTTGCTTAGGGTCTTCAGCAATCTCGAGTACTGCACCGGTGGTTTCTGCAATTGCCCGCGCCCGTCGTACGACTGTCACATCAGGCTGGTACTCCCGCGGGCAGGCAATGGTCAAAGTGAGCCCCATCTGCGCGGCGCCGAGTAACCAGGAGTGGGCAACATTATTGCCGTCACCCACATAGGCAATACGTCGCCCCTGCAACTCGCCAAAATGCTCCTGCAGCGTCTGCAAGGCGGCCAGAATCTGGCAGGGATGGAACACATCGGTGAGCGCATTGATGACCGGGATAGTGGCCGCCTGGGCGAGTTCTACGACGGACTCATGAGCAAAGGTACGAATGGCAATGGCATCGTAATAGCGCGATAGAACACGCCCGAGGTCGTTGAAAGGCTCACGCAGGCCCATCACGATACCGGGATCCTCAAAGTAGCTGGTATGACCACCGAGTTGGTGCATACCCACTTCGAAAGAGGCCCGTGTACGTAAGGAGGGTTTACTGAAGAGGAGCACTAGCGACTTGCCCGCGAGCAGGGACGTGGACTCACCGCGCTTCTGGCGCTGTTTCAGATCCAGCGCCAGGGTCAGTATATGCCTGATTTCATCAGGCGTAACATCTGCAAGCGTCAGCAAGTCCCGTTTCACGATGATTCCTCTGCAAAAATGGTATCCAGAGTGGCTAGCAGCCCGTCTACTTCCTGCTGCCTAATAATGAGCGGCGGCAAGAAGCGCAGCACACGATCGACGGTGCAGTTAATCAGATAGCCCCGTTCCATAGCTTTCACCACCATATGCCCACCGGGCCGGTCCAATTCCGCTGCCACCATCAGCCCACGCCCACGCACGTCCGTTATGAAGGCGTATTTTTTCTGTAAACGCTTGAGTCCTGTCACAAAGTGTGTCCCAACCTCTTGCACGTGCTGGAGGAGGTGCTCGTCCTCAATCGTCCGCAAGACCGCCAGGGCAGCGCTGCACGAGACCGGATTGCCACCAAAGGTCGAACCGTGCGTGCCAGGGCCCAGCGCTTCAGCAATGTGGGGCTTGGCCATCATCGCCCCGATAGGTAAGCCTCCGGCTAAACCCTTGGCCAGGGTCATGACATCTGGGGCAACGCCTTCGTGCTGGTAGCCGAAGTAGTGCCCCGTATGACCAATGCCTGTCTGCACTTCGTCGAACATGAGCATTATATCGCGCTGGTCGCACATGCGACGCAAGCCTTCCAGGTAGCCATCGGGAGGAATCACAATCCCACCCTCGCCCTGGATCGGCTCGACCAGCACGGCACAGGTGTGCTCTGTCATGGCCTGTTCCATGGCCCCCAGGTCACCGTACGGCACATACGTAAAGCCTGGCAGGATAGGCTCAAAGCCTTTCCGCACTTTCTCCTGCCCGGTGGCAGCGACGGTACCGAGCGTACGGCCGTGGAAAGAGTTGGTAGTGGTAATGATGTCGGTACGGCTCGCACCATGACGGTCATGGCTGTACTTGCGGGCAATCTTTAACGCTGCCTCATTGGCCTCAGCCCCGCTATTACAGAAAAACACTTTACCCCCAAAGGCATGTTCGGAGAGAAACGTCGCCACTTCTGTTTGGGGCACAGTGTGGTAGAAGTTTGAGACGTGTAACAGCGTCTGGGCCTGCTTGGTGATAGCCTCGACCACGCGTGGATGGCAATGCCCGAGCACACAGACAGCCAGACCGCTGAGAAAATCCGTGTAAGATTTCCCATCGGCATCCCATACGGTCGATCCCTGACCGCGGACGAAGGCTACTGGGTATCGCCCATAGGTCTTGATAATGACTTGTTCAGCCTGGGCAATGATATCTTGGTTGGTCATGTACGCACTCCCATCTGTGGCGACGACGTCGCCAGGCCATTACCAGGGGAAAGAGGAGGGTAGTACGGTAGCATACTCGCGGCGGTAAAGGCAAACGCTTTTTGTCGTATGGACCCGTGGCATGGCTCGACTCTTGTGCTGGGGGAAGAGTTAGCGCAGACAGGCATTATGCCCTACGGCCAAGGCGGGATTGCTATGCTCATCGCACCCGGATGCCCACCTCAACCATCATGCCCGGTTTCAACAAACCGTCGGGATTCTCAACGGCGATACGTACCGGGAGGCGCTGGGTGACCTTGATGAAGTGGGCCGAGGCACTGCCGGCAGGGATCAAGGCAAACTCAGAACGTGTGGCAGCACCGAGCTGGGTCACTTTGCCATAAAACGTCTGGTGCGGATATGCATCAACCGTGATCGTAACGGGTTGTCCATCGCGCACCTTGCGAAAGTGCGTTTCCTCAATATTGGCGCTGATCCACACATCCCGTGGGTCATTGACCACCACAATGGGCTGCCCAGGCTGCACGCGCTCACCCGCGTCGGCAATGGTCTGGCTTACCACCCCGTCGATGGGGCTGGTAATAGTGGTCTCGGCCAGACGCAGGCGTGCGAGGGCTAATTGCGCCTCGACTTCTTTGACTTTGGCCCGCAGGTTGTTGACAATGTCTTCCTTCATCTTGATGCGCTGGCGTTCAGCGATGGCGAGTTCTTTTAACACCTGTGATTCGCGTACTTTGTTTTGTTGGGTCTGCACCTGATCAAGGCTGAGCTGGACGCGTCGGCCCTCCGCCTGTGCCATCTGGACCAGAGCCAGGGCGCGGTTGAGCATCTCCTGTGCGGATTGGTGCTGCGCCACAGCGCTATCATAGGCCGCTATGGCCTGGTCGAGCCGTTCCGCCGCCACGATCCCATCGCTGGCGAGCTGTTTGGCGCGGTCACGGTCAGCCATGGCCTTGTCGAGCGCGGCCTTTGCCCCGGTGAGCCGGGCACGGGCTTCCTCGACCCCTGCCTCTTTTTCGCGCAGATTTGCTAAGGTGCGCTGTTCTTCGAGTTTGGCAGCCTTTTCGGCTTCGGCTAACTGACTGCGAGACGTACCCAGGACCGCATCGGAACGCTGAATCTGGCCTTCGGCCAGGGTGCGCGTGAGGGCGAGATCGGCCTCGGCACTGGCGAGCTGGCTCTTGGCAGCTTCTAAGGCCGCGCTGTGCAACGCCACCTGGGCCTGGTATTCGTCCTGCTGAATCCGTGCTATGAGGTCACCCTTTTGCAGGCGCTGCCCCTCTTCGACCGCCAGGGTCACCAGGCGCCCGGCTACCTCCGCACTAATCGTAATCAGCGTGCCTTTGACACGGGCGTCATCAGTGTAGACGTGGTGCAGAGCGTAGAGCCACCACTGCACCCCAAAGTAGCCCCCAAGACCGAGGGTCAGGACGAGCAGGGGTATGAGAATGAACCACCGCGTGGCTTTGGGCCGTCTGAGCGTCACTGGGGAGCCCGATTCCGGCAATGTGGCGCGCTCGTCAACAGAGCGGTTCTCTATGGCCATGCGTTATTCCTTGTGCTCCTGGAGACAGTGGTAGTCGAGAGCAACCGTTGTCCGCGGGTGGGCATGTCGGTCATGGCCGATAGGCCGTGTCATGATCTGGGTGCAATGACAAGAGACGCATCCACGGACCCTCACGATAGGCCAGACCCCGAAAGCCTCGACTGATGCGGAAACTATAAAGTCGCCCCCCATGCGGCCCACGGCGGGTATGCACGACTTCCCACCGGAGGCTACGGTCTTGATATACCTGACCCCAGGTCATCCCCGCCAGTTTCCGTAGGGTCCCAAGAATGCTCCATTGGGCCTCTTTGGGTAACGCAAACCATTGGCGCTGAAATACAGGATTGTTTAGATCAAGCTGCACGGACTCCGCAGGATCACTCATGGCGTGAGCCGGGCTGCCAGAGCCTCCAGATCCGTTACACGTGGCGGGTTGCGTTCCGCCCAGGCTATGGCCTCCTCGACCTCTTTCTGGACCTGCGCGTCATACAACCAGCGCTCGCTGTCCGGAATAAACTCACCCACTTTGATGATCCAGACCCCAGGTTCAAGCTGGTCGACTAAGACCGAGCGGCCGGCGTATTCCTTCCCCAGGGCAATCTGACCACTTTTCCCAATCACTTTGATAGTCGCCATAGACATTTCCCTATGATAGATGCTGTTCATGCAGCATGATAGCACATCTGCATGGGAACACCTAATGATTATATAGCCAGGGGCGTACCGAGGACGATAACGGTCCGGAGCAGAGCAGTCTGTGACAAGATAGTAGGCGTCATGGGTATGTGTCGCAGGGGACCCTCACGCTTGAGCTGGGACTTGTTCCAGTGCCACCAGGAGACGCTGATGGATATTATCAAAGCCACCGTTGGACATGATCAGTATCACATCTGGTGCCTGCGCGTCGCGGCAGAGATGGTGCATAATCTCTTCAGTAGTCGGGTAAAACCAGGCCTCAACCCCCTGCGTCCGCAGCGCCTCGACCAATATCCGGGGTGAGAAGCGTGCCTCTGAAGGCAACTGTTCTCTGTGGCGGTAGACATCGGCGATGAGCACGCGATCGGCGGCGCCAAACGCCTGGGCATACTCGTGCTGAAACACGGCACGCCGGCTCGTGGCGGAACGGGGCTCGAAGACGGCCCACAGCCGGGCCCCAGGATAGGCCTGACGTACGCCCTCCAGGGTGACGCGCACCGCCGTTGGATGATGCGCGAAATCGTCGAGAACCGTGATGCCGCGGGCCACGCCGCGCACTTCGCAGCGCCGTTTGACGTGCGTATAGGTGGCCAGGCCGGCGGCGATCTGCGTCGGCGATAGGCCCAGGTGCTGGGTGACAACGACCGCGGCTAGCACATTTTGCGCGTTGTGTGGCCCGAACAGTGGACTGGTGAAGGCCCCGAAAGGCTGGCCGTGATGGTGCACAGTGAGGTGCGTGCCCGTGGCATCGGCATGCCAGGCGACCACCTGCCACTCGGCGCCAGATTGCAGACCGTAGGTTTGGATAGGCGCGGCGATGGGCACGGTGGCCAGCAGCTCGCGAACATGGGGGGCATCGTGGCACGCGATGAGACAGCCGTCGGCCGGTAAAAGCGGGATGAAACGTGCAAATGCCGAGCGTACGTGGTTCAGGTCACGGTAGATATCGGCGTGGTCGAACTCCAGAGAGGTGAGGACGGCGGTGCGTGGACGGTAGTGCAGGAACTTTGGGCCTTTGTCAAAATAGGCACTGTCGTACTCGTCGCCCTCAACAACAAAGTGTGGTCCCTGCCCTAGACCAAAAGTCCCGTCGATGTTGCGCATCACGGCCCCGACAAAAAAGCCTGGCTCATAGCCAGCGTGCTGGAGCAACCAGGCAATAAGCGCGGTCGTTGTACTCTTGCCGTGCGTGCCGGTGACGACCACCGAGTGCCGCTCTTGAATAAAGAAATGTGCTAAAGCCTGCGGAAACGACATCACGGGAATCCCTGCCTGCTCTGTCGCCATGGCTTCGGCATTGTCGCGCGACACGGCATTGCCCACAATTACCAGATCTGGACGTGGCACAAGATGTGCGGCACTAAAGCCGTTGTAGAGCGGAATGCCCCAGTCATGTAGTTGGGTGGACATGGGAGGATAGACATGCTGGTCGGAACCCGTGACGTGATACCCACGGGCCTTTAACATGCCGGCAAGGCTGCCCATGCCCGTGCCGCAAGCTGCGATGAGATGTATATGTTGTGGTTGGACCGCTGTCACGTTGTCGCCACTCCTAAAGCGCGCATAATCATGTTGTGCACTGCCGGTCGCAGGCTGGCAATACCGGTGGCCTGCCGCGAGGGGTGCACGCGGTTGGTACACAGAATAACGGTGACCTGCTGGGCGAGGTCGATCCACAGGCTGCACCCTGTGAAGCCCAGATGCCCAATTGATTGCTCACTAAAATAGTCCCCAGATGATGAGCGCCCCGGCGTCGGGGTATCCCAGCCGAGGGCCCGGGTCGTACCGGGCGGGGCAGCGTGGCGTTGCCAGCTCTCCCGCAGGAGCGCAGGCGGCAACCAGTCACGACGTCCGGCAGCGGTTTCCAGCAATACGTGGGCAAAGTGCCACAGGTCTTCGGCAGTGGCAAACAGCCCGGC
>JBMDXC010000150.1:0-4946 GCA_048594805.1 Candidatus Entotheonellaceae bacterium | reverse complement strand
TGCTACCGTTTTCGGACGCATCTGTCGCTGTCGGTGGATTGTCTGGAGCCTCGGCCAGTCTCCTCATGGGGAGCCTGGGGAAGACACTGCCCTTTCTAATGTATGCGGTCAAGTCCAAAATGTGCTGGTAAGCGTTCAGGTGGTCGTAGTACGTATGGCTTGCCAGCCAGTGTCCAGCCGCGTATGATCGAGGTCCATGAACACTATGCCACCCTTCCCACCCGAGCTGTGGGAGCACATACCTGTTGCCGTCCAAGCGTATATCCGTACCCTCGAGGCTCATGTTGGATTCCGGGGTCTTATACACCCTGTACAGGACTTAAGCAGTTGATATTAAACGGCTTTTTCTAAAGATGCCACATCGGCCATGACCCTCGTGGAAAGTCTGTAAAAACAATCTGTTACACCAAACCTGGCTCATTACGACCCTGGAATCCAATATGAGCCTTGGCAGAGAGCGCCGGTATGAGAGGACCCAGGTGCTCACGTGGCTGACGGGATTTATGGAAAACCGGCGGCGCTGAGGCAGGCGACGTTCTTACACGATTGTGACAGTCTGCATAGAGCTTTTGAGGCTAATTTGTGCTATACTGCACGCAGATGAAACTCACCGACTATATCCCGATCCGGCATGAGGATGACTACTGGTCGTATGATATTCCACTTTGTACCGCGCAATTTCCCTATTACCGCAATGAGGAGCGCATGGTGCAGGGAAAAATTCACGTCTCGCAAGAGCATGTCTATACCGGTATCGTGCGTGAAATCGTGCCCTTGCGCACAAAGCAGGGTGTGAGGCAGTACGTCAATCTCCACCCCTATGTCCTTGAGCCGCAAACATTCATCAATGTTGGCATGTATGCAGCGCCCAAACACTACGCCGATCAGGAAGCGGCTATCGGCCAGGTGCTCTCCGCAAAGGTCAAGGGCATGAGACAGCATGTGATCGGGAACGCGCAGGCGTGGTATTACCCCACCGATAAACTCCTGGTTCTGTGGGAATGTTTTTTTGAGTCCGGTTTCCGGAAACACCCGCTACCGGATGACGCGAACATGCAGCATTTATGGAAGGGTTTTGAACGCTGGCTTCTCAAGCAATTTCCGCAGGCTACAACGCTGGCAACGCCCTTTAACGATCCGATTGCGCACTCAATTGAGGAATACCAGGCCTTTCTCAAGACGCTTGGCTACTCCCCCCTGGTTGAGGGTGCCTTTGGGAAGGCAATCCATGAGAATCAAATCTGAGCCCTTCAAGCCGCAGGACGATGTTTTTGTATTCCCCCGGACTTTTTTGTGGCTTATAAGCGATTCTGAAGCCTCGTTTTTCTTAAACGCTTGGTGTGAAATCCTATGAGATTACCAGTCCACCAAGTCTGTAAAGGCCAGCCGGGGCCGGCCAAGTTGCTCATTCAACCAGATGCAGAAGTTATGCAAGGCAATCTTCGCGGCCAAGCGCGCCTGGCAACCCACTGAGCTCATGGGGTCGTTCCCGATCCAGGCGGAAGGTATGCTGGAGCTTGTCATGGACCGTCTCCACAATCTGGCGGACACCCGCGAGCCAGCGCCGCCACGGCTTGGGCCACGGCCGCTTACTATTCCGCCGAGGCGGGCAAATGACCTGGGCTCCGTAGGTCGTCCACCACGCCGTATGGTTCGCCTCGCCCTCAAAGCCCTTGTCGACGACATAGGGACTCAGGGCAGGGGCCCCTACACTGGCCAAGCGCGGCTGGCACTGACGACGCAGGGCAAAAAAGGTTTCTGCCAGCGGTTGATCCTTGGTGCTGGCCGCCCCAAAGCCAAAGCCGGTGATCACGCCTGTAGGGTTCACCGCCAGCAGCAAATGGACGCCTTCATACCAGCCCAGACGGTTGCTCCAGCCGATATCCGCCAGGCCGGGCAGCCAGCCGGCGCCCCGGCGCTTGGCATCCCGGGTCGGTACCCCCGAGCTATTGAGAGCTTCATAGGCACAGCGCTGGGCCGCCAAGAGCCGGACGAGATACAGCACAAACGCGACGACGGCTGGGTGCTGCCGACGGACTTGCCGATTGTACTGCTCCCGAGCGGGCAGCTGCGGAAAGGCCGCCCGGAGATGGCGCTGCGCATAGCGGTAAAAGCCGCGTTCACTGCCAAAGCTTTGCCACTGCCCGAACAGGGCCAAGGTCACTACCTCACTCCGGCTGAGGGCAGCCTGGGGGCCTGGGTGGGGATCGGAGGGCAAAGAGAGCATGCAAAAGTCATCCACCAGAACGTAAAGCGTGGTCAGGAAGGTGTCCACATCAACCATAGAAGTGCTCCTTATTTTGAAGATAGAGCAATTCTACCGGCTGGGGGCACCTTCCGTGTATCCCTCAGGTGTCAACTCACACCAAGCGTTTAAATGTGCAGGAAAAATGGCTCATATAGTATTTTTAGTACTCTGGAGAAACCGGCTCAGGTATCCTGTTCCCCCAATCGGGCTTGGCCGGCGTGTGAGTGCTGGCACGAACCAGAGGCCAAGCAAGCCGCCGGCAGGCAGACTGCATCACGCAGCGCGCGACTACGCAGCGCGTCCCATCCGGTCTTCCACGGCGAGCGCACGGTAGCGGCCGCGGAAATAGGCAGGGCCATGCTTCATGAGGAGGGCGGTGAGTTTGCTGTCAATGCGGTCGGGTAACCAGGCGCCCGGAATGCCGATGATACCGGGGGAATCAACCACGAAGTAAGGGACGAAAATGTTTGACGTTGGTGGTAAGAATAATGCGCCCCTGCTTGAGAGCAACTGCGTAAACCTGGGGGTCGGGAAGGCCGGCGAAATGCAGGTCATCTCGAATATGCTTGACATCGAAGTGTGCATTGAGCAGCGGATACATCCGCCGACGTAAGAGGTGTTCGTCCAGCAGGGTCTTATGTTTGTAAAACGATTTCGGCATGAGTCTGAGCGCTCAGAAGTGCTGCTGCTTCTTCGATAGCGCCTTTGAGTGTGGCGGCAGACAGCCATGGCCAGCCCTCAAGGAGCAATTCCATGGTGTATCCGTTGGCAAGCATGGTGATCACCTGGGCAATAGTGATACGGGTGCCTTTGATGGTCAGTTCTCCGCCTACCCGGTCTGGTCGTGATTCAAGATATTTATACTGCATAGTAGATGCATAGTAGCAAGCGGACTAGCAAATGTCAAATACCGACAGCCTCAGCTCGCGGCAGACTCCCCTGCCGGGGGCCTCTCTTGGCCTCCGGTTCCCCCGATAAATCGGGGTCACACTCCGGCCAAGCCCGTTTTAAAGACAAAAGGCGGTCTGATCCCTCCCGCCGCCTGCCATTTTCGTCTTTAAAGTGACGCGTCCTCTTTCTTAATCCGATACTCTTCGCGGTTGTGGCCTTGCTTTTCCTTGTCCAGAATCCACTGGGGCGGGCGGCCAATGCCGCTCCACTCATTCCCCTCCTCGTCCCGGTATTTGGCCTTCGGGGCTGTGTCTCTCTGTTTGCGGCCTTGACTTCTCAGTTTGGTTAAAAGGCGTCGCATATCGACCCCGGAGCGCGCGACTTTTTCCATCACTTCTGCCATTAAGGCTGTTTCCGTTTCCTCCATTCGTTCCTGGCGTTTGCGTTCCATGGTATCCCGGACTTCCCCCAGCCTCTCTCCCGGCAGCGAATCGGCAATTTCCTCAATCAGCTGTATTTTCTCCTCAACGGAGAGGCTCGCGAGATTAATGCCCTGCCATTCGACTACGGATTCTGCACGCCGCTCTGCCATGTGTTTTTTGCCTCCAGGGGAAAAGTGTGGTGGTTTGGATACCCTAGAGTATAAAACGAATTATCCTGACTCTTCCGATCTCTGAGTTCGGTTTGTGTTCATGCGGCTTTCTCGTCCATCCCCTGTGAAAGTGCCTGACTTTTCCGTATCCTGATTTCAGCAAGTATGAGGGCTGGTTTCCCGATAATACCCTGTGAAAGTACTTTGTTCTCAAGGGTTTGTAGGCCCACATCTCTGGGGATCGTCCCATGTCAGGTCACGGCGCAGGCCTCTGCCCACCAGACACCATGGTATGTGCCCTGGTTCGTGGCTCCGCAAGGGAGGTTAGGAGAGAATAGTAGGGTCAAAAGCCTTTGATTTGTATGCACTTTCATGGAGTGTCCTTCGGAAGCCAGCATGAAAGTTGGTCGAAACGGCACAACGGAATAGTCAGGTCACTTCATCCTGCTATATGAGGAGGCACCCATGGGAGCGGCTGAGGTTATCTCGTTTGAGGAGGTCCGTGCAAGAAAACAATGGAGCAGCCTGCGCCAACAGCTCCATGAGCGCTTTGACCAATGGCTCGATACACTCGAGCAGGCGTGGCACGAGCCGCCTGCCACGTTATCGGTTGTGACCGCCACCGTGTGGGACGTGCGCCAGCAGCTCACCGGGGGCATCACGGAGACGATCGTCGCGCATACCCACGAGGGGGAACGCCAGCGCAGGCAGGCCAGCTGTCCGAGGTGTACACGTGTGCTCCAGGTGCAAGCGCACGTCGGGCGCACGGTCGAGACGATGGTGGGGCCGGTTACGCTGGAGCGACCCTACTTCTACTGCCGTTCTTGTCGTGCGGGTCTCTACCCCCTCGATGAGGCGCTGGGTTTAGTGGCAGGTTGTAAACAGCTCGACATGCAGCACGCCGCGGCGCAGTTGGTCACCGAAGTGCCGTATGACACGGACCAGACGCTCTTTGGTGCGCTGACGGGGCTGCACTTTGGGAGCGAACGGATGCATACCTTAACCAACCAGGCGGGCACGGGCTTGACCGTGTTGGAGGTGGCCCCGTCGCGCCAGGAGATCGAGCGACGCATCGCTGCGGTGGCAGCTGGGCGCTGCAAACTTCGCCAAAATCCCCGTTACACATATGGATACTTACAGGGACCTTCCTAACCATAGGTGCATAGCAAGGCCTCGGATGGCCTCGTAAGAGTCAGCCCCGTATGCCTTACCTCT
>JBMDXC010000015.1:0-2075 GCA_048594805.1 Candidatus Entotheonellaceae bacterium | reverse complement strand
AGGGCATAGTCACTGATGCGATGATGCGAGGGTAAGGTCCGCGATAGCCGCTCGATGTCCTGACGAATGGCGTGCTCCAGCTGAGCGGTATCGTGCTGCGGTTGTTCGATCAGTTTCGGCACGAGGAGGGCGACTAAACGGTGGTCATATTCCAACACCGCCACCTCCCGTATGTGGGAACTGCGGGCCAAGACGTTTTCCACCATCTCTGGACGAATGTTCTCACCCCCCGGCAGCACGATCATCTCGGATGCGCGTCCCATCAAGTGAAGATAGCCCTCGGCGTCGACATACCCAACATCACCGGTGCGAAAATAGCCGTCTTCGGTAAACGCCTGTGCTGTTTTCTCAGGGAGATGCAGATATCCTGAAAACACGTTCGGCCCTTTGGCCAGGACCTCCCCATACTGCTGCTCGCGTGACGGAGGAGCGATACGGATATGCACACCAGGGACAGGCTTGCCCGCGGTCTCCAGACGTCCGGTATCCGTAGGATTGTACGTCAGTAATGGTGACGTTTCCGTCAACCCATACCCACTCGCAACGTTCCACCCTAGTGCCTCAAGCCGCGTGGCCAGAGTAGGATCGAGGGCTGCGCCAGCAGACGTGACCAGCCGCAGGCCGGGAGCAAACTGTTTGTGCAATGGTGAGAACAGCACACGACCGAGCATCCATCCCAGACGGTGTCGCAGCACAATCGAGGCCGCCAGTGAGGAGCGGTACAGTGCCCGCATCAGACGCCCGCGTTGGCGGATGCGTGTTTCGATGGCAGCGACCAAAGCTTCATAGAAGCGGGGCACGGCGATGATCACACTCACGTGTTCCTCCCGCAGCGCCCGCACGATCTCGGGTCCCGTAAGCGATGCGGGGAGTACGAGAGGAAGACCGAGTGCCAAGGGCGCCAACATGCCGGCAGTAAAGGCGTAGACATGATGCAGCGGTAACGGCAGGAGCCCACGATCACCGTCCCGGGTGAGATTGAGCGCGAGCAGCGTGCGATGATTGGCGAGCACATTCTGGTGCGTGAGCGGCACGCCCTTCGGTCGCCCCGTGGTCCCTGAGGTATAGAAGAGCACTGCAGTGGCTGACGGCTGGACGGTTGGCAACACTCGCGTGCGCTCGGACACATAGCGCCGCCAGGGTCGGTCATCGGTCTCGGGCGCATCGAAGAGGACGCAGCTGAGGTTCTGTGGAACGCTGAGCCGCGCGAGCCGCTCCGCCAGCGACGCCGTGGTAAAAACCCACTGTGCCGCGCTATCCTCAATGACGTGCCGCAAGTCATCGTCTGCCATCTGGGGATCAACGGGCACGGGAACAATCCCGGCCATCAGCAATGCCACACAAGCAGTGATCCACTCCGGACTGTTGGGTGCTAACAACATCGCGTGGGCACCCGCGTCCAGCCCAGCGTCGTTCAGACCAGACGCTAGACGCTGAGCAATGTCAGCAACCTGGGTAAATGACCAGAGCTCTCGACCACCATGTTTCTTCAGCGCGACTATGGCGGGTTTCGCGCCATACTGTACGAAGGTGTGCACCAAGGCTTGGAGGGTCTCCATGATCTCGATGCTTTAGCAAACTCCATGCCCTACTCAGACGGCACAGTGGCCAAGATCAAGATGTTGCTGCTCGTGAGATCAATACGTCCTCTACGCCCTTCATGAAGGAAGAGACAGATTTTTCGCGTCGACGATTGCCGCCGATCATTCTCACCGCTCGGAATCAGTCCGCATCGTCTTCTCAGATTTGCGAAAGAGCGCGGCGAGAAACCGCAAAAACAGACAATCGCAGCCTCGGCACGCAATCTGCTGGGACTTCTCCCAGAAGCAGGTTATGAACGATTGCGTACATGATACATTGCGGCAACAGGTGCGTTGCCCACAGACCCTGCTGGTCCAAAAGAAGGGATAAGATCTCGTGCGTTCTTTCTACTTTTTCCCCCTCGGACTGGTGTTTCTCCTGGGGCTCTTCCTCTTGCTCATCGTGCTGTTTGTGTTGGTGCAGGTGCAGATCATTAGTTATGCGTATGAGCGCATTGGTATAAGCGCTGGGGCAATTTTCCCCCTCCTGCTGTC
>JBMDXC010000149.1:0-2759 GCA_048594805.1 Candidatus Entotheonellaceae bacterium | reverse complement strand
TGCAAACCTCGCCAAAGTGATCGTTACGCCAGCGCGGAGTTCCATCGATTGATGCTCGAACACTCATAAAGTCAGTAGGTAACAACGGAAATCAGCCGTTCTACAAGCCGTAAGTCGTTGTTTTTCGTAACATCGTCAACCAGCTCAACTCCGCGCTAACGTAACGGGAATTATGACGCGGTTTGTTCTTGGCTATCAAGCGGAAGTATCCGCTCCAGCGTCCAAAGCTCAGCCTACCCTATACACGGCTGAAGCAGTATGCCGTGCTGTGAATCATCGTCTGAAGAGCGTAGTGCGAGAAATCCGCACGCTACGTTCTGTGGGAGCCGGCGGTGGGTGACTGCCGTCGGCGACCCGGTGGAAGGCGGTGGGCATTCGTCAAGTGGCACTGTATGACAGCTTCTCTATATTAAGGCCTTGACCGCCGGAGAGCGTGCCCCAGCGGTTCTTGAATACTTCCACCAGTACCCCGTCCTCGATGGCTTGCCTCAGCGTATAGGTTGAAATCACATCCGGTTTAGTCAAGAGATTCATACATGTTTGTTCACCTCCTCCTTCGGGTAACTCCCCTGCTCTTCCCTAGAACCTCTGGCGCTCTAGGGAATCGGCAGAGAAACTACAAGACCCGCTCTTTGTAGTCATCAATTGCCGAATCAACGCTTTCCCAAAACCCGAGATTTACCTCTTCCTCAGAGACGATCTGCACCTCAGGCTCAAGCCAGGTATTGCCATGCTCGCGCTGGTAGCGCTTCGTGGCTTGCTTTATCGCCTCTTTCCTCGTTTTTGTCGCTACGGTATAGACCGTCGGGAGTGACACCCGAATCAGATACAGCTTCATCCTTGCCTCACCCCCTTCCAACAGGTCGTTATCACATAGTTGTTTTCTCCCGCGTCATAGCGGTAGTAAAGGCCAACCGAGTAGTTGGCATACTGTCGAGTGATCTTGCCGTTACTGCCTGCCTCCCCATGGCGGAAGACATCCGCAAGGGTCTCAACGTCCAGCTGATGCTCATACATCTTGGTGAGGGCATGACGGGTCACCATGAGTTTCCCATCCCGAGGCCTCCCCCATCCGAAGAGTTGCCTGATGATGTCCATACCAAAATCTTTGAAAAGCTGCTGCATAAACTTTTTCCCCTCTGCTGCTTCTCTCGCCCAGCGAGCAAATTGCTGGTGTCAAGGCCGACAACCAGGAGCCGCAAGGGAAGCCTTGACTCCAGCAATTTGGGAGCTACCACCTGAGAAGCAGCAGAGGGGAAGGCAGGCCAGCAGGGCGCCAGTTCCGGTAGCGGCGGCAGCGCGCAAAACGGTAAAGAAATCAAGGGCTTGCAGGAGGCTCGCAACTGTCCGCAAAACTGTCTGCGGAAAATACAGTTCTGCGTACAGTTTTGCGGCTACTCGTGCACTCACCGCTTGACCGCCCGGGTGTGGCAGTGCATGGCTTCGTGCCGGTCAGGCTCGATGGTGGGGGTACCCCCTAGTGACCCTCTTCCCGGGTTTTGACGGTATCTGCTGTGGGGGGTTCCAGTCCCTGGGCGTAGTACCAAGGAGCGGATCCTGTCGTCAGCCATTCGGAGGCCTCCGCTTCAGTGCACAAACGTGCAGGTTGCAATAAGGGTTTTCTCTCGGTTTGGCCTTTTGGGTGACAGCCCCTGTCACCCTTGTTGTTTACTCTGTCCTGCCGGGGGTAGGCGCGGCCTATCCCCATCTCCCCGTAGCTGACCTCACGGCGCCAGGGAACAACCACATCGTAGACGTTAATGGCGTTGTGCCCCGGCCAGAGCACCTGTTTGTCAACCCGGAGAAGCCGCCGCTCGAAGATCAGGGATTTGACAAGCCGCATCACGTGGCGCACCGAGAAGCCGGTAATGGCAGCCAAACACTCGTAGGCCACACGGGCGCGCTTGCCAAACATATTAGCTTTGGAGAGGATAGCGTCTAAAACGATGCCTTCGGAGCGGGACAATTGGACTCGGCGGAAGATACGTTGTAAAATGGAAGCTCGCATAGAACGCGCCCTCCCGATGGGGTGTGTTCGCTAGGAGGGGCAGCCAGAGTCTTTTCCGAGATGCACTGGCTGTCCCGCTAAAACCTGCCTTCTACTCTACACCTTCTCCTGATGGTTGGCCGTCTTGGTTGGTATCAGGATGTTCCTCCACCCAGCGCGCAAGCGCCTCACAGAACGGCTCCAGGAGGAATTTCCCTTTGGCATCAAGCGGCGCTGTGGCGGCGACAAAGAAGACCGCCGTGTCAACCTGCCAGGCGTCTTCTCCCTCCGCCTTGACCCACGCAGTAAGCGCGTGCTCATTCAACAGACGCTGCAGGGCGTACCACCGCGCGGTGGCGCTGACGAACTCCTGTGTCTGCGGATAGCATTCCCGTAAGGTCAGCATGACCCTCATGAAGGGAGTATCATCGAGCGTGATGGCTTTCTCGTGCTCCCAATCCTCCAGCAGGACATGGGGCGATATCGGCTCATGCAACAGCGGGTGGGGACTGCTCACCGCCTCCTGTGCCCGAAGGAGTGCCTGCCAAAACGCCTGGGGCGCAAGCGGCCGAACCTGCACAGGTCGCCTTTTGGCTTTTTTGCGCCGTTTCCGGTGCTGTTTGGCCATCGCTCCCTCCTTCTCAGATTGCTGACCTACTCGCCACATGCCGCCTACTCTACTCCCAATCTGTCAAACGGAAAAATAAAAAGTTAGTGTCCAGGCACACATCTGTATCATCCTTGCCTTTCTCTGCGTATTTTTGTATTTTTA
>JBMDXC010000148.1:0-3385 GCA_048594805.1 Candidatus Entotheonellaceae bacterium | reverse complement strand
CTCATCGCACACTCTGCACAGGACATCCCATGACCCCATTGCTCCTGACACAGATCGCACGCCTCAGGCTGCTCGTCGGGTATCTTGGCGAGCAACACCAATACACGTGGTGGCTGAGTGCGTTTTTCACCCCGAGTAGCTCTGCGTTCTTATCCCCCATATTTAGCAAAACGGTCTTTCTGGCCCAGTATCAGGGTGTCAAAGCCGCAGCGTCTCGCGTGCATGACGAGCATATTGGTCTCGGCAAGGTCTATCACCTGTTTCGCTTGCCAGAACGACTCGAACACGCGCTCTTCCAGCATCTGCATGATACCGCGTGCGTGGACGACTTACGCGCTCCACTGGACGACAAAGAGCAAGCGCTGGCATGCCTCGCGGCTACCTGTGCGGACACCCACCCGGCGTCAGCACAAGGGCCGGTGCTCGTTGGAGAGATGGCAGCGCTGATGCACGGCAAAACTATCGGGCTGCTCGCGCAGTACTATTGGACCGTATTTACACACTCCATACAGATCTACCCATACTATGTGGAGCAGCCGTGACGACGCAACCGCGGGAGTATACCACCCAACTCAGCGCCGGCCTGGGCCTGATTGCCGAAACGCAAGCTCTGCTGGAGCTGTGGCACCCCGACATGGATGTCACCGCGTTGTATCAGGCAGCGTTGCAGGCGGGCCGCTTTCCGACGGTCTCTGCGCGGCGCCTCAAAATATCGTTGCGGAGTGCTTTGCTCCTCGATACCTGAGCAATAACGGCTTGCCCGCGCGGCTCTTGCACAAGTTGCATCATAACCTGACAACGTCAGAGCTGACGCAGCTGCTGTTTCTCTACACCTGCCGTGCGCATCCTATCCTGGCTGACTTTGTGTGTGACGTCTACAGGGAGCGCTATAGCGCCGGGCAAGAGGGCATAAGCAATACAGACGCCCAGGCTTTTGTCATCCAGGTGGCGCGGGATGGGAAGACCCAGAGGCACTGGTCCGAGAACACCATCAAGAATGTCGCCTCCTATCTCACAGGCTGTTGTGCCGATTATGGTCTTCTGGAACGCGGGCAAAAGTCCGCACGCAAGATTCTCCCCTTCCTGCTGGAAAGCACGGTCGCCGTGTACCTGGCGTATGACCTCCACAGCAGTGGGCTGGGTGACAACACGGTGCTCAGCCACCCAGACTGGGGACTGTTTGGTCTCGATAGAACAGCGGTGCGGGACGAACTCAAGCGCGTGTCGCTGCACGGCTCTCTCCTGCTCCAGGCTGCCGGCGAGAGCATACGTATCGGGTGGCTCTACAACAACCTGGAGGCGCTCACGGATGTCCTCGCTCAGAGATAACTTTGCTGAGCTCCTGACGCGGATTCAGCATGGCCGAGAGTTCGGGCATGCGAGCTTTGAACCGATGTACTACCTGGTGTTTCCGCCATACCAGATTCTTGAGGTGAAACGCCAGCTCCCTGCGTGGAGGACCAGATTGCACAACGAGGGGTGGGAGGTGCACATCTTCTCGATGGCCGAGGCTATTGCCGAGCTTTTGGCGCAGGCCCCATTACGCCAGATCTGGCTCATCGCCGATCGCCACGCGCCGCTGGCGTGGGACAAGACGAATCGCTCGCTCGCCAATGCCCTCGCCCGCGGGGCCCTGCAAGCCCGGCTCGAAGCAGTGCTGGCGCCGCTGGAAGGACACCGCAACGCTATCGTCTTGGTTACCGACCTCGAGGCCCTGCATCCCTACCTCCGGATTGGCGCTATTGAAAGCCAGTTGCAAGGGAAATGCCACGTCCCTACGGTCTTTTTGTATCCGGGGGTCAGAACGGGCAAGACGCATCTCAAGTTTCTCGGCTTTTATCCCGAAGACGGGCATTATCGCTCGGTCCATGTGGGCGGGTAAGTGCTGTGCACCGCAATTGCCTCGCCAGTTTGGCGAGGAGGAAATAACGTAGGACAGACGAATGGACATCCAGCACCTGTTTGATCCCAGCAAAGATATTTACCGGACGATTGAGAAGGTCATTACCTACGGGGCCGCTCAAAAGCACCGACTCAAAGCCGAGATTGCCGAATACGTGGTGACGGAGAACCTTGAGGACCATCTTGAAAGGCTGCTGTCCAGCATGCAAGCGGCCATGGAACTCGGTGGGGAAAATGAAGTGGGGGTCTGGGTGTCAGGCTTTTACGGGTCTGGCAAGAGTTCATTCACGAAATATCTCGGGTTGGCATTGGATAGCACCGTGCAGATCGATGGGGTCCCCTTTCTGCGGCATCTGCAAGATCGCCTGCAGAAGCCCCAGACGCGAGCCCTCATCTCCACAGTCGCGCAGCGCTTCCCCGCCGCGGGCCTGCTCCTCGATCTGGCGAGTGAGCAGGTGGCCGGAGCCACCATGGAAGAGGTGTCGACCGTCCTCTACTACAAGGTGCTGCAATGGGCGGGGTACTCCCGGAATCTGAAAGTCGCGGCGTTTGAGCGGCGGCTCAAAAAAGACGGGCGCTCTGCGGAGTTTCATGACCTGTTCCGCGCCCAGACCGGAGAGGCGTGGCAGGACTACCAGAATGACGAGATCGTGGTGGATAGCCTGCTCCCGGAGCTGGCGCACCAGATGTGCCCGACACTGTTCAAAACACCGACCGCCTTCACCACAGCCACCAGTGATGTTATTTATCTCCTGGATGACCGGGTGCAGGAGATGATTGACATCATCCGCGATGCCACGGACAAGGACTACATTCTTTTTGTCATTGATGAGCTCGGGCAATACGTTGGAGGACGGCAGCATCTCATTCTCAATCTCCAGGGCCTGGTGCAGAATCTCAAGCGTCTCGGGGATGGCAAAGTCTGGCTGCTTGGCACCGCACAGCAAACCTTGACCGAAGACGACCCGCGTGCCGCGCTGAACTCCCCGGAGTTGTACAAGCTCAAGGACCGATTTCCCGTACAGATTGATCTGGAATCGCGGGATATCAAGGAAATCTGTTACCGCCGACTCCTTGGCAAATCGCCGGCCGGGGCCACAGCACTCAGCACCCAATTCGAACAGTATGGGCAGGTGCTGCGCCATCATACGAGGCTCCAGGACGCCAGGTATTATGACGCGGATTTCAGCAAAGAGACCTTTATCAACCTCTATCCCTTCCTGCCGGCGCACTTTGATATTCTGCTCCATCTGCTCGGGGCACTGGCCAAATCGACCAGAGGAATTGGCTTACGGTCGGCTATTAAAGTGCTCCAGGACATTCTGGTGGAAGGGGTAGACAGTGCCAGGCCTGTCGCGGACCAGCCCGTGGGCTATCTGGCAACCACCGTGACACTGTACGATGCCCTGGAAAAAGACATCCGTCGGGCCTTTCCCTCCATCCATCGCACCGTGGGAAAGGTCCAGCTCCGCTTCCCCGATGC
>JBMDXC010000147.1:0-10507 GCA_048594805.1 Candidatus Entotheonellaceae bacterium | reverse complement strand
TTGACCCGCGCGCGGATTGTCGCGGAACTCTCCGCAGCCGTGGTCGAAGCCAGGTCGGCATAGTGCACGGGTGGGACTTCTACATGAATATCGATGCGGTCGAGCAAAGGACCCGAAATGCGCGTCCTATAGCGTTGCATCTGTTGGGTGGAGCAGACACAGGTGTGCTGCGGATCCGTAGAAAATCCACACGGACATGGATTCATGGCAGCTGTAAGCATCAAACGCGCCGGGAACGTCAGCGTGATGGCGGCGCGTGCGATGGTTACCTGAGCATCCTCTAGCGGCTGCCGCAGGACTTCTAGCACACTACGACGGAACTCTGGCAATTCGTCGAGGAACAGCACGCCGTTATGCGCCAGGCTGACCTCCCCAGGTCCAGGAATGGTGCCCCCGCCGATGAGCCCGGCGTCTGAGGTGGAGTGATGCGGCGCCCGGAATGGGCGCGTTGCTACCAGCGCCCGCTCTCGATTCAGCAACCCGGCAATACTGTGGATCTTCGACGTTTCAATCGCTTCCTCAAGGCTCATGTCCGGGAGGATGGACGGGAGACGACGAGCCAGGAGCGATTTCCCTGAACCTGGGGGACCTATGAGAAGAACATTATGCGCCCCTGCCGCTGCCACTTCCAGAGCCCGCTTGACGTGCTGCTGCCCCTTGACGTCAGCAAAATCCTCATTATAGACCGCCTGTTGCTGAAACAGCGTCTGGACATCGCAGCGCGTCTGCGGAATCATCTCAGTCCCATTAAAAAAGCCAATGGCCTGTGCCAGGGTCGCCACCCCGAAGACCGGCACGTCCTCAATGACGGCAGCCTCAGCAGCGTTCTCGGCTGGCACGATCATGCCTTCCAGGCCAGCCTGGCGCAACGCCAGTGCCATAGGCATGGCTCCAGCAATCGCCTTCACGCGGCCATCGAGGGACAGTTCCCCAACCACGAGGTATTTATGGAGCTGATCAGACTGGATGTACCCAGACGCCTGTAAAAGACCTAGAGCAATGGGCAAATCAAACGCCGTACCTTCTTTACGTACGTGCGCTGGAGCGAGATTCACTGTGATGCGTTTGAGCGGGAACGGGAAGCCGCTATTCACCATGGCGGCTTTGACACGGTCGCGACTTTCACGAATGGACGCGTCGGGCAGTCCTACGGTGGTAAAGGTCGGTAGTCCGTTGGCGAGATCGACCTCGACGTCAATAATCCAGGCATCTACACCCAGCAAGGTGCTGCTCAGCACTTTGGCGAGCACCGCAGTCCCTTTCTATAGACTCCGTGATTCTACCCCTCTCCCGGAGAGGGCAGAGAACCTGTTTCTACATGTCCTTAGGAACTGCGAAAACTCTAGAAAATCCCCCTGCAGGTGTCAAGCACGCTTCGAACGTTTCCAGGTTCAGGACACAATGGGGCAAGTTACAATACGTAACACGACTGGCAGGTTAGTGGTCGGAGTCTTCAGCGCGTGCGGCTTGCTCAGCGGCGGCTTCGCTCTTCTTCTGTGGTGCGGCACCAGGCTCGGCATGGGACTTGGGTTCTACGGTATGCTGGCGCGTAGCCCAGGCGTGCGTGAACTCGGCACCGAAGAAGATAATCAGCGCCGAATAATAGACCCATACCAGTAGCGTAATCAACGACCCCGCGGCACCATAAGGCGAGCCAATGCTGGCGCGGCCAATGTAGTATCCAATGCCCACCTTCCCAACAGTAAAGAGCACGGCTGAGACCAGGCCGCCCAACCAGACATCGCGCCAGCGAATCTCGGCGTCCGGCACGTATCTGAAGAGCAACGCGAACAGGAATGTGATGACTAGAATTGAGACGGTAACCTCAAGGACACGGCTGAGCAGCGTCCGCGTCAGTTCTGGTCCCTGGAGGTAATGTGTCACGCCGGCCAGGGTGGCACTGATGACCAGAGATACTAGCAGGAGGAAAGCGATCGCGAGCACAATCGCCAGCGAGAAGAAACGCTGCCTGAGCCAGAGCCAGAGGTTGGCCCACACGCCATTGATAGGTTTGGGCTTGACCTCCCAGATGAGGTTCAGAGCAGCCTGGAGCTCGCCAAAGACTGCTGTAGCACCGATGACCAGCGTCACGATGCCGATCATAGCCGCAAGTGAGCCGCCCTGTGGCTCAGTCGTCGTAAGGATGGTATGCACCACCTGTCGGCTCGGCTGGCCCATAAGTAACCCGATCTGCTGCTCGAGCTGGTCAGCGACCAGCTGCCGCTCCGTGATCAAGCCCGCGACGCCGACCACAATCATCACCAGAGGCGCCAGTGACAACGCCGTATAAAACGCCAGGGACGCCGAGAGCCGCATGCAGTTATCGTTCCACCAGTCCCATATGGCGCTTTGGGTGACGCTCCACATGGTCTTGACACGCATGGCACACCTCCTCTGGAAACTTTGTGAGCCGGGCGTCGTGGCCGTGCCACGTCTCAGTGCGCCGCGCTGAGAACAGGGATTTCCGTCAAAGCCTCAAGAATCGTGCGGCAAAAAGCCGGGAGGTCTTCAGGCATGCGTGAGGTGATCAGTGTTCCGTCGCGTACTACTTCCTGATCCTCGTAGCGCCCGCCGGCATTGATGACGTCATCTTTCACACTGGCAAAGCAGGTCAGGCGCTTACCACGCACGACGCCAGCGGATATCAGCATCCAAGCCGCATGACAAATTGCCGCGACTACCTTTTCCTGCTGATAGGCTTCTCGCACCAGCGCAACCATGGCAGGATGACGGCGCATATGGTCCGGGGCATATCCCCCAGGAATGATCACGGCGTCAAAATCGGCCACCCGTACGTCCTCAGCCCCGGTGTCGGCCTGCACGGGGTAGCCGTGCTTTGACGTATAGGTGTCCTTACCACTACCCACAATAGTGACCTCAGCCCCAGCCTCGCGAAGCCGCAACGCCGGGTACCACAACTCAAGATCTTCGTACAGATTCTCAGCCAAAATGGCGACACGTTTTCCATGTAGCTGCATGACAGAATCCTTTCTGTGGATTTCTCCTCGTGAGATTTCTCTGAGAGCACAGCGTCTCTTCAGGAATGCTCTCAAAGACTATGCCCACCGCATGCACACCGTGGCAGCTCGGCTGACCCCGGAGCACATACGCGACGCGGCGTTATACTATGCATCGCTGCTGCCTGCTCGCGATCCCTGCGCGCTAGATAGATCGCACGGCAGGCTGCTCAGATACATGTTGTGTGGGCTGATTTACACTGCTTGATGGAGGAACCGATAGAGTCCGACAGTCGTGATGCCAAACAGGATATGCCCCGCGACTGCCCCCAGAATCTGCTCTCCAGTATGTCGTGTTATGGGCGGCATCAGGCCGGTGGCAGGCAACCACCCTACGTATCCAGCAGCCCATGTGACTACCCCGAGAACCGTACCGTCACCGAGCAGACTCTGCACCTGTGGGCGCAAGGCTGCGTATAAAGCCCCACACGTAGCACCATACCCCAGGGCTAACGATTGCGCCGCTATGTTTTCGATAGGCGGTGATATCCTTCTGCGCAGGGCTGGCACTATGTGCTCCTCCACCTTCTGGATCATAAACTCACCAGGGTCTTGCCGCAGCGGTGGCATGCTCTGGGGCCTCACATGCTGGCCTATGGCTTGTAGCCCTTGTATCGCCACCGTCCCGGCCAGCCCAGCGGCCACACCAATGGCTAGCCTCTGCCATACGCTTCTCTGGATCATATCCTTCCTCCGCGCTCCTGCATCACACCCTCTATTGTGCAGGGGGCCCCAAATACATGGTTGGTGTGTAATGCCGCTGGCGAGAGCCTGCCAACTGCTCCTCAGGACGCTGCCAGCAGCGTCTTGTGCTCCTGCTACTCTTGCACTATGCAACCTCTATACCAGAAGATGCCTGGCACCACGCCTCTTCTATGAAGCAAAACTACACGGCGCACGCCAGAGAAAAGTCCTTATCACCTCGGCACTTCTAACCCTCTCAAATTGACATGCACACCTCATTTTGGGAGAGCATGGTTGTGCACCTCTCTTAAACGGATAATGACCGAGGTGGATACAGGCTTTGAGGAGGCAGGTGTATGTTCCATACCCTCTGCCAGACCCTGGCATGTTACTCTAGGCTCGAGCGCAGGGTTCTTGATTTTCTATGTGCACGCTCGGGCACTTGGATGGCAGGAATATTGCAGTCGTACAGTCTAGGACGGGAGTCTGTATTAGCATGAATACTATATGCGTACGCTAAGGAGAAAATTTATGCGCGCTCTTGGCCTCTAGTTACTTGGGGTACCGGTTGGGATGATTCTGCTGAACCTTTTCAAAGTCCGCTAGCCCTGCTTGCCAATAGGGTGTCCGCTGCTGCTCGACAGGCCACCTCTGCATGTCTCTACCCAGGGCGTTCTGCACTAAGTGCCGTGCTCAGACAGCTCACGACATGAGGAGGATCGATGCGTGTTGCAGACCTGTTAGACCCTACAGTCGAGCACATCGGCGTAGCCCTGGGTGTCGATCTCAGCACCTTGTCGCAGAGCTACTGCAATGCCAGCCGGACTATACTGTTTAATGTTTGAGTCACAGCATCGGAGGCATTGGCTTGGCGATGAGGTCGGCTGTCAGCAGGAGCGCTCTATGTATAGGAAAGCACCCATGTCGTCTCAAAGGCATGAGCCAGGGCCATCTATCGAACCTTTAAATCAGGTACAACAGGAGGCAGAAATATCTAGCGATCTGCTGACGCACGTTGCAGCAGGGTCCGTAGCCCAGGTCGTCATCGCTGTAGCGACTGTCCTCGCTGTCTGCTACATCGCTAAACTGGTGATGATCACGATCGCCTCATCGCTGCTGCTGGCGTTCATTCTAGAGCCCATTGTATGGCACCTCCAGCGGTGGCGTGTGCCACGGGCCGTCGGCTCGTTTCTGGCGCTCACCCTCTTGCTCGGCAGTGTGTACAGTGTGTGCCACTTTTCCTATAACAAAGCCATAACATTTCTGGACGACCTGCCAAAGTATTCCTACAAGCTCCGTGAGACCATGCTGCAGTTCCGCCAACACACCGAGCAGCTGAAGAAGACCACCGAGACTATGCTGCCAGAGAGCGAGCAGGAAAGAGAAGCGGTGAAGGTGAGAACACAGAGCACCTGGACGGAGTGGCTGACCAACAGTGCCAGCGGCCTCACCGAGCTGTTGATTGCGCTGTCATTTATACCGTTTCTTGTCTACTTCATGTTGAGCTGGAAAGACCGGATGCGCCTCGCCACTGTCAAGCTTTTCAGTCCTGAAAACCGCCGTACTGTCAATGACACTCTTGGTGCCATAGCCTCAATGTTGCACGGCTTCATTGTCGGCAATCTGCTCTGTGCCCTCTTCGTATCCGGCGGTTGCGTGCTGGCATTTAGCTTACTCCAGATCCCATACTTTTACTTTCTGGGTTTTATCAGCGGGTTCTTGAGTCTAATACCATATCTTGGCACTATCCTGGCCATGCTGCCGCCGCTCGCTGCCGGTATTGGCACGCTCTCAGGTCCAGGGATAATTGCCGTGGCCGCTGTTGTGTTCGGCTTAGATATGTTTGCGATCAACGTGCTCTTCCCAAAAGTAATCGGTAAACGTCTCAAGCTCAACCCTCTGGTGGTGACGATCGCCCTGCTCGTCTGGGGCTGGCTCTGGGGTGCCATGGGATTGATCCTCGCTATCCCAATTACAGGCGCAATGAAGATCATCTTTGATCACGTCGATAGCCTGCGTCCCTTCGGCATGTGGCTGGAAGAGTAGAGAGGACCCTGGGGCACAGAGGGAATGCAACAGGGCCGCCCCTAGCGCTTGGCTGTTTCTTCACTCCTTCATCACCCCACATAGAGATGATTCATCCACGCATACGCCTCCGGGAGACAGGCTTTCCCCATCAACCTGGTCGGTACAGGAGGCTGAGGAAGGCTTCTGCCGGGGCAGGGAGTCGGGCATCTTTGCGTCGGATAATGCTAAACTGCCGCTCGACCTGGAAGTCGCAGACCGACACGATGCGGAGTCGCCCATCCTGTGCCTCTGACGTGACTGCTAGACGTGAGACCATGCCAATGCCTACCCCGGCCATGACCGCCTGCTTAATTGCTTCATTGCTGGGCAAGGCCAGACGGAGTTGCCACGGCACCTGGTGCACACTCAAGGCCCGCTCAGCAACGTGACGCGACGCCGAGCCTGGCTCACGCAGCACCCAGGCTTCATGGGCCAGAGCTGCTAAAGTCACGGTGGACAGCGCTGCTAACCGGTGATAGGGCGGGACAATAAGGACGAGTGAGTCGGTGTAATAGGGGTAGGCCTCGAGCTGGGGATGCTCCACCATGTTCCCTGTGACTCCCAGATCCCATTGGCGTTCCAGCATGCCTGCCATCACTCTCTGACTGTTCGTAAAGTCCAGGGCCAATGTGACGCCAGGATAGCGCTGCACAAAGGCCGCCAGGTTGAGCGGTAGGAGGTAGGTCCCCGCTGTGGTCGAGGTCCCCACCCGCAGTGTGCCGCGTTGCAATCCTTGCAGTTCGCGCACCGCACGACGAGTCTCCTCATTCAGGAGGCGCATCTGTTCGGCACATTGCAGTACGAGAGCGCCGGCCTCCGTGAGTTCCAGTCGTTTGCCAACCCGGCAAAACAGCTTGGCCCCTACCTCCGCTTCTAAGGCCTGTACATGTTTACTTACCGCTGGCTGGCTGATGAAGAGCTCTTCCCGCGCTGCCCGGGCGTAGCCCCCGTGTTTGGCCACAGCGTGAAAAACCCGTAGATGGTAGGAATACATGCAAGCAGACCTATAACTTTAACGTTTGTGAATTGATTCCAAATAATTGCTTCACATTATAGCATGGCTCCTTTAGAGTCAGAGACATAGGAAAGTAGCCTGGAACGCAGCCCATGCGCATGAGTCTACGCAGCAGCATGCTATTCGATACAAGGGGTAACATCATGCAGGTTACAGTGAAGCGCGGTGTCATCGCCCGACTCTCGACTCGTGGCACTAGCGTGCGTAAGGAACACGGTCCTCTCATCGCCAACGCCATCATGCATCTGGTCAACGATGGCTGTTTTGTGGCCATCTATCCTGTCCTGCCTCTCATTGCCAAAGAATTTCACCTGTCCTATACGCAGGTCGGCTTCCTCAAAACTGCCCTGACGGGTTCGTCCACCGCCTTACAGTTGCCGATGGCCATGCTGGCCGAGCGCTTTGGTGATATCATGTTCCTGGCCCTGGGCATGGCCTGGGTAGCGGCGGGATTCATGATCATCGGTATAGCGAGTTCGTTCCTACAGGTACTTATGCTGACGTTATGTGCTGGCGCTGGTGGCAGTGTGCAGCACCCGGTCGCCTCGGCGTTCGTGTCACGCGAGTACGAGGGGCGCAAGCGCGGCAGCGCCCTGGGGGTCCTGAATTTTGCCGGGGATCTTGGCAAACTGGTGGTGCCGGCTGTATTTGCGCTCAGTCTGGCCTGGTACGGCTGGCGCTGGAGTCTGTTTACTCTTGGGGCAGTGTCTCTACTCTTTTCCGCGGTCTTCTGGTATGCCTTGCGCCATAAGGACCAGCGTCAGCGCGCCGTCCGGCAGGCGCAAGTGGCTACGACCAAAGGCTGGGGTATTCTGTCGCCCCCCACGTTTGCCAGCGTGCTCAGCATTGGCGTCCTCGATGGCTCCGTCCGCAATGCGCTTCTCACCTTCGTGCCGTTTTTGCTCATGGCCAAAGGTGTGTCGGAAGTCTCCGCCAGCCTCATGCTGACGGCCATCTTTGCCGGCGGGGCAATCGGCAAGCTGGGCTGTGGCATCCTGGCCGATAAGCTGGGCACGACGGCCATGATCATACTTACCGAGGTGCTCACCGGGGCGTGTCTCATCGCCCTTCTTCCCGTGGATCAGATGTGGCTGCTGCCCTTGCTCTTCTGCCTCGGATTCTTTCTTAATGGCACCTCTTCGGTCTTGCTCGATGGCGTGGCTGACCTGTTCGACAGCACCAAACGCTCACGTGGTTACGGACTGTACTTCACGATCTATCTTGGTTCCGGTGCTATCAGCCCTAGCCTGTATGGCCTTGTGGGGGATGCCATGGGGCTGCAGAGCGTGTTCGTGGCGATGGCCCTGGTCTCGCTGGCGATTGTGCCGCTGGCTGGGCTGTACTATCTCAGCCGCCGGCCGAGCCAGGTATAGAGCATCAGATATACAGAGCACTCAGGCAGCTTCGGCTGGGACAGGTTCGCTGGCGTGACGCTTGAGGTAGGCCAGCACTTCCGCGTGCATGCGTTCGATTTCAGCTGGATAGCTGTTGGAGAACAAGCGATATGCTTCCGGAGTTGTTGCGGTGATGCGCATCTGTGCCAGCAGGCGATTCTCTACCAGACATTTTTTAAAGTCTACATTGCAATAGAGAAAGCCACAGGAATCGTGTAGTCTTCACTCAACAAGTAGTCAAGCAGTCGCAGTCCGAGCTGGAACAAACTGAGGTCACAGCGGTCGCTCCGATGGATCATACTGACCCAACCGTCTTGCTCACACAGCGCACCGAGATAGATGATCCAGATGGAGGCGAAGCAGGCTACCATCAATAAACGCTTGAGACGCGTGGGCTCTGACAGATGCGATTGATGCAGATGGAAGCCACGACTTTTCTGGTCTGCGAAAAAGGTTTCAATCCGAAAACGTTTCGCATACAAACGGCACGCCTCGTCTGCCGAGTCCATATTCGTGAGCCAATACAGCGGATTTTTCTACCCTTTGGCCCAGCAACAGAGGAGCATCAGCGGGCCATAGGCTTCCTGCGTCACGCGGACATCCCGCAACTCGACCACGGTCCCAGGCTTGCTGCACGCGGTCACGGTCTCGCACCGGAAGTGCTCGCCATCCCACTTGACGGTGATGTGGCTTCCCGTCCGCACGACATAAGACCAGCAGCAGTCCTGTATGGCCTTCTGGAACTAGGTCCCATCAAATTCCCCATCGCCGAGCAAGACGACCCGTGCCTCCGGGGGACTCAGGTCTTGGAGTTGCTCGACCAGCGCAATATGCATGTCCTCGGGACAGTGTCCCGCAGGATGCACCGATGCGTCGATCCGTGGGCATACTGACGGCATAGAGCTCCTGTTTGCGCGTCCTGCCGAATCATTACAGGCTGCTATCTCTTCAGCGATCTGCGATGTCGAACGCGCCGGATACCGTGTCTCGAAGGTGGAGATGGAACGCGAAGCCATCCCAGTGTAGTGGGTAGAAGACCTCTGATACTGCATGCTCCTGGACACATTGGTTGGACCTCCTAGGAAACGTGCTACACTTATGGCGTGCACCTTGCGAGGAGGACAAACTATGCCACGCCCAGCTTCCCCACAGTTCCTCTATCCTCCCACCCACAGAGACGCGGTGGTCGACAACTACCATAGCACGCCCGTCACTGATCCCTATCGCTAGTTAGAAGACTTGCAGGCTCCAGAGACGCAGGCCTGGCTAGAGGCGCAGCACCAGTTGACCTCGACATGGCTCGCGGCCATGCCTACCAGAGACCCTATCAAAACGCGGCTGACCGAGCTGTGGAACTATCCACGTTATTCCGTGCCACGGCGCGCCGGGGTAGCTCCCCGCTAAACGATACTGTTGGCGAAATCAGAAAGGTCTCACATTCCATTTGGGATACGGCTTTTGGAAGTTGGGGAGCCAAAGCTAGGCCTATCCATAAACATTAGCCTATGGCGTTGAAATGGATACCCAATAAATTCGCCAGCAGTAATCCATGACCTAGGGCTCTCCACCGCCTATGAAAACAGCGGGGCTATTTTCAGCAGAGTATCGTTAACTGTGGAGCTACCCGCGCCGGCACCCAGTACTTTTTCTGGAAAAATACCGGGTTGCAACACCAGGATGTGTTCTATAGGCAAGCGACGCTCGACAGCGCACCAGTTCTGCTAGCGGCCTGCATGCTGCAGCGGCCAGAACTCTTTGGGGCCGTGGTGTCGAGAGGCCCGTGACGGACATGCTACGCTATCACAAATTTACCGCTGGTCGATTGTGGATCAATGAATATAGCAATGCCGAAACCAGCCCGGCACATTTTGCATTTCTGCATGCCTACTCACCGCTGCACAACATCACTCCCGGGGTGGCCTATCCCCCCACGCTCATCACTACTGCCGACACCGATGATCGCGTGGTCCCGTCACACGCGCTGAAATCTGCTGCCGCCCTGCAAGCGGCAGATGCAGGGACAAACCCCATTATGTTGTGTATGGACAAGGAGACCGGCCACGGCCTTGGCAAGCCGACCAGCAAAGTCATTGATGAACTGCGGGATATCTATGCCTTTCTCTTTACGGTGTTCGACATGGGCTCTCATGAGTCCTGAGCGGGATAGGGCCAGAGAAGTGCCCACATTGTAGCCTCAGGAAGGCAGGTATTCCTGCTGCCACTGCCTGAATTCCTCGGTGCGGTTTACGGCCCGCAACAGCTCCGGTGGGGCTTGCAACTCCCTGAGTTCCTCCAGCGTTGTGCCCTCCTGCAGGCTTTTTAGAGCATCA
>JBMDXC010000146.1:0-4755 GCA_048594805.1 Candidatus Entotheonellaceae bacterium | reverse complement strand
ATCAAGACGTCGGTTGCCCCGGCCACAATCCGTGCGCCTGCCTCCTGACGCATCATCTCGACGGCCTCCTGCACCGTCCGGGCTTCTCGGTATTCGAAGCGGTTCATCGTCGCTCCCCCATCTCCCGAAGGTCTCATTATTGGTTTGGCCCCATCATACTGCCCGCGTGGACAAGATACAACAGGTCCCGTATGATCACGTCACACCCGCATGGTGTAATGGGCTGCTCTTTTATATTGTCGTTGACGAATTCCTTCGTGTGTCTCTGACAGGCTCACGTCTCCTGCGCCATACGCTGCGCCAACACTCGGCGGATCGTGAGGTTAAGGTCATGGACCCCCAAAGGTTTCAAGACGAAGGCATTAATTCCTAAGACTCGGGCTCTCTCCGCCGTCATGGTGTCGCTGAAACCCGTGGAGAGAATGATGGGAATGTCCGGACGAATGCGTCGCAACTCATGGGCCAATACCTCACCGGTCATGGTAGGTATGGTATAGTCCGTAATGACTGCGTCAAAACTCTGCGGCGCCGCACGGAAGACGTCCAGCGCCGCAGGACTGCTTGTGCATACTACGACGCTATAGCCCAGATGTTCTAGCGCCGCTTGCCACAGGCGCACCAGGGCCTCCTCGTCATCGACCAACAGTATGCGCTCATGCCACCCGGGCAGCGGCTCCTCTGTGTCGACCGTGGACGTGGTAGGCGCAACAAGGCGGGGCAGATACACTGCAAACGTCGTGCCCTGGCCGGGAGCACTCTCCACAGTGATGCCCCCCCCATAGCTGGTAACGATACCATGCACCACCGCCAGACCCATACCAGTCCCTTCTCCGATACTCTTGGTGGTGAAGAAGGGCTCGAAGATGCGTTCCCGAATCTCAGGTGCCATGCCATCACCGGTATCACGGACTATCAGTCGCACATACGGTCCTGCCCTGAGAACTGCGGTGGCGGTAGTATAGTCAGTCGGCAGGTCAACAGGCTCCAGGTGTACCTCAATAACGCCGCCAGACTCGCGCATCGCATGGGCCGCATTTGTGCAGAGATTGAGTACTACCTGCTGTATCTGCGTTGGGTCGGCCAGTACAGCTCCGGCATAGGGGTCAATGACCGGCTGTATGGTAATACTTGATGGCAGAGCAGCTCGCAGCAGCCCAAGGACTTCCTTGATCAGGAGGTGGGCTTGAATCGGGGTACGTGCGACCTCGGTTTGACGGCTAAAGGCGAGGATCTGCTGCACGAGGTCCTTGGCGCGGTGCCCGGCGGTGAGCACTCCCTGCAGATACCCTCCCAGGACTTTGTCCTGCTTCCGCTCCTCCATAGCCAGTTCGGTATAGCCCAGGATGGCTGTGAGAATATTGTTGAAATCGTGGGCGATCCCCCCTGCCAGGGTACCGATGGCTTGCATTTTGTGAGCCTGGCGCAATTGTGTTTCGAGACGCTTGCGTTCGGTGATGTCGATATAGGCTTCCAGGATTACTGCTTCTCCGTTCAACGTCATAAGAGACGCCAGACGTTCAACCCAGATGAGCGTCCCATCCTTTTTTACCGCCTGGTATTCATCGTGCAGAGGGGCTGGCTCGCCCCGCAGATGGGCCTCGACAGCAGCCTGGAAGCGTGAGAGTTCGTGAGGTGCGATGTGTTCCCAAATACTTCTCCCAACCAGTTCTTCTGGTCCTTTATAACCCCACATGCGGGCCAGGGCAGAGTTGGCAAAGGCACGTGTCCCGTCCCTCTTGACGATTGCAATGCCCTGGAGTGATCCTTCTACCAGGGCCCGGTAGTGGGCTTCACTCTGGCGCAGAGCCTCCTCAGCTCGCTGGCGCTCCTCTAGTTCGCTCTGCAGGTCGCGAAAGGCTTGGTGCAAGTGCTGCGCTATACTATTGAAGGAAAGCCCCAGATAGTTCGTCGACAGAGCCAACAAGGGGTAGACGAGAGTGAGCCACACTCCGGCATGGACAAACAACCAGCAGGCAATGACCAGGTACAACACGCCCAGTCCCATTGCGCACAACAGCCCCTTGAGAGCCCCCATCCACGGCAGGGTAATACCGATCAGGACTCCCAATGTTATGATGGCGAGCAGGTCGTAGGTCTTCGGCCATTTGGGCCTCGTGAGGAAGCTTTGAGTCAATATATTGTCGATGACCGTAGCATGCACCTCTACCGCGGGATACAGAGGGCTGAGGGGGGTGCTCAGCAGGTCATGGGTGCCCACGGCGGTGGCCCCAACCAGCACGATTTTATTGGTAAACATGCCGCTGGGGAGCTTGCCACCGAGGATTTCGCTGATGGAAACATGCGGAAAAGTTTTCGGGGGACCCAGGTAGTTCATGAGCAGTTGCCCATGTTTGTCGGTGGGGATAAACCGGTTGCCCATCTGTATCCCTTCCACCCCGTAGCGCCCAACCTGCACCGTCAGCGGTGGCTTTTCCAGGTAGTGCCAGGCACACCAGACCGCCAGAGGCGGGAAGATCTCTTCGCCGCCCTGTATGACAAGCGGTATCCGGCGCGCGACATCATCCTGATCACTCCGTAGACTGAGATAGCCTGAGAAGGCAGTTGCTGCGGTGAACATTTCGAGATTGTTCTTCAGGGCATAGGCCCGCAAAAATGGCACCATAGCCGTGCCGTGTCCTCTATACAGGACGGATGGGTATTTTGCAGCACTGATATACTTGAGCTGTTGGTCTATGGCTTGCTGTTCAAGCCCGTAATGGAGGTCGGCTGGGCTCATAAAAAAGAAATAGCCCAGGACGACAGCAGCGGACGACTGTTTGATGGCATTTGCCAGGGCCAGATCATTTTGGGCGTTCTCATCCGGCTCCAAGAAAGCCATGTCGAAACCGATGACTCTGGCCCCATCGCGCGACAGCATGTCCACCAGGGCCGCGAGTTTGGACCTGGGCCAGGGCCAACGCCCTTCCGTCGCCAGGCTTTTTTCGTCGATCACCGCTAGCACGACAGCAGGGAAGGGGCGTACCCGCCCACGCGAGAGCAGACGGAGGTCGTAGGTTTTCAATTCGATCAAGTCGACAAAGGGGGTGCCAGAAACGTAGAGCATACCCACGACAAGGATGGTGCCGAGTGTCAGGGCAGCAGGCCTGATGGAGAACAAAGATGGCAAACGAACTCTCATCAGTTACGTCTCCTGGTCAGACGGAGGACCGATTGGTTCACCAGGGCAAGGTCCGTTTGGCTTCTATCCTGTACCGGCATCGTATCGATGGCCTCGAAAATATCTCACTCTGCAGCCTCCAAGAGCGGTACGCGATGGTTACGATCCCCCAGACGCGCCAGTCATTCGGCGAACCAATCTACCATGTAGTGCCGTCGCTGCCCGTTCGGTTCGGGAGCACAGTCGGTGATTCTTTTATAGCATCGGAATAGAGAGTATATAACGTATCCTATAATAACATATCAGGAAAGTTTCTCAGCTACTTATAAACCTAATGAGTCACAAGGAAAAGGGATGGTGAGGCTTAGCGGTGGGACATTGGATCCAGGGTTTGGGAGCATTCGGCAGGTGTGCATCTGTTAATTTTCAGACCCGTGTAGTTCTCTATGGCCTGTAAAATCTCTTGTTGCTCAGGAATACGATTGTCCTCCATAAGAATTACCGAATGCACTCTTGAGCGTGGGGCATGGCACGAAGGAGCGGGGTGCTGCTTATCGTAGGCTACTACAGCCTATTTTTCCCCTACCTTAACCCTCCCCCATTCAGAGGGAGGGGATATAAGTCATGCTCTAACAGACAGTTGAAAAAACCTCCCCTGACGAGATCTTCCCCCTCTCTCCCTCTGGATATCACCGGCGACTCTGACTGCCAGTCGTTGTGATCGTGATGTGGGACAGCGTCGTATCCTTCTTGGCGCCGTGCCAGTGTTTCTCGCCGGCCTTGATATGCACCACATCCCCCACCGTGATCTCACGCTCCTCGTGCTCAGTCGCCACGATACCGCTGCCAGCCGTGACGACAAGAATCTGATCGCAGGTATGAGCATGCCACCCGGTCGTGGCGCCAGGACTAAAATTGACTACGCTACAGCGATAGTCGTCGGAGGCATTATCAGGGATGATGGTTTGCCGTGTCCGTGTCACCGCTCCGCCGGTCCATCCGGCAATAGGGGTGGCCTCGCCCAGAGGTTCTTCGGGCAGTGCGTTGAGTTTGACGACGCGCATGGTTTCTACCCTCCTTGTCGTACCTGGGTGTCCTCTGCTGCTCTAGAACGCTGGGCAGTGTACACCCAAAGCGTGTACGTGTCATGTATGCTGTGCGATCCAGTGCAGCACTTGAGGAAGCATCGAGCTGAGCGCGCGTCTCTGCAGTACGAGCCCCCCATGTGACGCCCCTTCCACACTGAGGTAATCGGCCGTGAGCCAGAGGTTGTTGTAGCGTTCACGCGGCCATGCTCTATCCCTGGTTCCTGTGACGATGAGGAGCGGGCAGGGGAGCGCTTCGATGACAATGCCTCGTTGTCGCTCGTCTCGTGCTAGCCGCGATTCACGACCGAGCGAAGCCAGGGCTATCATACGCTCCTCGCGGTCCAGGTCAGGCATTGCCGGCTGCTCGTCAGGGTTGCGACTGGTGATGCCATACTCCTCTTCGACCCACTCTGCCCGTGCCCACGCAAATCAATAGCATACGATGGCCACCCCTGCTCCGCGAGCGCCTGCTGCCAGAACCCCCAGACAGCAGCAGAATTCGCCGAGCCATGAATGAGGATGAGGGGGGGATGAGCAGGCATAGTATCA
>JBMDXC010000145.1:0-2696 GCA_048594805.1 Candidatus Entotheonellaceae bacterium | reverse complement strand
AACCTGCCGTGCGTTATTATGTGCCCGGGGTGACTGGTATGTCCCGCTATCACGCAGGATGGTGCTCAGACGTATCGTGTACGGGTGGAGGAAACCCGCTTGCGTATAATTATGGGCCAAGCGCTTATGGAGCCACCGTGACAAACGGTGCGTGTAGCGCATGTGGGCGTCATAGTCAAACTGTCGATAAGTTAAGCAGCTCATGCAGTGCGTTACTAATGGGTGAAATTGGACATAACACCGGGTAGTTCTCGGGCTTGCCAGCCAATCCTGCTTGCTGGCTAAGAGGAGCGTCGGAAAAATGGCCGATTCGACAAGGAGTTTGCCGTTGTCACGCCAGATACTTAATAAGACACCGCTGCAGATGCGGAGTGCATCCACCAGACTGGGAAGATTGATATCATGTCCACGGCTTTTGAGCTCCTGTTTCAGTTCATACAGCGTGAACTGGACACCCGCTTGATTGTCCAAATAGACGCCGTTCATCTGATCACAGGCAATCTTCCGTAAGGCCTCTTCGACGAGCTCTTCTCGGCTGGTGAGATAATACTCTTTGTGCTTCCCGGATCGGTCTTGGATGCGTGCTGGGCGTATGTGGACCTTGTAGAACTCATTGCGATACCGAAAGACGCGTTCGAGGGTGGGGAGATACTTCCCATTTTCCCGCATCACGTCCATGATCTTGGCATTGGAAAAGTATTTGGGAATGGCATCATACAGCTCAATAGTATTAGAATACTTGTCCTCGGGGTCTTCTTCAGGTAGGAACGTTTGAAAGAGGGTAAGCTGATTCGGGAATGTTTTATCGAGCACGACGACTTTACCATTCAGATCCTTCCCGCGCACCTTGACACTACGCTGCACTCCGGACGTATGGTCGACCATGGGCGTCCTTTCTCCACGGGGTCAAGAGCGAGACGGCCGTCTCGCTGAGACGGGCTCTGGACCGAACACATCAGGGCACACTCACGATATAGATATTAGGTTATAAACACTTATTAGGTGTTTATAAAAATTAAGAAATCATGGCGCGTTGGTGCGCCTGACCTGACGCTCGATGAAGTAGTGGAGCGCCTCCTCCGGACTTTTTCCGGCAAGATGTTCTTGCAGTTGGGAGATGGCTTCACGGATGACCAACGAGCGGTTCGCCTTAGGATTCCCCGCCCGCTGGAGGACCTGCGTGATGTGATCAATCCACTCCGCCTCTGGTGTATAGAGGCTGACGGCCACCACTCTGTACCCCTTCTTTTGATCACGAGGCTCCAGGAGGCGGTCTGGCCTCGGCTGACGTACCGTGGCCGTGGCACGTTCCAAGAGGCGGCTCTTTTTATCGGCCATATCGCATTATCTCCTTGGCGCACGCTGCATAGGCCAGCGCGCCGCGACTCTTCGGCTCGAAACTATAGATATCCGTGCGTGCGATCTGGGCTTGGTTCAGCGCTTCCGATTGGGGGATGGTGGTCTTGAAAATCTTGCTGTCCCAAGGCGCGAGCGATGCCATCACTGCCTGGTTTGTAGTTGTTTTGCGACTATCGACGCGAGTGAGGAGGATGCGCCAGTCGTCAAACTCTTCCCCTTTGATGAGACCAATCACCTCCAAGAGGTCCACCAGACCGTCGGCCGCCCGTGCTTCCATCTGGCACGGAATGACAATGAGATCCGCCGCGGCAATCGCCGCTTCGGTCAAGGCGCCGAGAGAGGGGGGACAGTCCAGCACGATGAAGGCATACTGATCACGGAGAGGATGTAGGCCTCGTTTGAGGATCTCCTCGCGTTTTGGCCGCATGTACAAGGCCTGGGCGACCCGCGCAAGGCGGATATTCGAGGGGACAAGGTGCAAGCCTGTGATATGGGTCTCTCGGATTACACGACTCAGAGGCAATGGCGGTTCGTGGAAAAACTCCCGCAGTGTGGGTGTCGTATCGTCGAGTTCAACACCGAGACCCAAGGTTGAGTGGCCCTGTGGGTCGAGATCAACGAGAAGGCATTGCTGATTCGCACGAGCTATGGCTGCCCCCAAAGCCATGGCCGTCACAGTTTTGCCAGTACCACCTTTGTGGGTCGCAATCGCAATTGTTGTTGCCGTCATAGTGCTTTATAAAGAGTTATAAAGTTTTGATAAAACTTATTAAGTGCAAATAATACAATTGTTGCAATGGAAGTCAAGTCTTTTTTCAACAATGAAGTGTTGGCACCTGTACGCCGAAGGGAGACACACTACGACTATGTCGACTTCAATCTCTGATACACACAGCGGGTAATCTCGCATCATTTTTGCGGAGCAGGCATCCGAAAACAGCCATGTTTCTGGGCTACTCACAGGGACAGGGAGAAAGAATGATGTAAAGCTCCCCGACGTGTGTATGAGGGGGCAGATGCCCTGATGCTTGCCTTGTTTCTTCCAGTCCAAATGCATGAGTGTTTGGACTAGGGTTAATAATTCGGAGCTAGCTCTGAGGAGACCTTCTGAGGGGTTGCAAGGTTTATAACAGTTATAAATACTTCATAACCCATGTTCAAGGGCTGTCTGCAATCCATTGATATTTCAAGGCAATTTGTAGGGCTCAGGGGCGATATCCCCGAGAAACATCCAGGAAAATCCACATTCCACCGAATTACGGAGTGTGTCCCACCTTTTACACAGCCGATAACTCCGCCAGTGGAGGGCCTTTCTCTATAAAATCCGCAACGTCGCA
>JBMDXC010000144.1:0-8341 GCA_048594805.1 Candidatus Entotheonellaceae bacterium | reverse complement strand
GCCAGTGTTCGCTTCCGCTGTGCGAAAGTGGTACCATGTGCCGCGGCCACCGAGAGCAGCGCTTGTTTGTAATCGTTTTGCGGCCTACGTGGGAGGAACCTATGAAATTTGGCGTGACCATTCCCAATAACTGGGGCATAGAAGATCCACAGCAGGTCCTGGCTCTGGGGCCAGTAGCCGAGGAGTTGGGCTACGACTCCCTCTGGGTCATGGACCACCTGTTTAACAATGGCTACATCCGGGAGCGCCTTGACGATAAACCGTATTATCATCCTCTCGCGACCCTGTCATGCCTGGCAGCAACCACCCGACAGGTGACATTGGGTACGTCGGTGCTGGTCCTGCCCTATCATAACCCAGTGGAATTGGCCAAATACACTGCCACTCTGGACCACATGTCCGGCGGGCGTGTCACGCTGGGGGTAGGCGTCGGGGCCATGACCGAGGAGTTTGCGGCGTTAGGAGTGCCTTTCCGGCAACGTGGTGCGCTCACCAACGAGTGCATTGCAGTCATGAAGGAGTTGTGGACGAACCCGGACCCCAGCTATCACAGTAGCCGCTGGCACTTCTCTGACCTCAAGTTCTCCCCCAAACCCTTGCAAAAGCCTCATATCCCTTTATGGATTGGCGGTTCCAGTCCAGGGGCCATGCGCCGTGCCGCCACCATGGGCGATGGCTGGCATCCCTCTGGCATGTCCCCCGAGGAGTTCAGGGCAGGACGTGAGGAGGTGCGCAAGCTGGCCAGCGACGCTGGACGCGACCCGAATGCCCTGACCATGTCGATACGGGTTGAGGTGGAAGCGCACGGCAGGGCGTCGAGCCAGAGGGCGCAGAACCGCTCCCGCCTCCCCGGTGAGGACATGGATCAGATGATTGCCGGTATCAGGGCCTACCAGAGCGCCGGTGTGGACCATGTCGTGCTGGCGTTGAACACGGGCGACGTGGCACGGATACGAGGGCTTATGGAGGGCATAGCCCGCCAGGTCATACCACAGTTCCGCTGACAAGCACCACCCATACAGGAGGCGAGACCATCATGTCGACCTATGATACGATCCTGTACGAAAAGCAGCGCCAAGGCGTGCTCATTACCTGGAATCGTCCAGAGACGCTGAATGCCATCAGCCGCCAGCTAGAGCATGAACTCGCAGAGGCCCTCGATGAGGCGGAGCAAGACCCTGAGGTGCGTGCCATTGTCATGACCGGCATGGGCCGTGCCTTCTCCTCCGGCTATGATATTGCTGGTGAGCGGCCCGAGACGGTCTGGCCCGCTGGCCTGCCGCAGGGCCAGAGCGCCGCCGAGGTGCTCGACACCTGGCGTACGCGCTCGCATGCTGAGACGGCGAAACTGTTGCAGATCTGGGAGCTCTCGAAACCTGTGATCGCAGCCGTACACGGGTGGTGCATGGGGGGTGGGTCCTGGTACGCGTTGGCATGTCACATGACCTACGCCTCCGAAGATGCTGTCTTCGCGCAGCCCGAGGTGCGCATGATCTCCAACACAAACTTCTTCTGGACCCTCAACGCCGGCTACAAGCACGCGCTCCGGTATGCCTTGACGGGCGACCACATCGACGCCCAGGAGGCGCTGCGCATTGGCATCATTAATGACATTGTCCCCAAAGACGACCTCATTGACACCTGCTTCCGGATTGTCGAGCGCATTGCCCTCGTCTCTCCGGAGACTGTGAAACTCAACCTCGCAGTGGCCACTAGGGGCCTGGAGATGATGGGTCTGCGCAACGCCCTCATGCTCAACGAGGAACTGTCGGCTCTGGTCCAAAGCTCACAGCGTGAGGATTTTAAGCGGCATCTCCTGGAGGCGCGACAACAGGGCGGCATGCGGGCTTTCCTCCAGCGGCGCGATGGCCCGTTTCAACCAGAGCCCTTCGGTCCAAGGTCCAAGCCGCGCAACAGCGCGCTCACTGATTAGCTGTAAGGCGAGCACCGTCATGCGCCCTGGGACACAGCCACCCGTGTTCGGACTTGATCATGGACTGGTGCTCGCTACGTCCGCTTAAGGGGCTGTCAGACAGCTATCGAGCCACGCGAGATAGCGCGCCGATCCCTCAGCAATGGGCAGGGCAATCACTTCGGGTACCGCATAACTATGCAAGTGCACGATGCGGTCGCGCAGCGCCGCCACCTTCTGCCCCTGGGTCTTGATGACAAGAAGGAGTTCCCTGTCTTCACAGATTTTTTCTTCCCATCGGTAGATCGAGGTGAGACCCGGGATGATGTTGACACAGGCCGCGAGTCTCTCCTCGACCAGCGCGCGTGCTATCGTCTTCCCTTCGGTTTCACTATTGACGGTGACTAAGACAACGCAATAGTCCATGTCGTCCCTCCTGTCACACAGGCTGTACACGCGAGCCCGGAGGGCCACTTCACGGGCGATACTGTAGACCTAATGCTTCGATACTGCTCTCACGAAGCTTGAACTTCTGGACCTTGCCGCTGGAGGTCATGGGGTATTCTTTCACAAACAGGACATACCGTGGGATCTTAAAGCTGGCTATCTTGCCATGACAGAAGGCCATCAAGGCTTCTGGTTCCGCCTGGGCTCCGGGTTCCAGGAGCACACAGGCACAGGCCACCTCCTGCAACCGGGGATCAGGCACGCCGACCACCTTGACCTGATGCACCGCTGGATGTTGCAGCAGCAGAGCTTCGACTTCGACAGGATCGACGTTTTCCCCGCCTACTTTGAGCATTTCTTTGTACCGGCCGAGGAAACGGATCGTGTCATCCTCGCGCATGATCGCCATATCGCCGCTATGGAGCCAGCCCTCGGCGTCGATGGCTTGCGCTGTCTCTTCTGGCTTTTTATAATAGCCCTGCATGACCCCACACCCGCGGCAACACAGCTCTCCGGGAATTCCATATGGCACGGGGTGTCCCGTTGCGGGATCGATGACCTTGAACTCATATCCCGGTAGCGGCGCTCCAGAGGCCAGGCAACGGTCGTCTTCCGTGTCGGTGGGAAAGCCCAGGGCCGCTCCAACACCCACTTCGGTCATACCCCATCCGCTCACGGTATGACACAATACCCTTTGCGCCCGGCGTGCCACTGGCTCAGTACTGGCCAGCCCGGCGGCCAGCAGGCCGGTACGCAGGCTGGAGCGGTCGGTGTGCGCGCATGCAGCGTGCTCCATGAGGTCCTGAAAATGCGTGTCAAAACCGTGGATCATGGTGACTCGCTCGCTGGCAATGAGCCGTAACGCCTCACCCGGATCAAAGTGCTCCATGAGCACCTGTCTGGCCCCGCTGACAAGGGACATCAGGGGACCTTCGTAGAGCCCAAAGGCATGAAACAGGGGCAGGTACATGAGGATCACGTCCCGCGGCCGCACTGCCATACGATTGGCCTCATCCGTGACATTGCGCAACATATTGTGGTTATGCATCACCCCCTTGGGGAACCCGGTGGTGCCCGACGTATACATCATCAGCACAGTGGCATCGGGGTCGACGGCACGCTGACGCGACGCCAATTGCCCGGCTGCTACCGACGCCCCAGCCGCCACAACGTCCTGCCAGCGCCAGGTCCCAGGATAGGTCCGTGCACTGACGACACTGACCTGATGCAGTTCCGGAAACGCCGCTGCTTGGAGCGCCTGCGGCGTTGTACAGGTAGCAAGTTCGGGAATCAGCTCACGCACCATGTCAAGATACCCGATGGGGCCAGAATAATCGGTGGTAATCAGCAGGCGTGTATCGGATTGGCGCAGCACATACTCCACATCCGTGGTGCGAAAACGCGTGTTAATTGGGACCAGGACTGCGCCAATCTTGGCGACGGCAAACAGAATGTGCAGCCACTCAGGGCGGTTCGTGAGCCATAAGGCCACCTTGTCTCCACGCTGAATACCGCACTGCATCAGCCCCCGTGCTGCCTGGTCACTGTCAGTCTGGAGTTGCTGAAAATTCCACCGCTGCCCTGCAAAGGTTAATGCTTCGCGCTCGCCACAACGCTGTACTAGACGATCTAACACATCGCCAATCGTCACCTTCTCAAACCACTCAGGCATATTGACCTCACACTACACGATACGGATAGAAAGTAAAACTGCCGCTTTGCCACTGCGCTTCAAGCGTAGATATACTCATAGCAGACGAGCTTGAGATCCTCACGTTTGATTCTGCTCACAGGCTTTTTGTCGCCAGCACCATTGGAAGGGAACTCTCCCTGGTGCTGGTACAGTGTTCGGACAGTCTCTATCAACCCGTGAATGTCGTTCGTACTGCTATAGGCCTGCAGAGCTTTGCGTAACTGTTGAATCGATGCGCCAACGAGAGGTTGTTTCAGGAATTGCCGCAGTTCCCGCAGTTCCTTGCGATCAAACCCAGGATTGTTCAGTTGGCCTTGGAGCACCTGAGAGACCAGTGTTTGTTCCTCAGAGACAGGTTTATTCACAATGACGGCAGCTTCCTGCTGTGCAACATCCCCCAGGATGCTCTCGATGACATTATCCTGTATTGCGAAAACATCAACTTCCTGGTAGGGAGGTGGAAAACGTGGTGTATCGGGGCTGCAAGCGATAATCTGCATGATGTGATAGCGATTATCGATAATCTTGCGTGTCTCCAGATCATAGTAGCGCCAGAAATGAGCGCGTCCGCTGTCTCGCGGAGCCGTGAAATAGAAAAACATGCCCTTTATGCCACGACGTTCCAACCCTGAGTGAATACCATCATCAAGGTCAGTTAGCCAGCGCTGGGCATCGGTACTCAAGACTTTCTGTAATTCTGCGAGTAGCGCCTCGCTACTTGCCAGTTCCAGGAAAGATTCCTGTTCCTCGATCACCGACTCATCTTCGTCTGCAATGCGCTTGAGGGTGTTGAAATCACGTGGTGTAACTACCTCCCCAAGTACACTGGCATCCAGGAAACCTGTCTGGTTGATTACTTCAATCTTCGCAGTCAGACTCCGTACCAGACCGAGGAGATCTTCTAACGCACGTTCAGGGAACATATTGTAGATATGCAGGCTGTCGAACGATGAGCCAAGGCGGTCGATACGCCCGGCACGTTGCACCATGCGAGTTGGATTCCAGTGCAGATCGTAGTTGATGAGATAGCCACAATCCTGCAGGTTTTGTCCTTCTGAGAGCACATCAGTTGATATGAGGATGTCAACTTCCCGATCTGTGCCAACAATGTCGGGATAACCATTGGCCACCGGAGCAAAGTTGACGATGATGCGAGAGCGATCCGTCGTTTGAATATTGCTGTCAATGCGTCGCATGTGTGGATTGCCCAAACGTTCACGCCAGCTCTTGTTTTCGTCGCTCATCAAAACCTGGTAGAGGTAGCGGGCGGTGTCTTTATAGTACGTAAAAATAATCACCTTTTGTCCACGCAGATCGGTTTCAAGCAGCACTTTGAGCCGCTGGAGTTTGGCGTCATGCGTGATATGAATGTCTCTGATGTCGTGCCAGATGTCAGTCAGTGCATCGATGTCCTCTTGTAAGGCACGGTGGATACGACGCCGGTCATATTTGTCCGCATCGAGGCGGGGGAGGGCCTCAATGATATGACGTGCTGCATCGCTTTCATCCATCTCCGTAGCGCGTGAATGCGGGGATACGTCGTCTACGTCCTCATCATCATTTTCCAGCAGACGCATGGCGACCTGGAAGGATACCGCATCGAGGACAATGCCGTCCTGCACATACTCCGCAAAGGTTTTGACGAATTCCAAGGCACGACGCATGGAAATACGAAACGCATCAATGCTCGATTCGAGACGCTTTAAGAAGCGACTTTTGAAGATCCCAACCAACGCCACCTGTCGTCCAAGCTCGAAATCGTCCTGCTCTTGCCCGGACCTTTTATAGCTTTCCAGGCTGTAGTGTGCGAGGTTGAGTAATTCAATTTTATGGACGATGTGCTTGTAGAAGCCTTCGTAGGCCGCCTCGAGATCGTATTCGATGGTGTGGAGTTGGCGTCTAGGCCAGGTGATTTTCTTCCCCCGAATGGTGGCTTCCGGATAGGCACGCCGGATGAACTGACGTGTCCGTCGGACGACAACTTCTTCCAACAGGTTAAAAATACGGATACTACCTGCTTCAATGGACTCCCGACGGGCTGCCAGAAAGTATGTGTACAGGTCGCCAATACCAGCCGAGGCGAAGTAAGTGCGGTCATTACCGGTGAACAGATTAATCTGGTTGTACAGATCGAAAATGTTGTTGTTGATAGGGGTCGCTGTCAGGAGAATGAGCTTTTTACGGCCGCCATCGCGTCCACGGCGACCATTGGCAGCAAGGATATTTTCGAGCTGGAGATAGCGCTTAGCACGTCTGTTACGGAAATTGTGGGCTTCATCCACGAGAATCACATCCACGTCAGCCACCTCACGGATGTCGAAATCATCGACAGCGAGGCGCTCCTGGGTAACCACATACGTCGAGATAGAGGCACTATGGAGTTCGTTCTCCCACATAGGTTTCAGCGATGCCGGACAGATGACCAGTGCCTTCTGACGTAAGTGATAGGCATAATCCTCCAAGAGCTTCTTCCCGATCCACGTCTTCCCCAGACCGACGGAATCCGCTACGATCACTCCGTCATACTGTGCCAGGATACGACGGGCTTTACGTACCGCGTCCTCCTGAAATTCTGCTAAATCAACAGCTGAACGCATGGATGACAGCGCAACATCACTATCCAGATCGTCTCTGAAATATTCGTACAGCGCCTTCATGTAAATTTCATATGGTGTGTACTCGCGCCCACCGAATTTGGAGTTCTCCAGCAGTTCGATGAGTTGTGCTTTGTAGTCAATGGCGCGTTGCCACTGTTCCTCGTACCAGTGAGACAAATCCATGATGGCGCGTGCGCCGACCTCGCTCTTGAGTAAGCGCTGGTTATCTGGTGTGATGCTGGTGTGCAATCGGCTGATAGCATGGTGGCTGACCGCACTGCGAGCTTCGGGATCGTCAATCTCGCTTTCTTCCAGGAGTGTTTTATGGACGAGGTTTAGCTCACGATTGCTGCTCAGGCCAGGACCGGTAAAGTTGCTACTGCCGACAATGCCGACAATGGGGTTCAGATGGTCGAATAACGATGTATCATCTCCGCGACCACCATAGAAGAGATAACATTTGGCATGCAGAAAATAACGACGGCTGCGCTCGTTGGGAGCATGGCCCAGGTAGAGCCGCACATCTACGTCATTACGGCGCAGGAAACGGATCAGGTCCTCGACCAGCCGTAAAGTTGACGCAGTAAATGGCTCGGCGTTGAGCTCATGCCGCAGGTATGCCGCTGAATCAGGGCGCAACCCGATATCTTCACCTTCGAGCGGTTTATCTCCCAGTAGCAGGCGGAAACGCCGCACACTGGGCAGCGTGTCCCGCAGGTGCGCAAAACCGCGGATGCTGAAATACGCTGTCGCGACCTCGACCTGCTGACCCTGTTCACGCTGCAGCAGGTAATTCAGCACGTCGCCGAGGCGATATTCGATGTTGTCAATGACGTAAGGTATGCGCATCACAACGACGTCACTCCGGTGGGTTTTAGTATCGGAATCCATTCCTCCAGCGCGGTTTCTAGGCCGAGTGCTTTTGCCTCATCCAGTATAGTGAGTACTTCCTCTTGGTCATCGCTCTGTAGCATGTAGCCATTCAGCAGTGGTACCGAGGAAACACACACCGTCTTCATCCGATGTGAGTTCGACGGTGTAAGGCAGGGAAAGATAGGTTTCGAGCGTTTTATTCGTCATCTTCTTCAGTACCATTCCAATAAGCATCCAGGCGCGACAAATCCTGCTGACGTACTGCCTTCACCCACTCGATTGGGTCCTCGATACCCAAAGCTGTCCAATCGCTCATATCCAGCGCATCCAATAGCCTGAGCAGTTCCTGCCCCCAATGTTTTTCTTCGTTCATGCCAATAACCTCACAACAATCCACATCGGACAGCGCGCCGCTGATGCAAATGTCCCGCACCGTTTTGTGAATTTCATGCTAAGCCTCTGCTAGATCGAGTTCCAGCTCATCCAGCACCAGCACAGTGATCTCTTTAACGCGCTTGATACCTGTATCGTTTGTCAGAAACGCATCACATCTGACATCTATAGCAGCTGCAACGTGAAGCGCATCAGGTGTGCGCAGGTTATAGCGAGCGCGCAAAGCAGCGGCAGACTCTGCAATTCGAGCTGTAATCGTCAGCAGACGAAATCCCCCACTGTGCAGCAAAATATCACGGTATTCTCGTTCGAGTCTGGTGTTGCCCAGCTTGACTGACAGGGCGTGTCAGAACTTCCGTCAATGTAATCACCGAGCTAAGCGCCTCAATCGGCCTATCCTCAATTGCTTTAATGATGGTATCCATT
>JBMDXC010000143.1:0-2812 GCA_048594805.1 Candidatus Entotheonellaceae bacterium | reverse complement strand
AACAACAATTCGGGCTTCGGCCAGAACTTGACCGGCGTGCACCGCATTGCGGGCGAGCGTGCGGACCGCGGCGAGGCCCTGATCCGCTTTGGGCCGACCGATTTTAGCGCGGTCGCCCGCAGCTTCGGCGTACGCGGCATCCGTGTCGAGCAGCCGGGCGCGATCGCTGCGGCCCTCCAGCAGGCGCTCGCCGCCAACGGACCGGTCGTGGTCGATGTCGTCACTGCTCTGGAGCCGCGTGCCCCCGAACCCTGGGCGCCGCCGCGGTAACGCTGCACGACGCGCGCAACCTGTGCAAGGTACCAAGTACCGGACGCCGTAGCGTTGGATTAATCAGCTCATCCTACGGATGCGAGCAGGCAATCTTATGTGGCGTCAACACCTTGGCAGCATCTTCTCGACATGGAACGCTCGCCCTGTCACGGGGTGAGCAGTTCCAGAGTGTCGGCCCACGGACAAACGGCTGCCACAGGCCGGTCGAACGTGGTGAGCTTCAGGCTACATACACGTGCTAGATGTAGCAATGTGACGTGGGACACTTGCCGGTAACCGACGATCTTCGGGCATTATAATACGGGACCCATTCGTGCCGGATCCATCGCAGGTGGTGCACAGTAAATGGGATGACAAAGTCCAGGCATTCCCGCCGGAGTGTGCCCCGTAGGCGCTCGCAGAGGGCGTTCGCCTGCGGACTCTGGGGTGGGGTTTCCAACACCCTCAGTCCTAGGTGGCGGATGCTCTGGTCGAGCTGTGCTCACCCCACGTCAGGTTGGCCTGGGCCATGCGACGGATCAGCGCTTGCAGGACCGCGAGCAGCGGGGGGTGCCCAGGTGTGGACTTCCAGCGCCAGAAGAAGCGGAACCCCTGCCGATGCCAGCGGAGAAACGTCTCGGGTTGCCCTACAGCCAACGCCTGGTGCCAGTCGAACCACTGGGCGAGCTACGTCAGGGTTAGCCGAGTGGCGTGGGTCGCACGTCTGGGCTTAACGTGGCGTTCCTGATAGGAGGCAAGCTGCTGACGGAGAATGAGGTTTTCCACAGCCAGGCTTGTGGACGGACGAAGACAAAGGCACACATACCGCACACCATCGCCCAGAAGCGGCAGTAGCATGCACACGAGCTGTATGAGGTTATGCAGCAGGCCTGGACGTAGCAGCATCGCGAAAGCACCCCTCTGAGATCTGAGTTGTTCCCCGTACCTATTGTCGCCGTGCGGGACGGGGTTGTCCAGAGGTGTGTAGACGATATTTTTGTGGACCACAGGAAATCGATTGGCATGATGTGCACAAACTCCTGGCCTTTCGCTGACGATTCGCCGTAGTTTACCGCCAGCATCACGAAACGCTCTTGCCTTATCTTGTTCTGCAGAGCCCTGCCAGGCCGGCATCTCTGCGCGGCACGGTTCACATTAGGTAGCCCAGAAGTGGACCAGCACCCCCGACCACGGTATGCCATGAGCGTATGATGGATACCACACTGATCCGTGAGGGCCAGGAGGGGCGTGGGGCTGTTGGTCCATGGCGTGAGTTTCTGCGCCACTACCCCGGCGCCGCACACCCACAACAGCACGCTAAGCCCCCATGCCTGCCAACAAACATACGACAGAGGGGCGTTGCCAGTCTCTGCGAGTCATAGGCCCCTTAGAAGGCTGCCCGAGGGCTTACAGGGTCCCGACCTCACGAGACGCTATAGTATAGCGGAAGTGCTCTGGGTCGAGGCTGTCCAACCGTCCCTCGGCCGTTTCGCCTTGCGGATACATGAGAAAGCCGATCTTGCCACGCGTGGCCTTAGGCAGCAGGAGATCGTGAGCATAGTTGTAGGCCATCCAATTCATCTCCCAGGTCCCAAATAATAGGGTGCGAGCCCGCTTGACAATCTCATCCTGCAGCGTGAGACCAGGTTGCTCCTCCAAGATGACCTTACGGACATCCGCCGGATCCACGGGCACCCAGCCGTACCCTTCGGCATAGAACTCAGCGCGACAATGCTGGGCTTTGGTGATATCACCGCTCTTGCCGAGGCTCTTGAAACCGAGCTGAGACGTTGCTACTCGCACCCCATACACGTCGCGTGCCGGGATGCCTACGGCACGGCATAAGCCAACGAACATGGCGTTGAGGTCAGCACATTTGCCACCTAGGTTATTAGTCTCCAGCATCGTCTTAATGTCACCCAGACCACAGCCACGAGTTTTTGGGTCACGGAAGGTACTTTCAACGACCCACTGATAGATAGCATGTGCTTGCGGAATAGGTCCACCACGTACACCTTTGATGATCTTCTGCGCCGTGTCCCGTACAATGCCATCGGTTGGGAGAAGTTCGGTTGGCTCGGTATAGAGGGCGAGGATTTTCGGGTCCGCCTTGGGCAGAGTACCGGGTTTAGTTAGATCCACTGTATAATCACGCGTCGCCACCCGACTTGTGAGCTCGAGCGCCGGGTTCTGCACCGCTTCTGGCCACTCCGCGCAGACAAAGGCTGCGCCATACTTCGGATCCTGGGTGATGCTGAGTGCAGCGCCATCCGACTTCCACGAATTACCCATGCCCTTTTGATAGGGTGTATCTTCCACCAAGGGTACGGGGAGCCACGCCCGGGTGACACCAACAGGTTGCAAGATTTCCACCTGTGTGATGACCTCGAATACCCGCCACTTCTCCGCAGTGCCAGTGTCAGCTCGCGTGAACCGCGGGAGCGCCGCCATAACAGCCAGGGTAGGGAGCGCGCAACTGGCTTTTAAGAACGCTCGTCGATACACTATTGTCCTCCTCTATGACAAGACCATTTTTCTATTGGTTGAACCGATAACCTAA
>JBMDXC010000142.1:0-7286 GCA_048594805.1 Candidatus Entotheonellaceae bacterium | reverse complement strand
CCCCAACCGGTTAACAGACCCCAACCCCTCACAGCCACCCCGCCGGCCTGAGGGGCATACGCCCTGTGTGCCTCTTGCCCCATCTTACTCTCCACCAGCCAGCACCAGACAGGCATTGCATCCCCCGAAACCTGCCGCCGTGTTGAGACTGAGCCGTGGACGATACATGTGGGCCTGCCCAGTGACATAGGGGAGATCACACTCGGGGTCCGGCTCGCCATAATTCAGCGTGGGGGGGACCTGGCCATAGCGCCAGGCAAGTAGACACATAATCGTTTCCAGTGTGGCTGCCGCACCCATGGTATGGCCTATATGTGCCTTGATCGAATTCACTGGCACCTCGTAAGCGCGAGGTCCTAGCACCTTCTTGAATACCTGGGTTTCCATGCGGTCGTTGAGGGGAGTGCCGGTGCCATGGGCACTGATGAATTCGATCTCTTCGCTCCGCACCCCGGCATTCGCGAGTGCTAACCGTATAGACTGTTCGAGACCACGGCCCTGGGGATCAGGAGCGGTAATATGTGCACCATCCGCACAACTCGCATGGCCCAACAGATAGCCGCACGGGGTGATGCCACGTTGTCGCGCTGTCTGGGCCCGCTCCAGCACCACCACGCCAGCTCCCTCTCCCAGCAACAGGCCCTTGCGCCGCCGGTCGAATGGCCGCACTTCATCGCGCGTCAGCGACCGCAGGTGGTTAAAGCCACGCATAACAAAACGGCATAGTACATCCATGCCACCGGCCACAACGGCTGTCGCCGCCCCGGCACGCAACAGGTCGGCGCCCACACCGAGACTCGTGGCCCCAGAGGCACACGCGGTCGAGATCGTGAGCACCGGTCCCGTGGCGTCGAGCCATCGCGCTAATTGCCGCGTCGGCCCATCGTAGGGGGCGCCAGCCAGCGCATGCAGGTCCCCGGGCTGCGTATGCCAGCGCTCGGCTTCGGCAATCCCTCCTAACGCCGAGCCAATCACCACCGCCACACGCCCACCTGCCGCCACCGCTTCCGGCAAGCGCGCCATGTGAATGGCTTCCGTCGCCGCGTGAATCAGGAACTGCGAGGCACGACACGCTGGCAAGGGTCGTGCGAGCCCTCGCATGCTGCGTAACTGCTTGACCTCGCCCCCACGGCGCACACGCAGGTCGTGGGTCGGAAAACGTTCGATAGTGGTGATACCAGAGACGCCGTTGATCAGACCCGACCAGAACGCCTCGATACCCTGACCGATGGGACTGAGCACGCCCATGCCAGTAATAGCAATGCGGTCATCAGGCAGTTGGCGTGGCATCCCAGACATCATAGAAGTTGTACCACTGATTCGGGGCCATAGCTATGTAGCGCTCCAAGACGCGTACCATTTGATGTAGGGCTGCTTTCTCACCACCTGGCACTACGGGAATGGCGCGGTCAACCCAGATCTCGTACCGTGCATCCGGACGCATCACACAAAAACATGGTAGCACTGGCACCTGGGCTGCTCTGGCCAACAAAAAAGGGCCAAGCGGAAACACCGCTGGCGTGCCAAAAAATGGCACAGTGACGTCAGTGCGATGGCCGGTCGCACGGTCCATCTGCACAGCGACCACATCTCCTCGCCTCAGTGCCATGAGCAACTGGACAAATACCGTACTACTCTCACTGGTTACAAAACCTATATCAGCCTCACCTCCCTTCTCCCGCAGGAAGCGTTGGATCGCTGGGTCTTGTTCTCGAGCCATGAGCACATGGATACGTCTGCCATATGTGCTCAGCAATCGACCGGCCAGTTCCCAGTTACCCAGGTGCGCTGTCGCAGCCACAAACCCCCTGGGGTCTTGCAACACCGTTTGCAGATGCGGCAGACCCTGCACCCTGGTCACGTACGCCTGCTGCAGTGCTAAGGCACGACGATTGAGCCCTAACAAGTCAGCAAAGAAACACGCAAAATTGCCGAAGACCTGCTGCGCCTGCCGTTCGACCTCCTGCCGGCTGGCATCAGGCAGTACACGTGTCAGATTGCCCTGGACCATAGTGTATTCACGTGGCATCCGCCGATAGAGAGCCATTGCGACAACACGTGCTATACGCAGTTGCACAGGGCGTGGCAGCCAGGGAGAGCATACAGCGATTAGACGGTAGAAAGCTACTCGATTATAGGCATGGGTATACCATCGACCCTGTGCCTGGGGTGTGCCTAGCTTGGGCACCGCTACCTCGGGTTCAAGGATACGTTGGACTTCGGGCGTCATGCCTGTCGCTGCGTATCTTAGCCATTGACGAAGGAGGGAATACCGTTCGTAAAGGTCAAAATAGCATAGCATAAGCGTTGCGGGCTGTCAAAATGTCTCTCTTCCGGCTGAGACGAGTTGAAACATGGGGTTAGAGCCTTGCATATGACGAGGGGATTTGCTATATCCGCATTCTTTATACACCTCCGTAAGAGCGAGTGCATATACGACTCACAGGAGATCATACATGGGTTGGCAAGGTCGTGTCTCATGGCTCACTATCTTCGTCCTCCTCTGGTTGATGGCGCAGGGCGCCCTGGCCATGACAGAAGCATCGGGAGCACACGCTGTGGTAAACGATCCCGAGGCAGAGATGTGGGGTCTTGTCAGGAATTCGCTCCACCCCGCCGACGTCGCTGCCTTTCTGCAAGCGTATCCCAACGGGAAGTATGCTCCGGCAGCACGTCTGAAACTGCAACAGCTCCAGCGTCCTCAGGCCCCATCAGGGCCTCAGGGAATGTTCCTCCCCACACTCCCGGCCGGCATGCCGGCGCCGTTATCCGCCATGCGTAATAGCATTGGTATGGAGCTTGTGCTCGTCCCCGCTGGCGAGTTCATGATGGGGTCGGACTACTACCAGCCTGATGAGCGGCCCGTGCACAGGGTCGTCATCAGCAAGCCATTTTATCTTGGCAAGTATGAAGTCACGCAGGCCGAGTGGCAAGAAGTCATGGGCACCAATCCCAGCCATTTTAAGGGCGATCTCAAGCGTCCAGTGGAACGCGTGTCGTGGCATATGGTGCAGGAATTCATTCGCCGGCTCAATGCCCGAGAGAGCCATAACAAATATCGGCTACCGACTGAAGCGGAGTGGGAGTATGCGGCGCGGGCCGGTTCGACGATGCAGTACAGTTTTGGTGACAATGAGGCCCTCTTAGAGCAGTATGCCTGGTATAACAGGAATGATAGGGGCACCACACATCCGGTGGGGCAACTCAAACCCAATGCCTGGGGCCTGTATGATATGCAGGGGAATGTCTGGGAATGGGTACAGGACTGGCGTGGACCATACCTCCTAGGTACAATCATTGACCCGCAAGGTCCTGCAACGGGCAATGTCAAAGGCTATCGGGGTGGAGGCTGGGGCTACGGCCCTGGGCGTTGTCGCGTGGCCTATCGTAGTTATGATGCCCCCAACTATGTCTATGGTACGCATGGCTTCCGCCTGGCCAGAAGCGTTTCCTAAGTCAATGAGCAGCGCTCTTATTCCTAGTACTATGCATATTAGACAGGTAACTTATCGAAGGAGGAAACAATGCTGTGGCACTCAGGTCGGCTAGGATTCCTCGTCCTGACCCTGCTCATCATGACCCTGAATAGCGCCCTGGCGCAACAGCGCCGCACTGCCCTGGTGATTGGCAATGCGGCCTATGAGACCGGACCCCTGCGCAATCCGGTCAATGATGCCACAGACATGGCAGCCCTACTGCAGCGCCTCGGATTTGATGTCAGCCTGTTACGGGATGCGAAACTACGGGCGATGGAAGAGGCCATCGAGGCGTTTAGCCAGAAGCTCCGGAAGGGTGGTGTCGGCCTGTTTTATTTTGCTGGACACGGCGTGCAAGTGGCTGGCGAGAATTTTATCGTCCCCATCGGGGCCCGCATCAGCCGGGAACAGGATGTGCGCTTCGAGACAATACAGGTCGGACGTGTATTAGGTGGTATGGAAGATGCCGGCAATGATGTCAATCTCATTATTCTGGATGCCTGCCGTGATAACCCGTTTGCCCGCAGTTTCCGGTCTGGAGCGCAGCGGGGTTTAGCGGTCTCCCAGGCTGTGCGTGGGTCCCTCATGGCCTATGCGACAGCGCCAGGGAAAACCGCCGCCGATGGGAGCGGCCGAAACGGGGTCTATACCCAACAGCTCTTACGGTATATGTCCACTCCTGGTATGAAAGTGGAAGACGTGTTCAAAAGGGTACGGCTCTCGGTCGAGGATGCGACCAATGGGCAGCAGACCCCGTGGGAGACAACCTCCCTACGCGGAGATTTCTATTTTGCCGGACCTGGTAGTACGTCGGCATCGGCCAGCCCACCCCTGGAGACGCCCCAGATGCTGCCGCCGTCGTCTGGCAGCGTAAGCAGGTTGGGGACGAAGCCACCGCCGCCGGCTCCAGGCGGGCAGCAACCACTGGGACCCCAGGTAGCGGTAGGGGTGTATCCTCCTGCTACGCCTATGCCAGCCCCCGCATCGTCATTAAAAACACGGCGTAACAGCATTGGTATGGAGTTGGTGCGCATTCCTGCCGGCGAGTTCATGATGGGAGCGGACTCCGGCCGACCGGACGAGAAGCCGGCCCATAAGGTGGTGATTAGCAAGCCATTCTATCTGGGCAAATATGAAGTCACGCAGGCCCAGTGGCAGCAGGTCATGGGCACCAGTCCCAGTCATTTCAAAGGCGACCCCAATCGACCAGTGGAACGGGTGTCGTGGACGATGGTGCAGGAATTCATCAGCAAGCTGAATGCGCAGGAGGGGCATAATCTGTATCGATTACCAACCGAAGCGGAATGGGAATACGCGGCGCGGGCCGGGTCGTCAACGACCAAATACTATTTTGGAGACGATGATGCGCTCCTGGAGCAGTATGCCTGGTTTAGCAAGAACGATAAGGGCAGCACGCATCCGGTCGGGCAACTCAAGCCGAACGCCTGGGGTCTGTATGATATGATGGGCAATGTCTGGGAATGGGTGCAGGACTGGCGTGGACCGTACGCAGCAGGGCAACAAGTCGATCCGCAAGGTCCCGCCAGCGGCAATGCCAGAGGGTACCGAGGTGGGGGCTGGGGCTACCCCCATGTACGTTGTCGCGTAGCGTTTCGCAGTTATGATGCCCCGGGTTACGTCTACGGCACACACGGTTTCCGCCTGGCGATGACGGCGCAATAGTCCGGGCTTTGCCTGCCGGAGAGGATTAGGGCGAGGAGGCTTTGGTTCCACGCGAGAGCACATTGTCGTAGATGGTAAGCAGCTTCAGAAATGTTTTGTCCCACGAGAAATGCTCCGCCACATAAGTCCGGCACTGCCTGGCGAGACTCTTGTCGAGCAGCACACGTGCCAGTTTGTCGGCGAAATCTACGGGATCGCCAGGGGTCGCCAGGGCACCGACGCGAGCGTGCAGCAGATCGGTAGGCCCGCCCTGGTTGATCGCCACTACCGGAATGCCCGAGGCCAGGGCCTCCAGAATGGTAAGGCCAAAGGTCTCGTTACGGCTGGGCAGGGCCAGGACGTCAGCAGTGGCATAGAGCTCCGCGAGGCGCTCACCATAGGGAATGATTCCGGTATAGACGGTATGGGCTGTGGTCCGGACAAAGCGCTCGGTTTGCTGACGGAGAGGTCCATCCCCGACGATGTAGAGTTGATAGGTGCCACGTTGATTCAAGAGCCGAAACGCCTCAAACAGAATCGTTAAATCCTTCTCCTGGCTCAAGCGACCCACGTAGAGGATGACAGGCCGCTCTTTGGCAGCCGCCATGCTCTGCGGTGGTCTCGGTACGAAGAGGTCCATGTTCACCCCGAGAGGGACTTGTTCTACTTTCGTCTCGAGACGGGTGACCAGGCGCGCATAGATGTCCTGCGAAGCGACCAGCACCTTATCCAGGGGTGCCATGCAATACGCAATATACCGCCAGGCGCACGACTCGGCCATCTGGGCCACAGCATTCCCAAAGCACTGCGTCAACGGGCGGGCGTAAAAACTTGGCAGATGTGTGTGATAAAATCCCACCAGCGGCACGCGTCCCTTGCCCATGGCTGCCTGCGCCCAGCGGCCCAGAAGGTAGGAGCAATCCACTTCGATGAGATCAGGCTGCACGGACCTGAGGAGGCGCTTGAGCTGCAGATAATTGGTGAGAATGCGATGGTGCGGGTTGTAAAAGAATCTGGGGCTTTTGATGGTATACAGCGTCGAGCCAAAGAGGGACTGCTTGGTATAGTGCGCCCCAGGCACAATGATGGTATGGTTCGCCACCCCATCATAGTCCGCCAGATAGCGGGCTTTCTCAAGGAGATAGGTGTTCACGCCGCCGGCGCCGCCATCGATGTACAAGGTGGTGAGATCACAGATACGCATTATACCGTCCTGTCCCCAGGCTCTCCCTCCTGCTGGGACCTCCCTGCCGCAGGATCATTGCAATGGATGGGTCACCTTGGTCCCTGCGGGCACGTGGAGCTCCAACTGCGCCGCGCTGATCTCCGGATTCATCGTGAAGGTAGTAATGTGCATGCGAATGCGGGTGCCGCTTTTCTCAACCTGCACGAGTTCCTGGGGTTGGAAATCGCGCAGGACGAGACGCATCTCTTGCAGCGCCACTTTGGCATCTTTGGGAACAAGGCGTAGCGTGTGGAGTCCAGCGGTCTGAAACAGGTCAATCGCATAGTCCCTGGCCAGTGCCTCCGGATCAGCCTGCCAGAAGGAGAGGGACTGCGGGAGGGTCCCGGTGGCCTGCAGGTCAATGACTTCGAGAGTGTTCAGGAGGGGATAGTATGTTTTGACAGTCTGTTTGTCGAGGCGTACCGCCAGTTCTTTTTCCCCCGCGGTGTTGGTAAGCACGTAGAGGAGTGTCTCCCCTTTGAGCCAGAGTTCTCCCTGCGCCACCAGAGCCTGGCGTAGGAGCCGCAGACGCTTTTCCTGGGTGAAGACCATATGCAGGGAACGCATACCGCGCAGGCGTTCACCCCATGTCCTCAGAAAGGCCGTTTTCGCCTCCCCTGTGACCGGGTTGCCGAGCTCTTCTGCACACGCAGCGCTGACGAGGAACACCGCCAGCACAAGGAGAATACCCAGGCGCATGAGCCATGCTCCTCATGAAGGTGCTGCGCACCCCATATCTGCAACGTCGCCAGCAAAGTAGACAGCACCGTGAAGAGACAGGCAGAGATGTCCACCAACGCGACCAGCCCCACGCACGCAATGCCACGATTCACTGCGAGGGCGAGTGTACCAAACCCCTCCAGGGTGGTCAATGCACTCAAGATGACCTCCAGAAGTAGCCTCAGCGGTTCCTGTGAGCCCCT
>JBMDXC010000141.1:0-3160 GCA_048594805.1 Candidatus Entotheonellaceae bacterium | reverse complement strand
GAAACGCGCCCCAGGACGATTCGTGACGCCGAGATCCATGGGAACGCCAATGAGCGCAATATCGAGGCCGCTGAGTTCCTCCTGATGTGGCGCATCGAGCAAGGTGGGGATTCCGGCATACGGCAGTTTACGCTGTCCCCTAGCCCGAAAGAGACTTGCGGCAGCCTGCTTGAACGTCGGATCAAAAATGTCATCGCCCTTGGCGTCTTGATATTTCTGGCGTAGTCGTGTGAGTTCGTGAGCGTCCATGGTCTGTGTCCTCTGCTACCTGATCTGCCTGCCGCACAGCTGCTGCACAGCCGCCAGCCTCTACCCATACAGAGAGAAATCTAATCTTTTACCAGGTGTAGGTCAAAGAGAGCACTTGCCCCAATGGAAAAGTGCCGATAGACCCGCCCAGAGTTGGGTTGCACCAGGGCACGGGCACTGCTACTATGCTCGCCGCTGTGTTCCTCTGCGCGTGCAGGGTCAAGGCTGACGAGAGATGCTCTGAGGTGCCCAATGCAAGTCACCCCCCATGTTTACGTCATGCACATCGACGATGATTCTGTCTACCACCCCGGCGGGAGCAACAACTACTTCGTGGGTGATCCGCGTGAAGAGATGCTGCTCATCGACACTGGCGACCAACAACGCGAGTGGACGCGGAGCATTCTGGAATACTATGAACACCTGGGACGTCCCAAAATCTCGGCTATCCTCCTGACCCACAGCCATCAGGACCATATTGGCGGTCTAGACCGCATCTACGATGTCGTCCAGGCGCCGGTGCGCTGCCACCCGAAACTCGTTAAGAAACTGGCAAGCATGGTCGGGCCAGACGCAGTGGTGCCTCTCAAATCGCGTGAGCTGGTCAGGACCGGCGGCGATGTGGCGGTGCAAGCCATCTTCACGCCTGGCCATGAAGTGGACCACGTGGCGTTTCACCTGCGTGCCGACCGTGTCCTGTTCACGGGGGACTGTGTGCTGGGCGCCTCGTCATCGACGGTGCGCGATCTCGCGAGCTATATGAAGTCCCTGCAACTGCTGACCACATATCAACATGACACGATCTGCCCAGGCCATGGCCCGGTCGTTCCGCCGCCACGCGGGGCGGAGTTGGTACGCTGGTACATGCACCACCGCGAGGAACGCGAACAACAGATCCTGGAGGCATTGGCTCAGGGCATCTCAGGGGTCAAGGAGATCACCCGGCACGTCTATCCCCGCAACCTGCGCCAAGGGCTGCGTGAGGGGGCCGAACGCAACGTCACCACGCATCTCGTGAAGCTGGTGCAAGAGGGCCGTGTGACGCAGACACCATCCCACTATGTCTTGCAGGGAGCTACGCGAAATAGCTAGAGCCTGTTGCAAAACCTCGGCAGCTTTGCTGTGGACGGACGTGGATGGCCGATAGCCGCCAAAGTGCATATGCATGGCTGCTGTCATGGCCTCGCCGCAGTTTCGTGCAGGAGTTCGTCAGGCAGGTCGGTGGGAGGATGAACATCGCGCAACGCCGGAATGACTTCCTCCCCCATGAGTCTGATCGAGCGCATTAATTTGTCGTGCTCCATCCCCCCAAACATCATCCAGTTGCTGATGTGGGTAGCACCGACCGTGGCAGCGCGCTTGAACTTGGCGATGACGGTTGCAGGGCTGCCAAAGAAGAGTCGGTCACGATAGGTCGCCTCCTCCAGTTCGCCTTCGTATGGGCGAGCATCGACCCGGCCATTGGTGACGTCCTGCCGGTTCAGGCCGCGTTGGGCCCGGTGCTGCCAGCGTGCATATGACAGCGCGGCATAGGCCTCTTCATCCGTGGGAGCGACGTGGGTGATACACTGTAGTCCGAGCCGGAGGTTGTGGATGGGTTTCCCAAGGTCAGCGTGCGCCCGCACCAGGGCCCCAAACTGCGCCCGCACACCCGCCATCCCCATCATGCTCGAAGAGAGTGGGAGCATGTCCATACGGGCGGCAAGCTGCATAGATTCAGCACTGGTCCCTGCTAGCCACAAGGGCGGATGCGGTTTTTGCAGAGGTTTCGGAAATACGGTCACCGGCGTGGGAATCTTGACGTACTCACCCTCATAGGTAAACGACTCCTCGTGCGTCCACGCTTTCAGCAGCACGTCTAGCGTCTCGTGAAATTTTTGTCTGGAGGCGCCGAGATCTCCGCCGAATCCAGCCATTTCGTAGGCCTGATAACCACGTCCCACGCCGCACATAAAACGGCCATCAATGAGATTGTCCAGCACAGCAATTTCCTCTGCCAGGCGCAGGGGTTGCCAGACCGGCAGAATCACCGCGGCAGTACCGATTTGGAGGCGCTTGGTACGCTGCCCAATGTATAGCGCCTGCATAAGTGGCGCTGGCGAGTTCCCGTAATTGGTGAAATGGTGCTCGGCAATGAGGCAATAGTCAAAACCGAGTGCCTCAGAGTACTGGATCTGCTCCACCCCCTCTTCAAAGAGCAGCTTCCAATTGCGCAACGTCGGGTTTGGCCACTCGTAGAATAGCCCAAATTGCATGGTGCGTTCCCATCATGTGCAGCACGTCGATTGTTGGTGTCTCTCGCTCTTGGGTTATGCTAGGGCATCACTGGTCAAAAAGCAATGGTCCCGCGCCGTGCGTAGGCGGGGAGCAGAGGGCGCTTTGCCATGCTACGGGAGATCCGTGGTATATGATTGGAGAGGAACGCGCATGTGCCGAGAACGGCAGAGCAAGGTGGCATACGGCGTCAGTCGCGCACGCTAGACATGGTTGTATAGACCCAGGGTGGGCCTGGTATGAGGCGATAGAGGCTCGATAATGTAGGAGAGGACCTGGTCAGCAGGGCTGTTGCTTGGCAACGCCAACGAGCAGTGGCACATAGCTGCATAATTCGAGCGCTGGCATACTGGCGTGACATTTCTCTAGAGCGCCGAGTCTTCTCTATCCTATTGTGCCCCGGCGACAGATGGTAACCAGGAGAGAGAGCATGGTATATTTTCTCAGCAATATAACCACGAAAGGAGCATCAACGATGGTAGCACGCATATTGTTGATCCTTCTATGCCTGGGAATACTGAGCACCCTCAATGGATGTTATATTGAACCCTATCCGTATGCATACTACGCTCCCAGGCCCTATGTCTATACATACCCTCGAGCCTATATCTATGCGTATCCATATCGGTATTTTGGC
>JBMDXC010000140.1:0-6265 GCA_048594805.1 Candidatus Entotheonellaceae bacterium | reverse complement strand
AACTACGTCCTTACCGGCACAGGACTATGAGACGGTCCTGGCCGCAGCGCCGCCGGAGTTTCCACGGCTGGTGGAAGTGGCCGAAACGGATATCGCTACGCTGAACTACACCAGTGGCACGACAGCGCGTCCCAAAGGGGTGATGCTGACGCACCGTGCCTGTGTCATGAGCGCTCTCAATTACATCACCTCCCTCAACGTGCTGCCGACAGATGTCTATCTGCACACTCTGCCGATGTTTCACGCCAATGGCTGGGGTGGCATCTGGGCTCTAGCCGGTCGCGGTGGCACGCAGGTGTGCCTGCGCAAAGTTGAGGCCCGGAGTATTTTCGAGCTTATGCAGAAGGAATGTGTCACGCTGGCCTGTGCCGCGCCCACCGTGCTAGTCACGCTGGCCACCTTTGCGGGCGCGCGCGAGTATCGCCTGGCGCCAGGCGTGCGCATCGGCACTGGTGGGGCACCACCAGCAGCGGCTGTGTTACGCAATATGGAGGCTCTGGGCATTGAGGTTATCCATCTCTACGGCTTGACCGAAACCGGGCCGTTTCTCACCTCGTGTGAATGGCAGCCGGCCTGGAACGAACTCGATGTGGCGACACGTTACCGCATGAAGGCGCGGCAGGGCATCTCCCAGTTACTCACGGACGTGCGCGTCATGGACGAACTGATGCACGAGGTGCCGTGGGATGGCAAAACCGTGGGTGAAATCGTGGCACGCGGCAACAACGTCATGGAAGGCTATTATAAACAGCCGGAGGAAACCGCCAAGGCGATGCGCGGCGGCTGGTTCCACAGTGGCGATCTGGCAGTGGTGCACCCCGATGGCTACATTGAGATCGTCGATCGCGCCAAGGATGTGATCGTCAGCGGTGGTGAAAATATTTCGTCGGTGGAAGTCGAAGCGCTGCTTTACGAGCATCCGGCAGTGCTCGAAGCAGCTGTGGTCGGTGTGCCAGACGCCAGGTGGGGGGAGGTGCCGAAGGCCCTGGTGGTGCTCAAGCCAAACCAGCACGCCAGCGCGCAGGACCTCATCACCTTCTGTCGGGACCACATGGCCCACTTCAAGGCACCCAAGACCGTTGAATTTGTCGAGGCTTTGCCCAAAACGGCGACCGGGAAAGTGCAAAAATTTGCCCTGCGTGAGCAGTACTGGGCAGGGCAGAGTAAGCGGGTATAGGGCGGCTAGGGCAAGAGGGGAGAAAAAGCATGAATGTGTTCTATTGCCGTCGGGCCGGAGACCTCCTGAGCGAGAGTTCGTGGATCGCGCCACAGCAGAAACGGCGTGCCTATGCCCTGGCTGATGCGAAGCCGCACTTTGCGCCAGATCGGCCATGTGACATTGTGCACATTGCCCTGACCCTACAGCTAGACCTCGCCCAGCAAAGCCTGCAAGGCACCTGTGCCACCACTGTGCGGGCAGTGCAGGAGGCGGTCCCTGGCTTGACGTTGGACGCGGTGGACTTGCAGATCGTCCAGGTACGGCAGGCCGGCGGAACCACACTACCGTATGACTATGATGGCCAGCGTCTGCGCGTTACCTTCCCAGAACCACTGCAGCGTTGTGCAGCGACGACGGTCGAGGTCGACTACGGTGTCACGAAACCGCGTCTGGGACTCTATTTCATCACGCCAGATGCTGCCTACCCGCACAAACCGGTGCAGGTGTGGAGCCAGTGCCAGGATGAAGACGCGCGTTACTGGTTCCCTTGCTTTGACGCACCGAACGAAAAAGCCACAACAGAAATGACCGTGACCGTGCCGCAGCCCTATTTGGCGCTGTCCAATGGCATGCTCTTGTCCACCACCCGTGATGAGGCAGCAGGCACCATAACCTATCACTGGTTGCAAGACCAGCCACACTCGACCTACCTGATGACCCTGGTGGTCGGAGAGTTCAGCGAGCGTACGGAGATAGTAGATGGTATACCCGTGCAGTGGTATGTGACGCCCGGCAGAGAGGACGATGGCCAGCGCGCCTTTGGCGACACACCGGAGATGGTGCACTTTTTCAGCCAGAAGCTGGGCGTGCCCTATCCCTGGAACAAATACGCCCAGATCGCTGTGAGCGATTTTGTCTTTGGTGGTATGGAGAACACCACCGCGACGACGCAGACCGATCTGACACTACACGACGCCCGCGCCCATCTGGACTTTTCGAGCAATGGCCTGGTGGCCCACGAGCTGGCGCACCAGTGGTTCGGCAATCTGCTGACCTGTAAGCACTGGTCGCACGCCTGGCTCAATGAGGGTTTCGCGACGTACTTTGATGCGCTGTTTCATGAGCATCACAAAGGCACCGACGAATTTCGCTACTACATGCACCAGCATGCTAAAGCCTATTTCCGTGAAGATGCGGAGCACTACCGGCGTCCTATCGTCACCAACGTGTACAAGGAGCCGATCGATCTCTTCGACCATCACCTCTATGAAAAAGGCTCCCTGGTACTGCATATGCTGCGCTACATGCTGGGCGATGCGGCGTTCTGGGACAGTCTACGGCAGTATGTCACGGCCAATCGCCATCAGGTTGTAGAAACGGTCGATCTCGAGCGGGCCATTGAAACGGCCACGGGACGCAACCTGCAGGCCTTCTTCCAGCAGTGGGTGTACAAGGGTGGTCATCCCGAATACCAGGTCGAGTTTGCCTGGGATGACGCCACCCGTATCGCCACCGTGACCGTCAGACAACAGCAGCAGGCAAGTACAGAGCACGGCGTGGAAACCCCGCTGTTCGATATGCCAGTGAAGCTGCTCTTTGCCCTGCCAAAGGGCGAGGCCGCTTCTGTGGAGTGGGAGCCCAGCGCCTTCCCACTGCGTGTGCACGAGCAGCTCCACACCTTCCATATTGGTCTGCCGGCCAAACCACGCTGGATGAGTTTCGATCCTGGCAATTGGATTTTGAAAAAACTGCAGTTAAAAGTACCCAAGGACATGCTGATCGCCCAGTTGCAGCATGACCCGGATATTATGGGCCGCAGATATGCCGCTGAAGCCCTGGGCGACATTGGCAGCCTGGAGGCCGTGGCCAGCTTGCGGCAGGTGCTGGAGCAGGAGACATTCTGGGGTGTACAAGCGGAGATAGCGCGCATCCTGGGCAAAATTCATACCCCCGCAGCGCTGGAAGCGCTCCTGGCGAATACCCACCTGCCCCATCCGAAAGCCCGCCGCGCCGTAGTCACGGCGCTGGGCGAATTTAAGGACGATGCGGTTGCCGCGGCCCTGTCGGAGATGGTGCAAGCCGGCGATGCCAGTTACTTTGTAGAGGCCGAGGCCGCTGCGGCGCTGGGGAAGACCCGCCGCGACAAGGCCCTGACGCCATTGCAACAGGCGACCCACAAACCTTCCTGGAACGAGACGATTCGTAATGGAGTGTTTCGCGGCCTGGCCGAGTTGCAAGATGAGAGCACCATTCCCTTGCTGCGTGATTTCACCACGTATGGCCAACCCCCAATGGCACGCTACGCTGCGATTCGAGCCCTGGGGAAACTGGGTGGGGAAAAGGATCCTGCGCCTGCCCCGATTGTCGAGACGCTGACCGCCCTCCTCGACGAAGAGCATTTTCGCACCCGTATGGCGGTCCTGGAGGCCCTGGAATCGCTCCATAGCCCCAAAACCCTCCCGGCCTTGGAGCGCCTGCGTGCCCGTGATCTGGATGGCCGCGTCAAGCGTCGGGTTGAAGAGGTCATCGAAGCAATCCGCAGCGAGCGCAAACAAACCGACGAGGTGCAGCAACTCTGTGACGGCTTCCAGGCCCTGCGCGAGGAAAACAAAAAGCTGCTCGACCGCCTCGACCGTCTCGAAGCGCGCCAGACCGCGGGTAGCAGCGCATGATGCAGAACGCGCTGTGCAGCCGAGGTGTTTTCCTCCTGATCATTGGGTGGGAGAATGGGTGGTCGACTGCAGTGTCATTGTCAAATAGAAAATCCCAGCCTAGGCTTTGTGGTGGTATCTCTAAAAACCAGGGTTTTTGCGATAGCGCCCTTCTCTCACACATCAACAATACGCACGGGCTGTATCGTGGAGAGCGAGGCCATAGGCGACATAGTCGCCGTGACCAGATCTGACGCCTCTGGAATGACAGTTAGGAAACGGGTGTTATTTTGGCTCCCTTCCCAGAGTCGCCACTTCCGGAAGCGGGCGCGCAGCGGACGCTGTCAACTGTCGCCTGCCCATCGTGACAGGCGGTCGTCATAGGAGTCACTATCTCCACTTTTTGAAACACGACCCACTTTGATGATGCCTGAAGAGAGAATGTGAGTGATGCGTCTGTCTGCCCGCCATTGCGTCCGTCCCAGCACCCTGCTTGCGCTCACTGTGCTGTTGCTGGCCAGTTGTCAGACGGCCTACTACGCTACGATGGAAAAGCTGGGCTATCCTAAACGTGATCTCCTGGTGAGCCGCATCCAGCAGGCACGCGACAGCCAGCAAGCAGCCAAGGCCCAGTTTCAGTCAGCTCTGGAGCACTTCAGTGCTGTGGTCCATTTTCGCGGCGGGGAACTCGAGGCCAAGTACACCCAGCTCAGCGCCGAACTGGAGAGGAGCGAAGCCCGCGCGCACACCGTCCACCAGCGCATTGCGGCCGTCGAGGAGGTGGCCGAGGCGCTATTCAAGGAATGGGAAGCTGAATTGGCGCAATATACGCAGGAGACCCTGCGTCGCGCCAGTGCCCGCCAGTTGGCGCAGACCCGGCAACGCTACACCCCGCTCATGAGCACCATGAAGCGCGCCGAAGCGAAGATGGAGCCGGTCCTCGCCGCCTTCCGCGATCAGGTGCTCTTTCTCAAACACAATCTGAATGCCCGGGCTATTGCCTCCATACAGCAGGAGGGGGTGACAGTGGAAACGGAGATTACCGCCCTGATACGCGCCATGGAAGCCGCCATTGCGGAGGCCGATGCGTTTATCAAGGCTCTTGATCAGGGGCAGGGGTCCTGAGGGAGGTGTCGCAATGTTCACACGCCATTGAACCTGGTTACGAGCTTTACGTAGCGCTGACGTTTCAGGCCCTATCCTCGCTGAGTAAGGCGCGTGTCACACCACAGGACCTCAGGAGCCAAACATGCGGGCTCTCGCTGTCGGACGAGTGCTCCTGGTGGGCAGCGCCGTCACCCCAGCCTCTGCCCAGTATGCCGAACCCAATATAACTTTCTTGAACCACTGGTATCCCGCCAACTTGGGTCCATTTCTCCTCGATACAGATACGCATCAGCCGCGTGCAAGAGCCAGTGATCAGATTGGTGATCAGTTTCTCGAGAACTGAGACCAGTGTCCACCAACACCAAGCCATGTTGACTGGTCTCTATAAGGAAACAATGGCAAGAGAGGTGTGCCCCTAGCGTGCGACTAAACCCATCAATAAACGCCCCACCGAAAGGGCAAAGACTCCCGCAACTCATGTGATGTATTTTCATGGCTTCGTTCCCTCTCCGGCTGAGCATCTCCTTACTTTTGCAGAGTCAATCGCCCGAAAATAGGCAATCTGCATCAATGTGTGCTCGTTTACACGTACAGCAGCATCGGCCTCCTACAAACGCCGGTAGCAAACCCGTTCACACTAGCGCATGCTGACATTTGCACTGAGGCTAATAAGAGAGCCGACCTACAAAAGATATTTGACGATTGACTCGACAAAAGACAGCTCACGCGATCTGAGCTCAACACCATCAAGCTCCTCGATAGTACGAGCATCCCGGCAGAGGACTCCAGGCGCCGTTCTTGCGCCGCCAATGTCATCGGGGAACTCCTTTATCATGTACTTTAGGCTGGGCTGAAGGTCTTGACAAAGTCCCGCCATAGCGCCACACACTGCGCCGGTGCAGAATGCTGTACATAGCCACTCGCTCCAGGAACTTGCACCAGGGTCCCACGTGGCAACAGCTCGACCATACGCTGCGCGCGGTCGGGTGTATTCATGACGCTGAGTTCGCCCACCATGACCAGAGCGGGCGTGGTGATCTCGGGCAGGATAGGCGTCAAATCAACGGTCGACAGATACGCCAGGGTCTCCAGCACCACCCGCTGCGACGTCTGGCTCATTTGTTGCACATACCACTCGTGATGTCTGGGGTCAGATTTGCCGGGTTCTAAGCGCCGATCGGCTGTCTGCCTGACCCACGCTTCGACGCCCTTTTCTTTCACCAGGTTATAGTATTCCAGATAAGTAGGGACGCCGCGAAATTTATATGGCGATGTACACGTGGTGACCGTATGGAGACGCTGCGGGAACTGGTAGGCGAACTGCAGCGCAATGGTCCCGCCGATGGTT
>JBMDXC010000014.1:0-17211 GCA_048594805.1 Candidatus Entotheonellaceae bacterium | reverse complement strand
TGCCGTACATGGTGTGGCCAGACACCCGCAGCTCGCCGGTATCATTCTCGAAAGTGGCATTGCCAATATCACCGAACGATTTTTCATGCGCGTCCAACCCGAAGAACTCGGCATGTCCAAACCGGCTCTGGTTGATGAGCTACAGCGCCATTTCGATTCTGGCACCAAACTGGGCGGCTTTCAGGGTCGGACGCTGGTGCTGCACACCAGGCACGACGAGCTGGTCCCTGTGCGCCACGCCGAAATGCTCTATGCCATGGCGCCAGAACCGAAAACGCTCCACATCTTCAACCAGGGAGGGCACAACGATATTTTCTCCCGGAACGGCCCGGCCTATATGCAGCTGGTCGAGACTTTTCTGGCGACCCTTGGGAGGGAGCACTGACCAGGGAGCATTGACCAGTACATGCCTCATCTTGCCCTCGAGGCTCAAGCATGGGGGTCCTGCGCCTTCTGCTGCCGTGCGACCCTTCTCTTGGCCGGAATAAGGGCAATAAGCCTGCGCAGTGTTGCGTTAACCGCCTCAGAATCGGGTAAGTGCGCCTGCATGTCAGGGTCGAGATGCACAGTTCTCGCAAAGGGTGGACGTGGATCATCTCCTTGAGGTGTTCAGAAACACCATACTGCAGACCGGTCCCGCCTCATGAGGTGCAACATCGCGCCATAATCCTCGTTGGCCTCCGAGATGTTTGGCGGCCATAAGGCACTGGACTGTCTCGTGCGTTTTGGGAATCTCAAATCCTGGCAGTACAAAGACTTTCACAAGACATGGACAGACAGGACGTCTGGAGACAGGTTGCAGGCATTGGACGGAAAAGTCGGCTACAATGAATACCCGTGCTTCTCACAGCACTGCCATTACAGATGCGGTAGGGGAGGTGAAGGACACATATGGAATATGAGAGCGTTATTGGACTTGAGGTACACGCACAACTGCTGACTAAATCTAAGCTGTTTTGCTCCTGTGCGACGGTGTTTCAGGCCGATCCGAATGAGCAGACGTGCCCGATTTGTCTCGGCATGCCGGGGGTGTTGCCGGTGCTCAATCGTCAGGCAGTAGAGCTGGCCATCCGCACGGGTTTGGCCATGCAGGGGAAGATCGCGCCTGTGAGCCGTTTTGCCCGGAAGAATTATTTTTACCCTGATCTGCCTAAAGGCTATCAGATCTCACAGTACGAGGAGCCACTCATCGAGGGTGGCGGCTTGACGATTGACCTCGACGGGGCACATAAATATATCCGATTGATACGCATCCACCTCGAAGAAGATGCCGGGAAGTCGATACACGGCGAGAACCTGGCTGACCCCACCAAGAGCTACATCGATTTGAACCGCACCGGTGTACCGCTGTTGGAGATCGTCAGCGCGCCTGATCTGCGTTCAGCGGAAGAGGCCAAGACCTATCTGCAGAAGCTCAAGACAATTCTGGAATACCTCGAGGTCTGTGACGGCAACATGGAAGAAGGCAGCTTACGTTGTGACGCCAATGTCTCATTGCGGCCCAGAGGCGCTCAGGAGTTCGGGACCCGTACTGAAATTAAAAATTTAAATTCGTTTCGGAATGTACAGCGCGCTATCGACTATGAGATTGAACGGCAGGCAGAGGTGCTCGAAAGCGGTGGGCGTGTGGTCCAGGAAACCCGGCTCTTCGATGCCGGCCGTGGGGTCACCCAGCCCATGCGCAGCAAGGAGGAAGCACACGATTACCGGTACTTCCCTGAGCCCGATCTGGTGCCCCTGTGCATCTACCAGGAGTGGATCGAGCGCGTGCGTCAGGACTTACCAGAACTCCCTGACACCAGACGGCAGCGCTTTACGACGCGCTATGGCTTGCCTGACTATGACGCGGAGGTGCTGACTGCCTCTAAAGCGCTGGCGGACTACTATGAAGCGACGGTGCGGCTGTACAACCAGCCCAAGGTGGTGAGCAACTGGGTCATGGGAGAGGTGCTGCGTGAACTCAACCGTCAGCACCACTCCGCACGGCAGGCACCTGTGACTCCCACGCATCTCGCCGAGCTGCTGCGCCTGATTGATGAGGGCGTGCTGAGCGGTAAGATTGCCAAGACAGTGTTTGAGGAAATGTATCGCACTGGCAAGCCAGCGCCAGCTATCGTGGAAGAGCAAGGACTGGTACAGATGACCGATAGCGTTGCTCTCGAGGGCATCATCGCCAAGATCCTGGCCGACAATGCCTCGCAGGTGGCTGATTATCGGGCTGGCAAACAGAAAGTCTTTGGGTTCTTCGTGGGCCAGACAATGAAAGCCACGCAGGGCAAGGCCAATCCGGCTCTGGTTAATGAGCTGCTCCGGAAATTGTTAGATTGAGCCAGCGGCATGAGAGGCGAAGGATCAAGCACTAGGAATGAGAGGTAAGAGCATGGCTGAGCGACCGGTGGTCTACCTTGTGGATGGGTCCTCGTATGTATACCGTGCGTTTTTCGCCATCCGCCAGCAACTGGCAACGTCGAGAGGTTTGCCTACGAAGGCGGTGTTTGGCTTTAAGAATATGTTGCAGAAGCTGATACGGGACGAGAAAGCGCAGTATCTTGGGGTGGCCTTTGACGAGCGTGGGCCCACGTTCCGGCACGACATGGCTCCCACCTACAAGGCACACCGGCCTTCCATGCCGGACGATCTCGCGGTGCAAGTGCCCTACATCCACCGGCTGGTCGAAGCGCTCGACATCCCCAAGCTCAGTCTGGCGGGGTATGAGGCTGATGACATCCTGGGCACGCTGGCGCGGCGGTTTGAGGCCGAGGGATGCAATGTCGTCCTCGTGTCCGGCGATAAGGACCTCTGCCAGCTGGTTACCGACCATATCACTATCCTGGACACGACGAAAGACCAGCGTATTGGCGTGGCCGAGGTACGGGAGCGTTTTGGAGTTGGCCCGGAAGGTGTCATCGACGTGCTGGGGCTGATGGGTGACAGCTCTGACAACATTCCCGGTGTACCAGGCATAGGAGAAAAGACCGCCAAAGAGCTGATGGCTGAGTTCGGCACCATTGAGGCCTTGCTGGCGCGCCTGGATGAGGTCAAACGCCCGAAGCTGCGGGAGAATCTGCGGCAGCATGCTGACGTGGCACGTCAGAGTCGTCTTTTAGCGACCATCGACCTGCAGACCCCTGTTGCGGTAACGCTGCAGGAACTCACGGTGGGGGCGCCGCACCTCGAGGAGTTACGGGCGCTCTATGAAGAGTTGGAGTTCCGTACCGATTTGCAAGCCTTAGGTACCATGTTAAGCGTGAGCACTCCGCTAGTCGAAAAGCACTATCGCAGCATCACCGCCCTGGAAGAACTCGAGGCGGAAATCGCTGCACTCCGTCAGGCTGGCAGTTTCGCGATTGATACGGAGACCACCAACCAGGACCCCATGCGGGCGGAACTGGTAGGCCTGTCGCTGGCGCATACACCGCATGAGGCCGTGTATATTCCCCTGCGTCATTCCTACCTTGGCGTCCCCACACAGCTCGATGCCACGCTCGTATTAGAACGACTCAAACCACTGCTGGAAGATGCGGCGATACCGAAGTGCGGGCAGAACATCAAGTACGATTACATCATCCTGCAACGTCAGGGGATTACTATGCGTGGGCTGGACTTCGACACCATGGTCGCCGGGTATCTGCTCAATCCCTCACGCCGCATGAACAATTTAGAGGCACTGGCGCGTGAATATTTAAACTATACGCCGATAAGCTACGAGGAGGTTGCTGGCAAGGGGGCCCGTCAGGTTACCTTTGATCAGGTCGACATTGCACGCGCCACTACCTACAGTGCCGAGGATGCAGACGTAGCACTGCTGCTTACACAGGCACTGCGGCCACGCCTTGCGGAACACCAGCTCGAGCACCTGTTTCATGAAGTCGAGATGCCCCTCGTCGAAGTGCTCGCCGCCCTGGAAATGCGCGGTGTGATGGTAAACGCAGCCTATCTGCGTCAGATGTCCCAGCACCTGCAAGTGCAGATGGATACCCTGTTGCAGGAGACCTTCACACAGGTTGGTGAGGAGTTTAACATCAACTCGCCTCCACAACTGCAACACATTCTCTTTGACGTGTTAAAACTGCCGACGGGCAAGAAGACTAAAACGGGCTATTCGACGGATGTCTCGGTGCTGGAAAATTTAGCGTTGGAGCACGACCTGCCACGCCTTATCCTCGACTATCGGCATCTGGCCAAGATGAAATCGACGTACGTCGATGCCTTGCCCCAGATGATCCATCCCCAGACCGGGCGTATTCATACATCGTTTAACCAGACGATCACCGAGACCGGGCGCCTGAGCAGTAGCAACCCGAATCTGCAAAATATCCCTATTCGTTCAGACCTCGGGCGGGAGATGCGCCGGGCCTTCGTAGCCGCTCCGGGACATGTGCTGGTCTCCGCGGACTATTCACAGATTGAACTCCGGCTTCTGGCGCATATGAGTAGAGATCCGGTGCTGATTGACGCCTTCCGGGCCGGACAGGACATCCATACGCGTACTGCCATGGAGGTGTTTGGGGTGGACGGCAGCGTCGTGGACAGTGACATGCGGCGCATGGCCAAGACCGTCAATTTTGGTATTCTCTATGGCTTGAGCCCGTTTGGCCTGGCACAGCGTCTGCACATCAGCAATGAAGCGGCACGTACCTATATCGATGACTATTTCGCACGTTACCCACGGGTGAAAGAATGTCTCGACGGTATCCTTGCCTCTGCACGTCAGCAGGGTTACGTCACCACGCTGCTCCAGCGACGGCGCTATCTGCCCGATATTACCAACGCCAACCGTACGATCCGTGAAGCAGCCGAACGTACTGCCATCAACATGCCCTTTCAGGGCTCAGCCGCAGATCTGATTAAACTGGCGATGGTGCACCTGTACCGTCAGATTGTAACTGAACACCTGCCGTGCTATATGCTGCTGCAGATTCACGACGAGCTGCTCTTCGAGATCCCCGAAAACGCGGTAAAAGAAATGCGCCCTCGGATCACTGAAACGATGGAGAACGTCTGGCCTCTCGAGGTGCCTCTCACAGTCGAGGTCGGCCAGGGGCATACATGGGCAGAGGCGCATTAAGAGAGGCTGCTGACGCTCTTGTATCCCGGCCGGCTTTTTGCCACAATGGCGCTTCCGGCTCGACTGCAACGGGCTCCAGTAACCAAGCAAAATGTGAGAGCAAGCACTTCAGCATCACCAGGAGGCATATCATCATGCACGATACGACACGCCTGAAAGGCGTACTGGCACCAGTGGTCACGCCGTTCAAAGCCGATCTGAGTCCTGACCCCGAGCGCTTGATCGCGCATTGCCGCTGGTTGCTGTCGCAGCATGTGGGGCTCGCAGTATTCGGCACCAACAGTGAAGCGAACTCGCAGTCCGTCAGCGAGCGCATGGAACTGCTTGAAGCGCTAGTCGTAGCGGGCCTCGACACGACACGCATGATGCCCGGCACTGGTTGTTGCGCGCTCACGGATACGGTGCGCCTCACCACGCATGCAGTCCAACTTGGCTGCGCTGGCGTGCTGATGCTGCCGCCGTTTTACTACAAAGACGTCAGTGACGAGGGGCTCTACCGCACTTTTAGCGACATCATCCAACGTGTCGGCGATACACGGCTGCGGATCTATCTCTATCACATTCCACCAGTGGCGGTGGTGGGCATTGCCTTGCCGCTCATCGAGCGACTCCTGAAAGCCTATCCGGGGACCATTGCCGGCATTAAAGACAGCTCGGGGAACTGGAGTAACACGCAAGCGATGCTGGATGCCTTCGCGCCCTCAGGTTTCGATGTGTTTGTGGGCAGCGAGGCGTTTCTGCTGGCGAATATGCGCCACGGTGGCGCCGGCTGTATTTCCGCCACGGCGAATGTCAATCCTGCCCCCATCCATGCGCTGTATGCAGCGTGGCAGGACGCCGCGGCCGAGGTGCAGCAGGCCAAACTCAATATTGTGCGCGACGTGTTCGGGAAGAAATATACGATGATTGCGGCCCTCAAACAGGCCATCGCCCATTTTGGTGATGATCCCATCTGGGCTACGGTGCGTCCGCCCTTGTTACCCTTGAGCGCGGACCAGACCGCGGCGTTCATCACCGAGCTGCAGCAGATCGGCTTCACCATGCCGGGCCTCAAACGGGCGTGCGCCCACGCTGGGGCGTAACTGCTACCCTTCCGCAGCATTAGGCGCAGCAACACTTTCCTTTTTCCGTACTTCAATGGCCAGGAAGGCGGGGCGCATGTCGGTAAGTTCCACGCCGGGCGGCAGGTCGAGATGGTGCGCAGTCAGGGCTATATAGTTGAGGCCATCACGGACACGTTCAAGACTGACGCGTAGGCGTAGGGAACTGGCGCGTAGGGCAGCGAGGGCGAGCTGCGAGCCCCGCAGACGAATTGTCACTTCGGCAGGAATTTCCCCGCGCAATTCGACGCCAGTGGCAATACGTTGATACTCGATAGGCACTGTCAGAGCCATTTCGGCGCTCTGCTGGCCGGCGACCGCCATCCACAACGCCAGCGCCACACCGAGGGCAAGGGCTTTGGCGCTGAGGCGATAGGTGAACCAGTGCCACAGCCGGTTGACGTGCGATGCCTCCTCGGACTCTTCTGGGGTCGTGCGCTCGAGTTCTTGACTGAGGCGCAGAGGATCGCTGCAGAGCATGAGTTTTCCCTGGCGTGCGAGTGCCACGGTGCCGCGTTGCTCAGAAACCAGCAGGCACAGGGCGTCGCACCGCTCCGTGAGCCCCAGGGCAGCACGGTGGCGCGCACCATAGGTGGCAGGCAGGCCCGTAGCAGTCGTCATGGGGAGAAAACAGGCCGCCTGATCGATGCGCTGGGCGCGTAGCACCACAGCGCCATCATGCGTGGGCGCTGGTGGCTGGAACAGCGCCCGCAACACTTCCCGGCTCATCAGCGCGTCAACGGGAACCCCACCACGCAGATAGAGATCGAGCGGGTCACGCTGCGGCAGCACGATGAGGGCGCCAATATGCTCTCGGGCCAAGTCGAAAACTGCGTCGGTGAGCTCCGCCAGGGTTGCCCTGTGCAGCGTACTGCGGCGCCCCCGTAGGAGGTCCAGGAGGCTCAAACGCTCAAGGATCTGACGGAGTTCGGGCTGAAACACAATAATCAGAATGAGCCAGATTACCGCCCAGAGCGATTGAAAAAGCCAGCCCGCGAGAATCAAGCCGCTCCAGCGCGCCAGGAGCGCTATCCCGCCGATGACGGCAAGCCCTGCTGCCGCGAGGATGGCGCGGCTCCCACGCACCCAGAGGGAGCACTGGTAAAACAAATACGCTACCAGCAGGACGTCAAGCACGCTTTGCCAGGGGAAGTAGCGTATATAGCTGAAGATGTCATACATGCTGTGGCCTTGCCCTCTCGTCTCTCCAGCCCAAGCTTAGATGAGGAGCCCTTCCTGCTGCATGCGTGCTATAGTGCGGTCGAAGGCCTGCACGGTCTCGGCGATGAGCCCAGGCGTATGGGCAGCAGAAACGAAACCTGCCACGCGCATCAGATCGACGCCATTGAGGAGCATCCCCTTGCGCAGGTCTTTGGCGATAGGCGTGCCCTGGAGCAGGGTGGCGGTGTCTTCCTGAAGGTTACTGAAATCCAATCGCGCCAGGCGCGGCGCCTCCTTGCCGATAAAAGTTTTGAAGATTGAGGCGCGCCCGTAGGCACAGCCTGGGACGCCGCGCCTGGCCAGAACTTGATTGATGCCGCTCATGAGCATATCGGTCATCTCCTGGGCACGTTTCGTTGGCTCTCCTGTGGCGATGAGCTTTAAGGCCGCAATACCGGCTGCTGCCGAGAGGGGATTGGCATTGAACGTGCCGGGATGTGGCACCAGGCGATAGCGATTCCACTGCGGATCATCCTTGGGCTCAAACACCTCCATAATCTCCCGACGGCCCACGACCGCCCCACCATTCAGTCCTCCAGCCATCACCTTGGCCAGTGTGGCCATGTCCGGTATAACGCCAAAATACTCCTGGGCGCCACCAACGGCATAGCGAAAGCCCGTGACGACTTCATCAAAAATGAGCACGACACCGCGCCGTGTCGTTGCCTCCCGGAGGTGCTTGAGAAAGGCAGGATTGGTCGGGACGGTGTCGTCGTACGAGCCCCCGGGTTCAGCAATGACGGCCGCAATATCATCGGAGCTGTCGAGGGCCTGCGTGAGGGCTGCCGGATCATTAAAGGGGACCAGGATGACGGAGCGTTGCACTGCCTCCGGGATCCCGGCCGACATGGGAACGTCATACGGGGCGACGACTCCACACATGACGTAATCGTGCCAGCCATGGAAATGGCCCTCAAACTTGATGATTTTACTTTTGCCAGTGTAGGCCCGTGCAGCGCGCAGCGCCAGGAGGGTGGCCTCAGTGCCAGAGCTGGTGAATTTGACCGACTCCGCACACGGTACCAGGTCCATGATCAGGCGCGCCCAGTCGATTTCCAGTCGCGTACTCCCGCCCGCGTGCGTACCACGTGCCACCTGCTCACGTACGGCCTCGACCACGGCCGGGTGCGCATGGCCCAGGAGCATAGCCCCGTGTCCCATCCAGTAATCGATATAGCGATTGCCATCCACATCCCACTTGTGTGCGCCCACACAGCGGTCCACGTAGAGCGGGAAAGGATCGAAGGTCCGTGCCATATGCGTCACGCCGCCCGGCAGGAGCGCTTGCGCCTCCTGATGCAACCGCCGGGATTCAGGATATTTCTCAGCGTATTCGCGGGCTATTGATAGAGATGCTGGATCTTGGATAGCCATGCTGGAGTTCCTCCTACTCCTTACACTGGCGCCGCTTCTACCAGCGCCTCGAACGTCGCCTGACCAGCGGCAAAAGGAAACAGATCGACCGCCGCATCAGGGATACATGCCTCCCCTGATGTTACGCAATTGAGCCCTAGCCAGCCATCACGCATCCAGACGGTGCCAGCCGGCACACGCTCGGTCACGTGCGCACGCGCCTGGAGGACACCGCGCTCATTCACCAGGCGTATCTCCTTGCCATCCTCGATCTGCCGAGCTGCCGCATCGGCAGGTGAGATCCATACACAGGGTTCCGGATCGAGTTTGGCCAGGGTAGGGAGCGCCCGCCCATGATCGTAAAAGCTGTGGAAGTGCGTTAACGTCCGCCCCTGGGACAGCACAAGAGGCGGCGCCGTGTCTGGCAAGGCCGCATACACTGGTAAAGGCGGCATGCCGAGTTCGACGGCACGCTGCGCATAAAACTCCACCTTCCCAGAAGGTGTCGAGAACCGCAGATCGGGATGTGCCACATGCGAGACGCGCAGCTCCCCAATCCCCCCTTGGGCGCGCAGGGACGCCACGGTGGCGTGGCCAGTGGCAGGATGATCGAGGAGGGCGTCGATCATGGCTTCTTCCGTTGGCCAGGGGAAGAAGTCTGCCAGGCCAAGGCGGTCTGCCAGCGCCCGAATAACCCACGTCAGCGAACGTGTTGCACCTGGGGCAGCGAGTGCTTGCTCCATGAGGTACAAATGGGTATTGGTCATTTTGCAGCCGAGTTCCTCCAGCCAGGCCGTACCAGGCAGGACTATGTCGGCGAAGCGACGCGCGGTGTCATTCATGAACAGGTCATGACTGACCACGAGGCCCACACGCGCCAGGCCAGCGGCCAGAGCATTCGCGTCGGCAAACGATGAGATAAAGTTGGTACCGAAGAGGAGGAGTACCTGGATGCGACCTGCCAGGAAAGCTTCAGTCATGCGTGCCATCTGGCTTGGAATGTAGTCACCCGGAGGACGCCTGTCATCAGCCGCAATATTCGCCAATGCCTGGCCATGGGAAGACGAGCTGTGACGTGGCCCAAATCCCCCACCCGGAATACCCAGATTGCCCGTGAGGGCCGGCAAACACGCAATGGCCCGTCCAGCCTGCCAGCTATTGGCTCCCTTGTGCATTGAGCTCCCACCCAGCACGATCATGGCCGGTCGGGTCGTCGCATAGCGCCTGGCCAGCGCCACGATGCGCTCCGCAGGAATGCCCGTGATCCCTGCCGCCCACTCTGGCGTATAGGCTTGCACATGGGTCTGCAGGGCGTCAAAACCCACCGTGTGCTGTGCCACAAAGACGCGGTCGTAGAGCCCCTCCGCGATGATTACGTGCATCAATGCCAGTGCCAGTGCCGTATCAGTGCCGGGACGCAGTGGCAATACCTCGTCTGACTGCGCTGTCGCCTCGGTCTCGCGCACATCGACCGTTATTACATAGGCCCCACGCCGCTTCGCAGCTATGAGATGGCGACTGGTGTTCGGCTGACTCGCCAGATTGGCGCCCCACAGGACGATAAGGTCCGCATGTTGCCCCATGTCCTCCTTCGTATTGGTCTCCAGGACACCGGTCAAACCCAATCCAAACGCCCCGAGCCCCCAGCAGATAATTGCGCCACTCCACCACTGACTCCCGTAGAGATTGGCAAAACGCCGCAGTAATTGTCCGCCGATGCGCGTGCCATAGTTGTTGGCAGAGGCACCATGCCCGGACCAGATACCCACCGCCTCACGTCCAGCCGCCTGCATACGCGTGACGATACGCTCTAACACCTCCTCCCAACTCGCCTCCCGCCACGCATCCTCCGTGCGCCGGTCGCGCATGAGTGGATGCAGTAAGCGGTGCGGGTTGTCAATGATCTCTCGTGAAGCCTGCCCGCGTACACAGAGAAAGCCCTGACTGTCCGGATTATTCTTATCGCCCATCACCCGCAGCAGCTTGCCATTTTCGACTTCTGCCAGCATGCCGCACAAGGTCGGGTGGCAGCTCATGGGACACATCGTTCGTATCTGTTGGATATGGTTCATAGCATCCCCAGTGTAGGGTAGGCAAAGAGCCCGCAGGTTCCATGGCCTGCCGAATACGCGTCAACTCTGTGCTGCGTGTCGCCCTGGTCACTCGCAACATTGTCCCCAAGGCTAACTCCAAGCGCTGTACGAGCTGCCTGAAAGCAGATTGTATCCCAAAATCCATGGCACGCCATCCTTCCTACGATTGACCCAGGCATCGTGCCACATAACCCCTCTTATTCTCAACTATCTCAATAGGCGAAGCAAGTTTGAACGCAGTTGCCACAGTAGAGCAGGACATGCTAATCTAGAACGCTACCGGGTGCTGCTCAACCTGTATACGTACGGCATCACCGGAGGAGAGAGCAATGAGTACTGACAAATTGTTCGAGACCCTACGGCTTCCCCCTCAGACGGATCCACCACGCTCGCCACGCGAGACGTTGCCCACGATGTACGACCTGCCGAGTGAGGATCCGAAGGAGCCCGGTTTGCCGGACGAATTTCATTACTACCAACCCCAACTCTTGCGTGAAACCTTCCAGCCTCCGCAATACGCGCCCGAGCACTTTTTTGTTGGTACCGATTTGAACCTCTATTACTACGTGCGTCGTCCCATGTGGCATAAACGCCCTGATTGGTTTGCGGTCCTCGGAGTCTCGCGCCTGTACGACGAACATGATTTGCGCATGAGTTATGTTATCTGGCAAGAAGGAACTGCTCCGTATCTTATCGTGGAATTGCTGTCGCCTGGGACCGAGCAGGACGATCTGGGAAGAACGCAGCGCGGCTCGGATGAGCCACCCACGAAATGGGAAGTCTACGAGCAGATTTTACGTGTACCCTATTACGTGGTCTTCAGTCGCTATACGGATGTCGTGCACTACTTCGTGCTCAACGGCGGAGGGTACCGTCCCGTGCAGCCGGACGACCAGCGCCTCTGGCTCCCTGAGGCCGGGCTAGGGCTGGGGCTGTGGTCTGGAGCCTATCAAGGGATAGAGCGCCAGTGGTTACGCTTTTACGATGCACACGGCGTCTGGATGCCCACGCTCGTAGAGCGAGAACGCCAGCGCACTGAGCAGGAACACCAGCGGGCCGAGCGGTTGGCAGCCCAACTCAAAACGCTTGGGATCGAACCGGAGATCTAACATGGACAGCCCCTCTTATCACGTTAAAAGGTGTGATATGACTCCCTCTGTACAACGCATCATGATCTGCCTTGTTGTGCTGATGTGGGTCGGTCTCAGCAGTACCCTCCCCTGTGCTGCAGAGACGTCGCAGGTGAACGCTGTCACCAAACAGGTGGAGAGTGGCGCCAGACAGGTCGGTCGCAGTGTGGAAGACACCGCTAAAGTCGCCGGCGAGAAGGTACAGGACGCTAGGAGAGCGGCGCAACCCCAGGCGGAGAACACCTTCAACAAGGTCAAGGATGGGGCAGAATCGGCTGGGACGAGTGTGAAGAACTTTGTTAACAAGCTTTTCGGCAAGTAGGGCTGCGAGACGTACTGACCGGCTGGGTGCCTGACCGGTCAGTACAGAAGAGAGACTCTCATGAGCGACATCACTTTACTTCAGCTCGCTTAGCACCTTCAGAATTTCGTCGTTCGGTGGCTGGAAGTCGCGTGGCTCAGTGGTCTTTACGTAGCGAATCACGCCCTGTTTGTCAATCACGAACCAGGCACGCTTGGCACGTAAGTAGGTAGAGATCTTCTGGGGATCCTCAGCCATTTTGGGGTCATCATAGAGCACCCCGTAGGCCTTCGTCATCTGACGGCGCGCATCACTCAACAGGGGATAGGTAAGACCGAGCTTTTCGGCCCATGCTTTGTTTGCATCATTGAAATCAACACTCACGCCCAGAACCTGGGCATTGGCGGCCTCAAACTTTGGCAGGTCAAGTTGAAAGGCCAGCGCTTCCTGGGTTCAACCTCTGGTAAAAGCGCCGATGTAGGTAAAGATCACCACCGGCTTCTTCCCCACGTAGTCGGCCAGTTTTATTTCGTCCGCCGTGGTCCCTGGGAGGGTAAAATCTGGGGCTTTGTCACCCACCTGCAAAGCCAGAGCACGGCTCACACCCATACTGAGTATGACACCACTCAGTAGGACAGCTACAAGCAGGCGCTTCCATCGGCTCGTCTGCATACAGGGCTCCTCTCTCATGTTTACCCGCGCGGCTCAGCCGCGAGGGCCTGGATGTACTGCACGAACACCGAGCTATCAAAATCGACAGGCCCGAAGCCGTGCGCCACAATCGCCCCCTGGCGATTGATCACATAGGTGGTTGGTACGCCACGCACCCCGAATTTCCGGGCGACTTCCATACGCACGTCCACCGGTGTAGTGAAGGTATAGCCGTGTTTGGCCACGAAGGATTTGACTGCTTTCTCGCCACCACCATCGACAGAGATGGCTAATACCATCACATCCTTGTCCTGAAAGGTCTCATGTACCCTCTGCACGGAGGGCATCTCGCTCTGGCAGATGGCTCACCAGGTTGCCCAGAAGCGCACCACAATGACCTTGCCCTGCAGATCTGCCGAACGGATGGTTGCTCCATTGGCATCTGGGAGTTCGAACATGGGTATAGATGTAGACGGGGTTGGTGCGGTGAGTCCCTCCGGTGGGTTCGGCTGCTCAGCAGCACGGAGGCGCAGGGAACTCAGGGTAAGGAGAATCCCCAGAAGTAGGAAGAGCCTCAGGTGTTGTGCCTCGTATCGCCGTATCATCTCGTCTCCTTTCCGGTTTGAGAAACGCTGGCAGTATAGCGTACCCCAGAAAGCCGGTCACTCATTTTATATAACGCCATCTAGAGAGAAATAGATGTCCTACTATGATCGGACTTGACAGACGGCCCGTCTTCCAGTTTCCTTCTCTCAGGATATTCCATGCTGTCTCTGGTAAGGAGTGACTCTATGCATCGTATGAGCGTTATGCTCAGCATCGTATGTCTGGGTGTTCTCAGTATGCTTGCCTGGGCTCAGGAGCCGACGGCTGCCCCATCTACCGAGGCGACCCTGCAGGCCACGCTGCCGCTGACAAAAATTGTCTTGTATGCCAGTGGAGTTAGCTATTTTCAACGCGATGGTCGTATCGACGGGCACGGGCAAGTCGCCCTCCGTTTTAAGGTGGACACTGTCAATGATCTGCTCAAAAGCATGACTGTCCAGGATTTCGATGGTGGACAAGTGTCCACGGTCACGTACGATTCACGTGACCCCATTACCAGAACCTTGAAAAGTTTTGCCATCGACTTGACAGACAACGCCGGTCTCGGGAACCTGCTGTGGCAAATGCGTGGCGAACGCGTCGAGGTAGCCACACCGAACCTGGTGCAGGGTGTGATTATGGGCGTGGAGACCAAAAAAGAGCGTGTGGGCGACAAGGACATTGTCGAGGTTGAGTATGTCAATCTCTTAACTGACCATGGCCTGCGCTCCATCCCTCTACCGCAGGTGCAACAGCTCCACGTCACCAATGAACAGCTCAACGCTGAACTCCGCCAGGCTCTCGCAGTCCTGGCCGCCAGCCATGATACGCAGAAAAAGACCGTCACTCTCAATTTTAGCGGGCAGGGGAGCCGCCGCGTGCGAGTCGGGTACATTATGGAGACCCCGGTCTGGAAAACGAGCTACCGCCTAGTCCTCTCAGACACCGAGGCCCCCTTTCTGCAAGGCTGGGCCCTGGTGGAAAACACCACCGATGAAGACTGGCAAGATGTGCGCTTATCACTGATAGCAGGCCGCCCCATCTCGTTTACCATGGACATGTACGAGCCCCTGTATGCGCAACGCCCCGTTGTCGTGCCAGAAGTGTATGCAGCGCTGCGGCCTCAGACATATGGGCAGGCGATGGAGGCGCCGGGGGAAGACCTGCGAGAATCCCGTCTTCAGGAGGAAGGGCGGATGGCGCAAAAACGCGAGGCCCCAGGGGGTGCAGCAGAAGCGCCAGCACCCCGGGCACGCGGCCTGCTGGCCGAACCCAAACCAGCAGCTCCTGCCCCGGCGTTGGCTTTGGAGCAGGGTGTGGCTGCCGCAGCACAGGCGACGGAATTGGGGGAGTTTTTCGAATATGCTATCAATACCCCCGTGTCTCTCGCACGCCAGAAATCCGCTATGTTGCCCATTGTCAACGAAGCCGTTGCAGGGGCTAAAGTATCGATCTATAACCAGCGTGTGCATGCCAAACACCCGTTGTACGGCTTCCAGTTGCGCAACGCCACGGCCCTGCATCTGGCGCAAGGACCTGTGACGGTGTTCGATGGCGGTGTGTACGCGGGGGATGCACGTCTTGAGGATCTCCCTCCTGGTCAGGAACGCCTGCTGAGCTACGCCATGGACCTCAAGACCGAGGTGGAACCAGTCAGTGAACCTGAGCAGCGCGATCTCGTTACGGTGCGCCTGCGCAAAGGGACGCTGCTCACAACCCACAAGGCTATCGCTGAGAAGACGTATAACATCCGGAATCGTGACCAGAAACCGCACCTTGTCCTCATTGAGCATCCGTTTCGAGCCGACTGGCAGCTCGTCTCCCCGAGTACAGCCACGGAGCGTACGCGCGAGGTGTATCGTTTCGCCGTCACCGTGGACCCTGGGCCAGGAACACGACTGCGCGTGCGCGAGGAAAAACCACTGCAGCAAAGCGTCGCCCTGAGTGACGCTGGCCCGGATGTGCTGGCCTACTACATGCGCGCTACCCAGGTGAGCGACAAGGTGAAACAGGCGCTGCAGCGCGTCAGCACTCTGCGTGACAAGCTCGAGCAGACCGTGCAGCACCGCCGCCGGTTCGAACAGCAGATCCAGGAGATCGCCCAGGAACAGTCCCGTATGCGTGAGAACATGGGTCGACTGGCGCAGAATTCGGAACTCTACAACCGCTACGTGCGCAAGCTCGATCAGCAAGAGACCGAGCTTGAGAAGATACGCAAGGACATCGAGACGTTGAAGGGGACCGAGGAGCAGCAGCGCAAAGAACTCAACGATTACCTCATGGGACTTGACATTGGCTGAGGTATCGCAGTGCGATAGGAGATGAAGTATGGCTTTCCCAATCACAACTTCTCCACTACGTGCATCGTCCCCTGAGGCGGTGCCACCACTGGAAAACGGTGATGTGCTGACGCGCGCTGAGTTTGAGCGCCGCTATGAGGCAATGCCGCACCTGAAAAAGGCTGAACTCATCGAAGGAGTCGTTTACGTGCCATCACCTGCACGTCATAGCTATCACGGTCATCAGCATGCCCATTTGATCGGCTGGCTCGTCCAATATGAGGCAAATACTCCTGGCATCGAAGTCAGTGGCAATGCCACAGTACGCCTGGATCTGGACAATGAGCCACAACCCGATGTGCTAGTGTTCATCGATCCCGCTTGTGGCGGCCAGGCCCGCATAGATGCTGATGGATATATCGAGGGTGCACCCGAACTGGTGGCAGAGGTTGCTGCCAGCTCGGCAAGCTATGACTTGCACGCCAAGCTCCGCGTCTATCGCCGCAATGGGGTACGCGAATACATCGTCTGGCGCGTGTTAGATCAGGAGACCGATTGGTTTGTGCTGCGCGCCGGGCAGTATGAGCGATTATCGCTGGATACCGAAGGGCTCTACCGCAGCGAGGTCTTCCCAGGTCTGTGGCTCGACCCAGCAGCGCTCCTACGCGGTGACCTGGCGACTGTGCTCGCTGTTGTCCAGCGCGGGCTCGCCAGCCCTGAGCATGCCGCTTTTGCCGCGCGGCTTCGCCCACTGTCTCCAACGGCATAACACGACGAAGGTGCACCTGTGCAACAACGCAAAGTACATACCCTACGACGCCAGTTAGCGCGTCTCGACTGGCGCCTGCGGCGCCTGGATACCCTGAGCCGCCTGTATGCGCGAGGCCGCGCCGGTATTGTGCTGCTGGGACTTGGCACAGTGCTACTCGTTGAGCGCCTCTGCGGTACGGCATTCGGCTTGCTCACCGCGGGTGTCTGCCTGGCCGGTTTCCTGACGGTCGTGGCGTGCCACAACCGCGTCAAGGCAGGCATCGTACGCTACACGCTCTGGCGTCGTCTGAAGGCCACCCATCTGGCACGGGTATTGCGGGATTGGCAACATATCCCACAGGCCTCGCCGGCCCGCGAAGAGCCCGCACATGTCTTCGCCGCAGATCTCAATCTCACTGGTGACCGTTCTCTCGTGCATCTCCTCGACACCACCACGTCGCATGGTGGAAGTGCCCGGCTACGTACCTGGCTCCTGCAGCCTGTCCTGGATGCCGGGGAGATACGCACGCGACAGGAGCAGGTGCGTGAGCTCGTACCACTCACGGCCTTTCGCGATCATCTCGCCCTGTGTGGTTCTCTGGTCGCCAGTGACCCAGATGCACGCTGGGAGGAAGAGAGCGTACTTGCCTGGTTGCATCAGCAACCGCCGCCTTTTCCCC
>JBMDXC010000139.1:0-46579 GCA_048594805.1 Candidatus Entotheonellaceae bacterium | reverse complement strand
ATCGGCATGTTACTCAGGATCCTTGCCATACTCTATCGGCATGCTGCTCAGAATCCTTAACATGCTACATGGATATTGCTATTTTTATGAAAAATACGTAGGAATGACGAGCCCCAGGTTCTTTCGTACCTGTAGTTCAAGAGCGGTTCGGACCTCAGAGGATGCTTGGAGGCACGCTTTGGCTTGCTCACGCCCCTGGCCAATTTGCCTGGTCTTATAAAAAAACCAGCTGCCATTTTTTTCTACTAAACCCTGCTGCAGCGCGAGATCAAGGAGTTCACCGGGGCGTGACAGGCCTTGCCCATACAGCACGTCGAACTCTGCCTGACGGAAGGGAGGGGCCAGTTTGTTTTTGACCACCCGGACACGTGTGCGATTCCCTACCACCTCCTCCCCTCGCTTCAAAATATTGGTCCGTCGCACATCGAGACGCACTGAGGAGTAAAATTTGAGGGCATTGCCACCGGTGGTCACTTCCGGATTGCCAAACGCTACACCAATCTTTTGGCGCAGTTGATTGATGAAGATCACACTCGTCTGGGCTTTGCTCATCACGGCAGTCAGCTTGCGCAGACCTTGCGACATCAAGCGTGCCTGTCTACCCATGGGAGCGTCTCCCATATCACCCTCAAGTTCCGCTTTTGGCACGAGTGCTGCCACCGAATCCACCACAATGACGTCGAGAGCACCACTGCGGACGAGCACTTCCACGATGTCCAGCGCTTGCTCGCCTGTATCAGGCTGTGATACTAACAGCGCATTGATATCAACCCCCAGGCGACTCGCATACACGGCATCCAGGGCATGTTCTGCATCAACAAACGCTGCTATACCTCCAGCTTTTTGTGCTTCGGCAATGACATGCAAGGCCAGCGTCGTCTTGCCTGAGGCTTCAGGGCCGTAGATTTCTGTAATGCGGCCACGCGGTATACCCCCTACGCCCAGCGCCGCATCAAGAGCGAGAGAACCGGTAGGAATGACCGCAACCTCGGCCAAGGCCCCTGCCGCTCCTAGGCGCATCAGGCTGCCGCGTCCAAACTGACGTTCGATATGGGACAAAGCAAGATCTAGGGCCTTGGCTTTCTCACTTTTATCGGGTGTCATAAGCCTCTTCCTACGAATTCTTATTGTTAAGGATGCACAAATAACTTTAACTCTGCAGCGCCACAGAGCATAAAATAGTATACAGAGCACCGCCTCGCTGCAGTTGACTCTGCACTAGATGCACCTGTGTGACGAGAAACTCTCCGAAATCCTGATTTTGGTACGTCTGCAGTATGGGTATGAGTCGGCTTGCGGGTATCCTATTTTGTGCTCTTGCCAAAGTCAGATGTGGATGAAATGGACGGTCCTCGGGGGGAAAACCAAGAGGGGTAAGGGCAGCCGTTAGACGTGCATTGAGGCACCCTAAGGCCTGGCTGGGGTCGTCGAGACCAACCCACAGAACGCGTGGACGAGCCGGATGCGGAAAGCATCCCAGAGTCCTGGCACGCAGAGGAAAAGCTGTTTGACCCTGGGCAGCCTGTGCCATCGCCTGGAGCAGAGATGGCACGGACTCGTCTGGCACGTTCCCTAGAAATCTCAGCGTCAGATGTATATGGTCTGGTGTGATCCAGCGCCAGGGAAGAGCGAGGCGCTGCAAGACCTGGCATACTTCTGCTATGGACTGTTGCAGAGTCGTGGGCGGTGTAATGGCAATAAAGGCACGTATCATCATTGCACCCAGGTGTAGACGGTTCAATGGCCCACGAGGGTGAGTGCGAGACGTACACAGACCTGGGCTAGGAGTCCAGCAAAGAGATCGTCGAGCATAATCCCCCAGCCACCAGGCAAGCGTTCGAGCTGAGGGAGGGGTTTACAGATATCAAAGAAGCGAAAACCCAGGAAACCAACCACGAGAGGGAGCCATATGACTGGGACTGCACAGTACGTCAGGAGCATGCCAGCTATTTCGTCGATGACGATAGGCGAAGCATCTGTCTGACCGAAAAGCTGCTCTGCCTCACCGGCAACCCATATGCCAAGCACTACGCAACCGGCCAGCATGAGGACATAGATGGCTACGGGTAGCCGTGACCAGAGGAGAAACAGGAGGAGCCCTACCACTGAGCCACATGTCCCTGATGCGACAGGGGCGTACCCACTATATGCGCCTGTGGCGATAAAGGTTATGAGCTGGTTTTTGATAGGGCAAACTCCTTGACGGCCGCTTTGGCGTATTCGCGTGCCCAATGATCTGCCTGTAAGGCCACTGAGGCATCCTCAAGAGGTATAGAGGTATGCTGTGCCATGGTGGCTTCAATGACAGCTGGAATGCCCAGGAAGGGGATCGCGCCATCGAGGAAAGCCTGCACGGCAATTTCATTCGCAGCGTTCAACACCGCCGGCATTGTACCCCCTCTCCGAGCTGCCTCAAAGGCCAGGCGAAGACACGGAAAGCGCTCTGGATCGGGCGGATAAAAATGCAGCGTTTGGACCTCAAACAGGTCGAGCGATGGCAGGGTATTGGGCAGGCGATCTGGATAGGCCAGGGCATAGGAAATCGGGATACGCATGTCGGGGATCCCCAGTTGCGCCAGCACCGATCCGTCGTGGAATTCGACCATGGAATGGATGATACTTTGGGGATGGACGACGACCTGCACTTGCTCGACAGGGACGTGAAACAGATGATGCGCCTCAATGACTTCGAGGCCTTTATTCATCATGGTGGCTGAATCAATGGTAATTTTTCGCCCCATTTTCCAATTGGGATGTTGCAGTGCCTGTCCGATGGTGACCTGGTGCATCGCTTCGCGCGACCACTCACGAAATGGCCCCCCCGAGGCCGTCAATAAGATGCGACGCAACGCCGCGCGTTGATGGCCATGCAGCGCTTGAAAAATCGCATTGTGCTCGCTATCGACGGGAATAATACGGCCCCATGTCGGTTGGTCCGTGCGCATGACCAACTCCCCCGCCATGACCAGCGTTTCCTTATTGGCTAAGGCCACAGGAATACCCGCTTGTACGGCGCGTATGGTGGGGAGGAGGCCAATAGAGCCAACCACCGCTGACATGACCATCTGGACGCCGCTGTAGGTGGCCGCCCGGCATAATCCCTCAATGCCACTATCTACCTCAATATCAAGTCCTTGCAGGCGGCGCCGCAGCAGCGCTGCTTTCTCTTCATCAAATAAAACTGCAAGACGAGGACGAAAACGACGTGCTTGCTCCTCAAGCAGGTCAACATTTGAATGCGCCGCCAGCGCCAGTACGGCGAATTTTGTAGGATGGGAGGTGGCGACATCCAACGTATTAACTCCCACTGAACCAGTCGAACCAAGTACAGCAAGACCTTTACGGGTGTCCATACACGTAGCTCCCTTCCATGGCCACGAGAGGGCTCTGCCTCATGAAGAAGGTGCGGGCAACAGTACGTACAGTGCATATACCAGGGTGGGTGCGGCAAAGAGCAGACTATCAATGCGGTCCAGCATCCCACCATGGCCAGGGATAAGCCCACCAGAATCTTTGACCCCAGCATACCGTTTGAGCATCGATTCTGCTAAATCGCTTAACTGGGCTGCGAGAGAAATACAGAGCCCCAGCACGATACATTGCCAGAGTAGCAAATCTGGCAGCCAAAATCTTGCGCTCACCACGGCTGTGCCCACACCACCAATGACGCAGCCGATAGCGCCCTCCCAGGTCTTGCCGGGACTGATTGCTGGAGCCATTTTGTGCCGGCCCAGGCTTTTGCCAACGTACATGGCGGCAGAATCCCCTATCCAGACTACCGCACAGAGAAAAAGCATATACCATGGCCCTGCTGGGAGGAGGCGCAGCAGGATAAGATGGCTCAGGGTCCAACCAATAAAGAGCACACCAAAAACACTATACACCAACATGGGAAAGAAGTGTGCTGCATGTGAGGCGCTCAACATGACGCTGATGGTCAGCGCCACCAGACTGAGAAACAGCGTTATCGATAGCCAGCGCGCATCGCTAAGATGCGCCACGATGGGCAGTGCAAAGGCTGCCAACCCGGTGACGTATGTACACACAGAGAGACGGACGCGGTGTAAGATATGAAAGTATTCACGTAAGCTCAGACCAATCACCATGAGGACCAGGATGAGGAATAACCCAGGAGAAGCATGCAAGAGGAAGAACACCAGGGGAGGCAGAAGAACGAGGGCACTCGCAATACGCTTAACTTGTTCCATGGACTATCCATATAGACCTTCTGAACAGAACGACTCAGAAGGCATTCCACCCTTGGTTCTCGCCCTTTGTCTCTCATGATATGAACTGCTCTCAGGATTGTACGGCTTGTGCGAGCTGTTCGTGGGTCAGTCCAAAACGGCGCTCTCGTCCTTGGTAATCGAGCAGAGCACGCAACAGATCATCACTGCGAAAATCGGGCCAGAGCACGGGGGTAAAATAGAGCTCAGCGTAGGCAATCTGCCACAACAGGAAGTTGCTCAGGCGTTTTTCCCCACTGGTACGGATCAGTAAGTCCACGTCCGGGAGGCCGGACGTGTCGAGATGGTCAGCAAAAAGCGCCTCATCGATATCGTCAATGCTTAATAATCCCTGCTGGACGTGCCAGGCCAGTTGCCTGGCGCTGCGGACAATTTCTGCATGCGAACCATAACCCAAAGCGAGAGTAAAAATCATCCCTTCGCAGGCTGCGGTTCTGGCCAGTGTGTCCTTGATAATGGCCTGGACCACGGGATGCAAGACCGTGGTATCGCCAATAGTGTTAAAACGTATGTTTTCTTGACACATGCGCCCTACTTCTCTGCGGAGATAGACGCGCAGGATGCGCATTAACACCTCGACTTCAGCACGAGGACGCTCCAGATTCTCCGTCGACAGAGCAAACAACGTGAGCGCCTGGATGCCCAGGCGCCGACACGTCGCCACAATCTCATCAACTGACTTTACCCCGGCACGATGACCAGCATTCCGTGGTAAATTCTGCCGTTGTGCCCAACGACCGTTCCCATCCATGACAATCGCCAGATGCCTGGGAAGTTTGTCCTTCTGCAGCTGACTGAGCAGCGCTGGATCCACGCTCTAGACCTCGAGGATTTCGTGCTCTTTGGCACTTAAAACTTCATCGACTTGCGTGATATAGCGATCGGTCAGCTTTTGCATCTGTTCCTGGCCGCGGCGCCAGTCGTCTTCAGAGAGCTGCTTGGATTTTTCTAACTCCTTGAGGCCTTCGTTCCCCTCACGGCGGACATTGCGCAGGGCTACTTTGGATTCCTCGCCGATTTTCTTCACCTGTTTGACGAGTTCTTTGCGGCGCTCGGCCGTTAAAGGCGGAATGGCTAACCGAATCAGTTTGCCGTCGTTGACCGGTGTGAGGCCCAAGTCAGAACGCTGAATAGCCTTCTCAATGGGACCAATCTGCGATTTGTCCCAGGGTTGGATCGTCAGCAAACGACTCTCAGGTGCCGCCAGCGTCGCCACCTGATTGAGTGGGGTGGGCGTGCCATAGGCGTCAACGGTAATGCCCTCAAGCAACGCCAGCGAAGCCCTCCCGGTCCGAATACGCGACAAGTCTTTCCGCAGGGCCACCAGGGAGCGCTCCATTTTATGCTCAGTTTCGCGGAAGAGATCCTCAATCATGCCTACTCCCCTCCTACAAAAGTCCCGACACGCTTGCCTTCCAGCACAGACCGAATACTTCCAGGTTTCTTGAGATTAAAAACAACAATGGGCAGTTTATTTTCCATACAGAGGGAAATCGCCGTAGCATCCATCACCTGCAGTCGGCGTTGAAGGGCTTCGAGATAGGTCAGTTGCGGCAGCTTGACGGCGTCTGGATGCGTCATGGGATCCGCATCGTAGATACCATCGACCTTCGTGGCTTTCAGCACCACATCGGCATTGATTTCTGCGGCCCGCAAAGCAGCCGTCGTATCTGTGGTAAAATACGGGTTCCCCGTACCTCCAGCAAAAATCACGACACGGCCTTTTTCCAAATGGCGAATGGCACGCCGACGGATATATAGCTCGGCCACCGCTTTCACCTCAAACGCCGTTTGCACACGCGTAATAATGCCCAGTTTCTCCAGAGCTGATTGCAGCGAGAGACCATTGATAATCGTAGCCAGCATGCCCATGTAGTCAGCAGTCACACGCTCGATGCCGTAGGCGCTTGCGTCAGTCCCGCGGATGATGTTGCCACCGCCGATGACCAGGGCCAACTCCCCCCCTAATTGTTGCACATCGTAGATTTCGTTAGCAATGTACTGCAGCATACTGGCGTCAATACCGTACCCCTGATCGCCAATGAGTGCTTCCCCGCTCAATTTCAGTAGGACACGACGGTAGGCAAGCGCTTGCGTCATGGATCATCCTTCGGGTGGTCGGACGTGAGAGACCCTACAGGGACGCTATGCTGATTCTCCCAACTGGAAACGCACAAAACGCCTGACAGTAATGTTTTCACCCGTCTTGGCGATTTTTGCCTTGATCACATCCTGGATGGTCATACTCGGATCTTTGACAAAGGGTTGATCGAGTAAGCACACCTCCTGGAAGTATTTTTCCAGGCGGCCTTCAACAATCTTGGGGACAGCCTGCGGTGGACGGCCGCTGGCCTTCGCCTGCTCCTCGTAAATATGCCGCTCTTTCGTGATGGTTTCTTCCGGGATATCTGCACGGGAGAGATAGAGAGGATTTGCCGCCGCCACCTGCATGGCAAGATCGTGGACAAGGCCTTGAAAATCATCAGTCCGAGCCACAAAATCCGTTTCGCAATTCACCTCGACGAGCACTCCCAAGCGCCCACCGCCATGGATATACGAACCAATAACTCCTTCTTGCGTACTCCGGGCGGCGCGCTTTGCAGCCGCCTGCAGACCCTTTTTCCGCAAGAAATCTATGGCCTCGTCCATGACCCCGTCGGAGGCCGTCAGGGCCTCCTTGCAATCCATAATCCCAGCCCCGGTTTTCTCGCGGAGTTCCTTGATCATTGCTGGGGTAATTTGCATGGGACGTTTCCTTCCACCCGCGCTACTCGAAGGGGAGGCTCTCTGTGCGCTCCGACTCAGCCACAGAAACCGTTGAAGATGCAGTGCCGTCCTCTGCCACAGATACGGCAGCATCACTAGACTCCGCCTCGGTTGCATCCTGATGAGGGCTCGATTCCTGCACGTAAATGGGGGCTTCCTCTGACGCCCCAGCGCCATCGAGAAACGTGGCTTGCCGCTCATGCATCCCTGCAATGGCCGCGTCCGCAAGCTGTGAGGTGACCAAACGAATCGTACGAATGGCGTCATCGTTACCCGGAATGACGTAGTCAATATCGTCTGGATCACAGTTCGTATCAACGATGGCAACCGTCGGGATACCCAGTTTCTTTGCCTCGCTGATGGCGATCTTTTCTTTCTTGCAATCGATAATAAAGACTGCGCCAGGTAGGGTCTCCATCGCCTTGATCCCGCCCAGCAACTTGTCCAGCTTATCGATTTTCTTTTGCAATTGCAGCACTTCTTTCTTCGGCAAGCTCTCCCACAGACCGGCCTCCTGCATATGTTCATATTCCCGCAGCCGGTCTAAGCTTTTCTTGATGGTGGCGAAGTTCGTCAACATCCCACCGAGCCACCGCTGGTTTACATAGAACTGCTGTGACCGGATGGCTTCACTGGCCACGATCTCCTGCGCCTGTTTCTTGGTGCCCACGAAGAGAACCTTGTCACCACGGGCGATGGTACTTCGAATAAATTCATACGCTTCGCGGAATTTCTTAAGCGTTTGCTGCAAATCGATGATATAGATGCCATTCCGCGACCCAAAGATATAGCGCTTCATCTTCGGGTTCCAGCGATTTGTCTGGTGGCCAAAGTGCGCTCCAGACTCTAACAGTTGCCTGATAGTTGTGACTGCCAAAGGATACACCTCCTATAATCGTTGCTGTGGCTAGGCTACCCAGAATCCCTGCGGACACCGGGCGCTAGCGTTTCGAGTATTGGAAACGTTTGCGAGCTTTCTTTTGCCCGTATTTCTTGCGTTCCTTGATACGCGAATCGCGTGTCAGAAAACCCGCCTGTTTCAGCGCTGGCCGTAGTGCCGCATCGGTATGGAGCAGGCTTTTCGATATGCCGTGCCGAATCGCTGCCGCCTGACCGGAGAGGCCTCCACCCCGTACGGTAATAAGGGCGTCATAATGACCCAGAGTTTGCGTGATCCTGAACGGCTCTTGCACGAGTGTTTTGTGCGTTTCGAGTGGAAAATAGAGCTCAAATGGCCGCCGATTCACCGTGATCTTGCCACTACCGGGCATCAGCCATACGCGTGCAATGGCCGATTTGCGTTTACCCGTATCATAGTATCGTATACCTTCTGCCATTCTTCCTCCAGGCCAAGCGCCCACTGCGGTCGCAACGAGGGCGAGACGCCATCATATATCACGCGAAAACACCAGAGGCTCAGGCCGCTGCGCTGTGTGCGGATGCATGCCGGCTGTATAGATTTTTAATTTACGGAACATCGCCCGCCCCAGCTTGGTCTTGGGCAACATGCCGCGGATCGCATACTCTAGAATGCGTTCCGGCCGGCGTTGGCGCATTTTGTTCGCGGTGACCTCACGCAGCCCTCCCGTGTACCCAGTATGCCAGCGATAGAGCTTCTGGTCCCACTTGTTCCCTGTGAAGACAACCTTGTCAGCATTAATAATAATAACATAGTCACCGGTATCGACATGCGGAGTGTAATAGGGTTTATGCTTGCCGCGCAGAATCTTTGCGACTTCGCTGGCTAGGCGTCCCACTACCTGGTTCTCGGCATCGACGATATACCACTTGTGAACCACATCTTCTTTCCGGACGGAAACCGTATGCATGCTGTGCACTCCTGCCCTTCACCGACACCAGACTCGGGAGATGAAATGAGAAAGATAGGGGGCAACTACCGCTTTGTCAAGGCCCAACCCCCATCGCTCTCACGCAGTCTCTCTATGCCTCACCTCAATAGAGGAAATGCGCCGAGGGGGTGAACGCACCTGGGACATGGGTTACGTCAGGAGGCATACCTGGGAGGAGGGTGATGGCCACGACATCGAAACGGATGCTGACGTCCTGTAACCGGTGTTGCTGGACATAGACCATGGCAACATGCACAATTTTTTTCTGCTTGCGCGCATCCACCATGGCCTGTGGCGCACCAAAGAGTGCTTGCCCCTTGGTTTTGACTTCGATGAACACCAGGGTCGATCCATCCCATGCCACGATATCGACCTCGCCCCCTCGACATCGGTAGTTCTGGTGTTGAATGCGGTAGCCTTGGCGTTGCAAAAACTGCACGGCCATCTGTTCGCCATGTTGACCGCGCCAGCGGCGCCAACTACGCATCCTCCCCTCCTTTGCCGTTCCTAGCTTCGGGGAGCACCCCGCGGAAGCTGACACGATGAATAGCACAGGGGCCATATGTCCGCAGGCGGGCATAGTGCTCAGGCGTGGGATAGCCTTTGTGTTTGTCAAAGCCATAGGCTGGGTAGGTCTCAGCATAGGCCATCATCAGCCGATCTCGCGTGACTTTAGCCAAGACTGAGGCTGCCGCAATAGAAGCACAACATGCATCACCCCCTATGATAAGGCGTTGCGCCATCGTGGTTGGCAAGGCCGTTATGCCGTCGATGAGCAGCATATCCGGGACAGGTTGCAACTGACGCAGCGCCATGAGCATCGCCTCTTTGGTCGCCCACAGGATGTTGTGTTGATCGATCTGCGTGTGTGAAATACTCCCAATACCGTGGGCCACAGCCTGCTGTTGAATGTGGCGATACACTACCTCACGCTGGCGGGCTGTCAGACGTTTTGAGTCTTGTAATCCTGGGATATGACAGTCAGCCGGTAAGACCACAGCGGCCGCCACTACTGGTCCAGCAAGAGGGCCACGCCCGGCCTCGTCTAGGCCGGCAATCCAATGGCACCCAGCGGCCCGTACCTCGCGCTCAATGGGTAAAAAATCCTGATGCGCAGCCAGACGTCGAGCCACGGGCGGCGCGCTCCTCTACGGCAGACGCTTCTCTTTAATACGCGCCGCCTTACCTCTCAATTGTCGCAAATAAAAGAGCTTGGCCCGTCTCACCTGGCCACGCCGCACGACCTCAATCGCGTCCAGTTTGGGTGAGTGCAAGGGGAAAATGCGCTCGACCCCGACCCCATAGGACACTTTACGCACGGTAAAGGTGCGTCGTCCTCCCGCACCACCGAAGGCAATAACAATCCCTTCAAAAGCCTGCACACGCTCACGATTCCCCTCAACGAGCCGGACCTGCACACGTACCGTATCGCCAGCGCGAAAATCGGGGAGGTTTTGTTTCATCTGGGTTTGCTCAAGATCAACTAAAGGATACATTACTCTGTGCCTTTCTCATCACAAGTGAGCAGCGGGGACGAGCGCGCTTCAGCCTCAGTGTGGCCCAGCAAGCGATCCAGCATAATACCGGCAGCGACACGTACGGGCAGATGATTGTACGGTGTCCGCCCATAGATCGGCGCTAAGATATACTCACAGCGCATCATCACTTCTTCTGCTAAGCCCCAGCCTGTCCCCAGGAGTAAGAGGAAGGCATCGCGCTGTTGCCAGAGAATTTGCCGCAATGCCGTATAGGAAATACACTGCGGAAACCGACGCGCATCTGTCGCAATCAGGCGCGGGGGCACCCCGCAGCGTCGGACGATGTCCTGTTCGACTGCTTCGAGATGTTCGACAACATGCATATACTGCAGCGCTTCCGCGCGCGTGGGATTATACGTAGCGCCGTAGCCCTGTGTCCAGTGGGCAATCATCTGCTGGGCGAGCTCACGCTGACGCTGTAAAGGCGTCACCACATAGCATCCAGAGGCACCGTACGTCGCTGTCAAGCGCGCCAAGTCGTGGAGATTCAGCGTAGTGAGCGAGGTGGCCACGATCTCACGTGCCTTGTTGTACACCGGAAAATGGAGCAAAGCCACGAATAACTGCGGAACATCATGGGACATGCGGGTCTGCTCCTGCTTGCCGGCATTCCCGCAGTATGGCCTGGTCTTGGGGAGTCAGTACCGCTCCCCGTAGCAGGTCCGGACGACGTTGGAGTGTCGTACACAGGGCCTGCCGGCGCCGCCACTGCCTGATAGCGGCATGGTTTCCCGATAAGAGCACATCCGGCACGCGTACGCCGTCAAACTCGACCGGGCGTGTGTACTGCGGCCCCTGGAGGAGGCCGTGAAAGAGCGAGTCCTCCTCAACAGAATGGGGATCACCGAGGACGCCTGGGAGCAACCGCCCGACGACATCGAGGAGCACCATGGCTGGAAATTCCCCCCCCGTAAGCACATAATCGCCGATGGAAATCTCGGCGTCCGTATACGCCTGCACGCGCGCATCCACGCCACCATAGCGTCCACAGATGAGGAATAAACGCTCGTGCTGGGCCAGCGTTTTGGCAAGCGCTTGCGTGAGCACAACGCCTTGGGGGCTGAGGAGGACGACGTACGCCGGTCCAAAGCGTGCCTGGATCGCCTGTACGGCCGTCACGATGGGCTCCGGCTTCATGATCATGCCGACACCTCCACCATACGGGGCATCGTCCGTGATGTGGTGGCGATCCGTCGTAAAGTCACGCAGGTTATGGACATGCACCTGGAGCAGGCAGCGCTCCTGGGCGCGCTGCAAAATACTGGCCTGCAGGGGGGTCGTAAACATTTCAGGAAAGATGGTGAGAATATGTGCTTCCATAGAAGATCGCATTAAGAGAGCTAATCGAGCAGCCCTGCGGCAGTAAAAAGACGCATTTCCCCCCCTGCGAGGTCGATCGTGCGTACCACGTCTCGGAGCGCCGGGATCAGCGTTTCCTGTGTGCCATTACGGACAACGTAGACATCGTTGCTGCCAGTGTAAATAATTTCGACAATAGTCCCCAGATAGCGGCCATCGCCCCCATACACTGCCAGACCTTCGATCTCAAACCAGTAGTATTCGCCCGCAGGGAGGGGAGGAAACCAGTGCCGCGGGATCAACACCTCATGCTCACGCCAAGCTTCAGCAGTGCTGAGATCCTCGCAACCCTGCAGCCGGATAAGCACACGCTTATGCACCACCCGCCACCCGGTAAGTGTGAGCTGCTGCACCCGTGAGGGCCCGTGCTGCAGGAAAACGGGCCGTTGCACGAGAGCCGGTAATAACTCTAAGTCATGGACGTAGGGCAGAAAGACCAATTCACCCCGCAGGCCGTGGGGTTTGGTAAGGCGCCCAACGGCAATCAAACCTTCCGGCTGCACACCGTATTACTCCCCTCTTGCTGGGTCTCTACCCTGCTGAGAATGCAGCAAACCCTGGCGCGCCAGCAGATGCCTGACCGGATCAGAAGGCTGCGCGCCACGCGACAGCCAGAGGCGCACCTTCTCGGGGTCCAGTTTGACGTCGGCTGGATCGGTCAGCGGATTGTACGTGCCGAGCGTGTCGATAAAACGGCCGTCGCGTGGGGCCCGTGCGTCAGCCACGATGACACGGTAGAACGGCCGTTTCTTGGCTCCCATGCGTTTCAGACGGATGCGTACTGCCACAGTAGACGTCCTTTTCCTGAGAAGAAAGAAGGCAAGTACATCAGCTTAAAAAGGGCGAGGAAACGGTAATTGACCCCATTTCCCTTTGCCCTTCTTCTTGCCTACGAGAGATTTCATCAATTTCTGCGTTTGCACAAACTGCTTTAACAGGCGATTCACGTCTTCCACACTCGTACCACTGCCGCGGGCAATGCGCTTGCGACGACTGCCGTTAATGATGGCATGGTTCTGACGCTCGTCAGGGGTCATCGAGTTAATAATAGCTTCCACCTTCTGCATACCGCTCTCATCAACCGGCGGCAGCTTGGCGGCCTTGATGCCTGGAATCATGGACAGCAGGTTCTCCAGGGGACCCATTTGCTTGATCTGCTGCAGCTGAGAGCGAAAGTCCTCCAGCGTGAAGCTCGCCTGGCGCATTTTCTGTTCAAGCGCTAGAGCAGCTTCTTGATCAATGGTTTGCTCAGCTTTCTCGATCAGGGTGAGCACGTCCCCCATACCCAGAAGCCGTGAGGCCATGCGGTCGGGATGAAAGGGCTCGAGCGCCTCGAGCTTCTCCCCAACCCCAACAAATTGCACTGGCTTCCCGACCACGGCTTTGACCGACAGCGCAGCACCACCACGCGCATCGCCATCTAATTTGGTCAAGATCGTACCATCAATAGCCACTGCCTCGTCGAAGGCCTTGGCCACCTTGACAGCCTCTTGCCCGGTCATGGCATCGACTACCAGAAAGGTGTAATGCGGGTTGGTGGCCTGCTTGATGTCCCGCAACTCCTGCATGAGTTCCTCGTCGATTTGCAGACGGCCGGCCGTATCGAGGATGATGGCATCAGCGTTGGTCGTACGGATATACTCAAAGGCCTGGCGACAGATTTGCACCGCATCGCTGGCGCCTTCCTGCACAAGGACTGGCACCCGTATACTCTCTCCAAGGAGGCGCAGCTGCTCCATCGCAGCGGGGCGATAGATATCTGCAGCAACGAGGAGCGGACGGTGTCCCATCTCCTGCACTTTCTTGGCGAGCTTTGCCGCCGTGGTGGTCTTGCCCGAACCGTGCAGGCCCACGAGCAGAATGACGGTGGGCGGTCTGGACGCCATCGTCAGCGGACGGTGGGCCTCCCCCATCAACACCGTCAACTCGTCGCGGACAATTTTGACCACCTGCTGCCCTGGGGTTAAGCTGCGCATAACCTCCTGCCCCAGAGCCTGCTCCCGCACGCGCTGCACAAAATCCCTGACGACCTGGAAGTTGACGTCCGCTTCCAGAAGGGCGAGCCGAATTTCACGCATCGCTTCCTGGACGTTCGCTTCCATCAGCTTGCCGCGCCCGCGTAAGCGCGAAAAGATCCCATCGAGTTTTGCTGTGAGCGACTCAAACACACGCTATCCTTATCTGGTGCTTGATGCGCATGATGTTGATGAACAATTGCCAGGATAATATCACGACATTATGAGGGGCTTGTTGGCGGTTTGTCAAGCCAGTGCCCTGCCTCTTGACGCTGGCGCACAGTGCTGTACCATGCAGTCAAGCACGGTATTCGAGCGTCTCTAGCAGCCCCAGATGGGGCGAGAAGGGAGTGCGAGCATGGACGTCGGGTTGTTTGTCGAGTTTCCCTGCCGTGATGGGATGAGTGAGCAGGAGGCCTTTACCGAGTGTTTTACGCTGGTAGATGAAGCCGAGGCCAGCGGGGTGGATTCGGTATGGCTGGCTGAGTACCATTTTGCTCCGATCAGTGTCCTCTCCTCTCCCCTGATGGTTGCGAGTGCCATTGCCGCCCGCACGCGGCGCCTCCGCATTGGCCTGGCCGTGACGCTGTTACCTTTATATCATCCAATACACGTCGCCGAAGACGTCGCCACTCTGGATCACATCAGTCAGGGCCGCGTTGAGTTTGGCGTCGGGCGTGGCACCTTTCCAGATACGCACGATGGTTTCAATTCGCCCTTTGCCGAGAGCCGCGAGCGCTTCGACGAGTATCTGGAGGTCATCCTGAAGGCGTGGACTACGGAACGGTTCTCGTTCTCGGGCAAATATTACCGGTGCGAAGATCTCTATGTCAGGCCGAAACCAGTGCAGACGCCTCACCCGCCTATCCGCGTTGGGATTACCTCAGAAGTGACGTTTCCCCTGATCGGCCGTATGGGCTATCCTATTATCATCAACCCCTCCCGCGTGTTTGCCCTGACAGAGCTTGGACCGTATATTCAGCAATACCGCCAGGCCTGGCAAGAGGCTGGTCATGCCGGTATGCCGCAGGTGGGCCTCAGGATACCATTATACGTGGCCGAAACTGCAGCAGGCGCCTACAGCGAACCCCAGACGAGCACCCTGGCGGCTATGCAGGGCTTAGGCGAGCGCGTGGCGCGCAGCGCCACGCGTCCTGGCACCACTGGCAATTGGGACGCCCAGGCGGAACACCTGCGGCACATGAGCTATGACGATTGGCTGCGTGACAAGGTGGTCTACGGCACCCCGGATACGGTGGTCCCACGCCTGCAACAGTTGCGCGATGAGCTGGGTTTGACGCAGTTACTCTACGAAATAAATTATGGACGCCAGCTACCCTACGAGTTGCAGCTGAGGAATCTGCGCTTGATTAACGAGCAGGTCATTCCGCAGTTTGTCTGATCGCGCTGCTCTGAGGAGGTACCCGCGTGGATCTTTGTCCTTCTCCCCGCCAGCAAGAGCTCATGGACCTCGCCCACCGCCTGGCCGTGGACAACTTCGCGCCGCGTGCGGCCCAGTACGACCGCGAGGCCTCGTTTCCCTTCGCTGACTACGATGACCTGCGTGCGGCAGGGCTGCTCGCCCTCTGTGTCCCGGAGCAGTACGGGGGCCTGGGGGCGACTTTCGAGACGTACTGCCTGGTCGCGGAGCACATCGCACAGGGCAATGCCTCCACGGCTCTCACCTTTAACATGCACTGCCTGACCATGTTGATGATGGGCGAGATTGCCGATGCCCTGCCGATGTCCGACCAGGCGCGGGCCCGGCACGAGGCCCTGCGCGCCGGCAAGTTCCACGAGGTGGTTAGCAATGGCGTCTTCTATGGGCAGCCACACAGCGAACCGGTCGAACTGGGGCAGACGGACACGGCCCTGACCGTTGGCGGACGGCGCTTCGGGACCACGGCGCGCAAGGTGGATGGCGGCTACGTGCTCAATGGTTATAAATTCTTTGTCTCGCTCGCCGGTGCGGCGCATTACTATGCCACGCCGGCGCTGCTCGTGGGCGAGGGCCCCTGGCTCGACCGTACCCTCTACTTGCAGGTGCCAAAGAATGCGCCCGGCGTGACCTTTCAAGGCGAGTGGGACCCGCTCGGGATGCGTGGCACGGTCAGTCGTGACATGGTACTGCACGAGGTCTTCGTGCCGGACGAAGCGGAGATCTTGCCGCAGGGACTTTTTGGCGCGCTGTTTAATGCCTACCCACATCTCCCACTGGGTTTCTCGGCGACGTTTCTCGGGCTGATGCAGGCCTCGTATGACTATACCATTGCCTATCTGACAGGCCAGATCTCCGGGGCACCGGGCTTACAGACCGAAGCCCCGACCAAGGGCTATGCGGTGGCCGAGATGCTCTTCACGCTGGAAGCGGCACGGGCGCTGTATTACCGAGCGATCTCCGAGGCGCACGTCGATCCCCCGCTGGCAGCGGTGCAACGCGCCCGTGCCGCGCACGTCACCGTGCAACGCTCCGTCGTGACGCTGACGCAAGAAGCGATCCGCGTCTGCGGTGGTCGGGGGATGCTGAAACGCTACCCCCTCGAACGCTATGCCCGTGATGCGCGCGCGGCGGCCCTGATGCGCCCGTGGACGCAGGACATCGCGACCCAGCAGGCCTGGGAGTTCGCGCTCGGCATCGGCGTGGGCGCATCGTAGCCGACGCCACAGCAGGATAGGTAGGCGTGGCACTCCGGGCGACAGTGGCGTTTCGGCAAGGGTCAGGGCAGTGCCTTGCCCTCGTGAAGGAGCGGGGCTACAGTCCCGCTGCGAGAGCCTTCTCTCTCCCTTTAGGAGAGGGCTTTAGCGAGGAGTGAGGGCTTATGGTATCACAAGGCGCCACCGCCCATTATCTCACGGATTGCGTCAAGGCCGGTTTTTTGCTGTAATACCACCGCCGTATCCACCACGATTAACCCCAGCCAGAGCGCAGGAGAGTGCGAGCCCTATGGTACGCCAAGAGCCAGTGACGACAGCAGCTACGGCCAGGAGGACATTTACCCTCATGGCCGTGCACGCTCATCCAGACGACGAATCGAGTGGCACCGGCGGTTTGTTACGCCTGGCGGCAGAGCAAGGCCACACGACCGTGCTCGTGACCTGTACCAACGGTGATCTGGGAGACGTCAAGGACCCACGCCTGCGTCTGAAGCCACGCGAAAATCCTGCCGACCGTCGACGTCTCGCGGAGGTCCGTCACGCCGAGCTGCGGCAAGCCGCGGCAATCCTCAAGGTGAGGCATCTCTACCTCCTCGGCTATCATGACTCTGGCATGCACGGCTGGGAGACCAATACCGAGCCCCACGCCTTTGCCCAGGCTAAGCTAGAGGAAGTAGTAGGTCAGCTCGTCCCGATCATGCGTCAGCACCGCCCTGACGTCGTTGTCACATATGATGAGCACGGCGGCTACGGTCATCCGGACCACATCATGGCCCACCGTGTGACCATGGCAGCGCTAGCAGCCACGGCTGATGCCACGCATTTCCCGGAGGCTGGAACACCCTGGCACGTGCAGAAAATCTACTATACTGCTTGGGCCCGGTCAGATGCTCTACGTGCCCTCACAATGATGCACCGTTTGGGACAGAAAACGTGCCTGCGTGACCCAGACTTTGATCCGCACAGCCTCGGCTGTCCTGACGAGTTGATCACTACGCGTGTCAATGTGGGCCGGGTGCTACGGGCGAAATGGCAGGCATTGTTCGCACACCGGAGTCAGATGCATCAGTGGGATTTCTTCTGGTGGTTTGTGCGGCTCACGGGACCCTGGTTGTATCAGTACGAATCGTTTCGTTGTATCTATAGCCCGTTACCCCTGCAAAGGCCAGAATCAGACGTCTTTGCCGGGCTTTGAACACGCCACCATCTCCCTCGCCAGCACAACAACATTGCCCCTCAGTGACAAGTATGGTATGATAGGGACAACTATCTCATGATCTCTGGTTGTTCCACCCCGCTAGGAAAGTAGTATCCTACGGTGTGAGGAAGTCCTTGACACGCGAGGAGTTGTAAGGGATGGCTGGACAGTCTGTGCCTCTATCACGTACCCGCCACATGAGCAGTCCCGCCACCGTAGCCGCCGCCAAAGAGATCAATCCACAACCAGCCCCCACCAGTGTGGGACATGCACAATACAACTGTGCGTATTATAGTACATGCCTGGGTATTGCAGCGGAAAAAGGTTGGACAGGGTTGAGCTGTGCGGCATGTACGGCCTATCGTCCTGTCCCAAGCGAAGCGATTCCTTATGATGCCTGTGCCCAGTTGCTGGGAGCAGTGCTGCGTACGGCGCAACATGACTTGGAGCATGGTCTGGACGATAGTTTCTGGGAAGCCGCGACGTTCGTATTCCATCAGCCGGATTTTGCGGTCCTCTGCGGACTTCTCGATATTGACCCTGAGGCGGCTCGGCAGGCTCAGTGGACGCGCTTGACAACAGCCCAGAGACGGGCCATTGCCGAGCGCTGGCCGCAGGCCACCCGCACTTTACATTAAAGTTGCGCTTTGTCTCTATGAGGTGTGGGGGTGGCTCCCACAGACTTCTTCCCTCCTCTCCCCTCGCGCAGGGAGAGGGAGGGGAGGGACAATCGTGCTTGCTTGGATCGCTGCCTATCCCCTATCCTGATCATCTCGAAAGTCCATGGACATTCTCGTAAAAATTGGTGCCATTCTGGCGCTGGTCGGGCTCAATGCCTTTTTTGTCGCAGCAGAATTCGCGCTGGTAGGCATGCGTGCGACCCGTCTGCAGACCCTCGCTGAGGCCGGAGACCGGCGCGCGCGCTTGGCCCTCAGCGCCTGGGAGCATCTCGACGATTGTATCTCCGCCACCCAACTGGGGATTACCCTCGCCTCGCTTGCCCTGGGGTGGATCGGTGAAGTCACCCTGGCAACGCTTCTCGTGTACATCTTTGCTGGCTTACCAGCGCCGTTTGCTGCTCTGGCAACGCATACAGTGGCAGGGACGCTGGCGTTTGCCGGTATTACTTTTTTACATATTGTCCTGGGCGAGTTGACACCGAAGTCACTGGCGCTCTTGCATCCGGAGCGCATCAGCCGTTGGGTGGCCCCGCCCTTACTAGGAGGCTGTCCGAGAATTAACGCATGTGCCCTTTGTTCTGGGGCCAGTCATGCGATGGCTGCATCCTCATGATTAACGCGGACGTGACGCCCTCTCCTCAGAGCCGACTCCCAAGGGGCAGATCCTCTAGAGATGGGCTGTGTCGTGCACCTATAGCGACCTTGTGGCATGGGAGATCGCCATCGGTGTCCACCCGTGGCGCCAGATTTTGAGCAGATTATGGGTCAGGCACACGAGACGCCATTCACCACGGATGTGCTGCAATCCGCGCAGCAGGAAGCGACGGAACCCCCGCGCTTCTTTGATCTGGCCAAATACTGGCTCGGCGATGACCTTGCGTCGGGCGTACAACGCACGCCCTGCCGGGGCGCGCACTTTTGCTGCCATGCGCTCCTTCGCCGTGGTGGGTACGGCGCTCGCCTCGGCTGCCAGCTCGTGGTGCTTCTGGCGCCCGGGGGCTATGTAGGGGTCAAACCCGCAGTCCTCCAGCGCCTGCACGGCCCCCTCGCTGTAATAGCCATTATCCAAGGTCGCCGGGATCAAGAGGACGTTCCCCGATGCATCCTTTGGCGGCTCTATGCCGGCCTGAGCCAAGATGGCCAGGGTCGCCTGCGCCAGAGGTGCCGCTTGCTGTTTGTCATTCGTGGCGTCGGTGACGGCACAGGCCAAGATGATCTGACACGCCCCGTCCACGCTGGCTTGTGCGTTGCCACAGTAATCCCACCCCTTGTTGTTGGTACGCATGATATGCAGCTCTGGGTCCGTAAAACTCAGTTGGGCTTTGTCGTCGGGGGTCTCTTCAATGGGTGTGGGGACTTTGCCGCGACGTTGCGGCCCTCTCCGTCTCCGCTCGGCCTCCGCTTCGGCTCGACGTGCACGCTCGGCCTCTGCTTCCGCCTGCGCCTGCGCTTCCAACCGTCGCATCGCTTCCTCAATCTTGGCTATGCGGTCCTCGCGGCGCGCCAACTCGGCAGGCAGTTCATCCCCGCGACGGCTGCCCAACGCGGCCTCCTCCGCCTCGTCCTGCTGGTAGGCCGCCGTCACCAAGGTCTCAATCTCCTCGCGCAGGCGCTCCACTTCCTTTTTCATATACCCATAACTCATCGCCTTATGACGCGACGCATTGCCCTGGATTTTCGTGCCATCGGTCGACACGTTACCCAGCTTCACCAACCCGGCTTCTCGCGCCAGACGCACCACGTGCACAAAGACGTCTGTGAACGCCTCCAGATGCTGCTTCCGGAAATCGCTGATCGTCCGAAAGTCCGGGCGTTCTGGGCCCACGATGGCGAGGAAGGCCAGATTGCGTTCGCAGGCCAAGGCGATCTTACGGCTCGAAAAGACCCCCACGCAGTAGGCATACAGCAACAGGCAGACCATCATCGCCGGATCAAACGGGGGCGCGCCTCGGGTTTCGTCCTCGTAGGGCGCATAGAAACGGCGCAAGTCCAGCCTCGGTACCGTATCGAGCAAGAAGAAGGCCAAATCGCTCTCCGGCAGCTTGGCGTCAGGGCTGTGGGCCTCCTGCCGGTAGCGCTGGGGCTCCCAAGGACGATACGTTTTCCCGTGCTGGTTACTCATCAACCATCTCCATATAGCGACAGGCTTGAAGATACCCAGTCCAAGAAAAGTGATCATAGCCTGCTGTCTCAGCCACGGCAACCACCGGACAGTAAACTCGTCAAGTGTTTTTTTATGGACAGGCTCCTAGTGTTTATGAATGTCGTCTGGCCAGCGATCTGGCTGCTCAACAAGAGCGCGGCAGTATTCCTCCATCTCTTCGCCGTCCGCCCGCCGGCACATGCCGAACGCGTTCATGATCCTGAGGAATTGCTCCTGTTGTTGTCTGAAAGTCGGAAGCACGGCCTCGTCGAAGAATCGAATGCTGAGATGATCGCTGGCGTGTTTGACCTCGCCCATACCAGCGTACGTCAGGCTATGACGCCGCGAACAGAAGTGGTAGCGGTGGAACGCGGTTGGCCACTCGACAAGGTGATCGACGTGATCCGGCGTAGTGGTTGCTCACGCTTGCCCGTCTACGACGAGGACCTGGATCACATCGTCGGCGTCTTACTGGCCAAGGATCTCCTAGATTTTTTTGAGAGCCAGACGCCCTTCAGCATTGATGCGGTCATGCGCGAGCCCTTCTTTATTCCAGAGACCATGCGCGTGGATATCTTAATGAAAGCATTGCAGGAGCGTAACGCCCACATCGCGATTGTGGTAGACGAATACGGTGGTACGCTTGGACTGGTCACGCTGGAAGACCTTATCGAGGAAATTGTAGGGGAAATTTTCGATGAGTTTGACCAGAATCAATTGGCTGCAGTCGTACAGGCGACTGCCGAAGGCCATCTGAGTGTGCCAGGGGATATGCCGATCGCCGAACTCAATGAGCGCTACCATCTGACCTTCCCTGAAGACGGTTATGTCACGGTGGCAGGGTTGGTTTTGGCAGCGCTGGAACACGTCCCGACTGTCGGCGAGCATGTCCAGGTACAGGACGTGACGTTTTGCGTTACGAAGATGGACCACCTGCGCATCGAGCGGCTGGAGATGACGTTGCCGCTAGCGCAGGAGGACCAACCATCTTGAGAGGTGGGGAACGGGTTAGACGTCAGCCGGCAAGACTTGCCTGGCCTCGTGCAGTGCCGGGATGTCAGGAGCGGCTTGCACCTTCTCGGCACGTCTCATGTGCTGACGACAGCCCGGCCGCTGCAAGGCAGGCGGGCCGGGCTGTTGATAGGCCCAGGCGGGCGCTACGGCGCAATCGTCTGCTGTTCGATCCATGCCTGGATCGATTTTTTATAGCCTTCTGGCATGGGTAAGGCCTGGATTTCCCCGAGGGTGAACAGTCCAACGGCCTTGTGCTCTGGACTGTGGGTCACACTGGCAAAGGGTGCAGGGTAACACCCATACGTGATAATGAGCACATCCACACCTGCGGCAATATGATAGACCCAACTATCCAGCAGGGGACCTGTGCTTACAGGTAACCCTAGTTCCTCGTGAATTTCTCGTATGACACAAGCCGCAGGACTTTCTCCGGCCTCCAACTTCCCGCCTGGCAACTCCCACTCGTCGCGCTCGTTCTTCAACAACACCACGCGTTCGGCGTGTAGCACCACCCCCTTCACGGATATAGGGAACCGATAGGCCCGATTATCCTGTGGGAGGGAAGCGCTTGCGGAGAGTCGTATATACTCACTGAGGGCTACTCGATCAACATCGAGAACAAATGTATGTGCCTGATCGAGAGGCACCCAGAACAAGGCTTCAGCTTCCCGATTGCTGATCTCACCCTGCCAGTCTTCTATAACGAAGTAGTGCAGCTTACGGAACTGTTGGGTGCGGTGGAGAAGCGTGCAGACATAGATCATACTGGCAGGACGGAGGTCCAATGCCTTCAGGAGTTCGCGACGTAGTGCATCTTCAGGCGCTTCACCTGCCTCCATCTCTGTATGTTGACTGGACGAGCGTGCAGCGCTGAGCCAATCTTATCCAAGACCTGGGCCGGCGTCCATACGGAGTATGGACACACAGGCGAGCGTGTCGGTAAAGTAATGCTCCTACCATCAGACCATCGTTGTCCTCGTACTGACGGAAGGAGACAGTTCATGCAATCTACTCATGCCTTTGACGGCCCATCTCGGCACCCAGGGGGTGGAGACAGGGCGGTACTGCAGTGTTGAGGCCTGTCCTTGGGGCCCCATCTATCTCCTACCCACGACGTCCTCGCGCCCGGCAGTGACGATAACGCTGCACTCCGTCGCATTGCTCATACTGGGAAAAATCTCGATGTTTTCGTTTTGCTCTACATCTTCTACATAGCACCTACGCGCTGTGGGCTTCCATGCGGATATATTCTCATATAGACGGGTCTCTCAGGCAGCCACCAGAAGTTGACGAGGCCGCAGAGCGTCTGGAAGAGCCACTGAAGCAGCTTGAAGGAAAGGAGAGGGGTCATGAGCAATCCACACAACACCACGGTGCGGCTGGCGCGGCTAGGGGATGCCCCAGCCATAACTATCATTTATAACCAGGGTATTGAGGAGCGCAACGCTACCTTTGAGACAGAGCCGCGTACGATTGCACAAGTCACGGCCCAACTCACCGAGAAAGGAGAACACTATCCTACAGTGGTGGTGGAGCGCGATGGCTTGGTGGTGGCCTGGGCCAGTGCGGGTCTATACCGGAGCCGGCCCTGTTATGCGGGCGTTGCGGAGCACTCGGTGTATGTCGAGCGCAGTGCGCGCGGCACGGGGGCAGGACGTCTAGCTCTCGTACACCTCTGTCGCCTCTATACAGACCTGGGGTTCTGGAAACTCGTGTCCCGGATCTTTCCGGAAAATACGGCAAGTCTGACGTTGCATGAGCGCGTAGGCTTTCGGGTGGTCGGGGTATATTATCGCCATGGCAAACTTGATGGGGTGTGGCGTGACTGCGTTATCGTGGAAAAACTCCTCGGCGATGCCGCCGCCGCCACCCTGGAGAGCAACGCCTCGTCACCCATAGAGAGCCTCGCCTGAGCCGGCACGATATGGCCATGAGGCAGAGTTAGAAGCTGTTTGAAAAATGCTTATGCCAGTTGTTTTAGTAACAGATGGATCACACCGAGTGATGCATCCAAATGCTTCGGGTTAGCGTTTTCTCTCTTTGTGAGAAGCTGTTTAAAAACCCTGGTCAGCAAAGCTGCTCTCGGCTGAATTTAAAACGGCTTCTGAGGTCTGATACGTATGAGTGGCAGGCACTGTAGCCTGCCACAGGGTGCCTATGGGAGCCGGGGCGCGGCTCCAGGTATCGCAGCATTCACACACTTTGGGGAGGAGCAATCATGGTTGCCAACAAAGCATCGAGACAAACAAAAGGCAGCCACGCACAGCGCAGGCGGATGTATCGACAGCTCGTGTGGTCTCTCTTGACTGTGGTCGTATGCGCCGGGTCGTTGGCCATACTCAGCTGTGGTGGTGATGATGATGATACTGCGCAGCTGAGTGCCAATCTGACTGGAACACAGGAGGTTCCACCCAACACCTCATCAGCCGCGGGCACTGCCACCTTAAACATCAACGAAGATCGAACACAAATTGACTTTACCCTGAATGTCACCACGGCGCTCTCCGGGAACATTCGGGAAGCGCACATCCACATTGGCCCCCCTGGGGTCAATGGCCCCATCGTGCTGGACTTCTGCACCACAAATCTGGCAACTCCGCCCGCCAACGTCCCAACCCCGCCTAACTGTCCGCCGCCTCCCTTTACGCTGACCGGCACCTTGACAGAGGACAATTTACGGACTATCACACAGACCATCCAAGGGGCAGGTGTGAATAACTTTGCTGATGCAGTCACGCAGATTTTGAATGGAAACTCTTACGCTAATGTGCACACCACTACCTTCCCAGGTGGGGAGATTCGTGGCCAGCTTGTGCGACAGTAAGCATAACTTTTGCCTCCCTCGCTCCTGGGGCGAGGGAGGCTCCCTCTGCACAACATAGAGGGTGGGCCTGGGCCACAACAGGCATACTGCTGTAGCCACCAGTCCACCCTCTATTTATGCCTGATACACTTGGCCCCACAGACCCTTAGCGATTTGCCGGCGGCGGTGGGGGCGGCAGCTTGCGCGCCTCGCATTCGGACTGAAAGCCAACACGATTATGCGTCCCATCACAAAATGGCTTGTTGTTTGACCCCCCACAGCGGCAGAAGGAGACCGTCTCCCGTCCAGAGACATCGAATTCCCTGCCCTGGGCATCTTTGATCACAAAATCCCCAGAAATGCGCACCGGACCATTGTTGGCAACCGTGACAGTAGCACCGGCCATGCTTGCTCTCCCCTAGTAGTGGGTTATAAAGGTGCCAAACCGGCTCGCCTATTATACACCTATACGCGATTTGCTCAATGGATTCGCGTGATCCCCTGGACAACCGGGATCTCGGGGTGCATCACGAAACGAATCTGCGGTAAGTCTGTATCCACAGTGGTAAAACTGCCGACAATCGCATTCACCACGGAGAAACCCTGGCAATGCCAGGCAGCCTCGTCGAGGTACTGGAGCACAGGCCGCCCGCGCTCAGCCCTGTAAAACGTGTACCGTGGATCGACCTGTACGAGCTGAGGCCCAGGTGTGTCAATACCGGTGACCTGCGCCAGGTGCACACTTGAGATGTATTGGATGTCTGCTCCAGAGACGGTCTCAGATTGGGCTAAGGCCACATCCAAAATGGTGTGTCCATCTTTGACGACTGTCGCAAAGACACGGTCATAGTGCGTGCGCAGCACCACCGCCTCGGCAGTATCCGCCGGGAACCCCCAGCGCTGACGCAGTGCCTGGGTTGCCGCTGGCGCGTCCGTGTACGCCTGCAGCACATACCCACGCGGATGCACCCCTGCACGTCCCATGAGGCGGAGCTGGGCCAGATGAAATGGTCCCACAGGCGTCTGCGGGAAGTGGCTAATAACACAGGTCACATACCGGGGCACCGCTGGGTGCATGGCCTTGGGCAGGCTAGCGTCCGCTCTCTCCTGCCCCACCTCAAATGAGAGCTGTAAAATTTCCGCCCCCAGGAGTTCCCAGGGCTCGGTCTCGAAATCCTGCATCTGCGGTAGCCTGGCCAGGACGCTCTGCAGGTTGAGTTGACCAAACAGGGGCATAAGTAAAACCTTTCGCATGGACACCGCGGTCTCGCTAAGCGGAGAATGCGCTCAGGGTTCCCGAGAGCCAGTCCCTCCGCTCCTTCTCCCTGGCTGTCCGGCCCTACCGCCTGCCGACGTAGTTGCGGCAGCAGGCCCAGCGATTGGTAGGACCTTGAGAGAAAGGCTTCGCGGGCCGAGACCAGTTGTGAGGCCAGGTAATTAAAAGTCGTGGCCATGTGCCGTCCAATGCGGCTTCCCTCGGCATCGTCCTCATGGCAGAACAGGAAGTTCACGGTGCTCACCTGTTCGTTGACAAAAGCACCGACCGGATTGCATAGCTGGATGCGTCTCTGGCGCCGAGCAGTGAGAATATTCTTCAGGAAAGGATGCTCTACGGCCCACACTTGATCAAACCCGAACTCATCCGCCAGTTTGACTTGCTCCAGCACGTTTTATATACTGCGTGTTCTGACTCTCGCGTCCACGGACGGGGCACTGACAGCTCAAAAAAAAGCCCAAACTTCATCGCCTGTCTCCCTCACACACTCTGTCACGTATGCGATTGCCAACGTGCGCTCGCACCTGGCGACCGCTGGACGCTCCTCGTAGCATGCCATCAACTGTATGCCGGTGCAGACCAAAAGGCAAATATGCTAGCATGCCGGCGCAGTTGACAGACCAGGCCTCCTCAGCTAGATTTGCCACAGACAAGAGCCTAGGTAGTGTACGAGGGAACTATGGAAATTAGCACCCTGATGGGGTACCCTATCTCTTTCTTTGCATGAGACCCAACAGAGAGGGCGCTGATGAAACTCGATTTTGATCAGTAGAAAGTCCAACAATTCTGTGACAATCCAGACTGTCAATATTACGGGAAGACTGGCGCAGACACTAGAAGGACACATAGTCGCCAGCATCAGCAAGTGTACTGTAACGCCTGCAAAAATAGCTGGGTGATTACACAAGGTACGTTCTTCTACAATTTAAAAGCTCCTGTGGCGCTTGTCCTGGACGTCTTACGGCTTTTATCTGCAGGGATGGGGCTACGAGCGGTCTGTCGGACAAAAGAGGTGACACCCGATGCTGTTGGCGCTGGGCTCCTGACAGCAGCCAAGCATGTCCATGAAGTGACGAGCTATCTTGAGCGAGCTCTGCATGTGACCCAGGGTCACATTGATGCATTTTGGTCATATATCTTCAAAAAAAGCCAGGCTCAGCGACGACGAAAGCGAGCGAGAGGACGCGGGTGATCGATGGACATTTGTCAACGTTCTGCCTCGCAGTGGGTTGATGCATCCGGTACATCAGGGGAAACGGACCAAGGAAGAGGCAGAGCCATGTGTCCAGACGATCAAACAGCACAGTGATGGTGAAGCCCCTCTGTTTCTCAGTGATGGATGGACACCGTATCACGATGTCCTGGCAAGCACCCCCAGTCATGAAGAACCGGTCCCGTACTCAGGACGGGGACGTCCGCAGAATCCGATCCGGGTTGTGGAGGCAACCCTCAAATATGCTCAAGTCATCAAACACAAACAGCGCGGTCGCCTCGTTGACAGTGCAAAGCGCGTCATACGGGGAACGGCAGAGGAGATCTTGGACATCATCCGTACGGAGCACAGCGGGCAAACAATTCATCCCAGGTATGGAGAAAGTCGGAATGGCAATTCTCGTAAAGACCATAAACGCTTAGCCCGTCGGAGTGCCTGTCAAGCAAAAGAAGTGACCTTACATGATGCTCACATTGATTTACTGACGGGTATTGACAATTTTGTTGATGCCAACCAAGCATTGCGGCAATGTATCAATCCGCATGCCAAGCGTTTTGAAGTCAAGTACAAGAAATATTCACCGGCAATGCTTGAAGGATTCACTGATCGCAGTCTGACGCTTGAGGAGTTGCTTATGTGGCGTGTACCGAGATGATAGCTCCATAGTTCCCTCGTACACTGCCGAGAACTTCACCCGGTGGATGCAGGCAAACGGACTGCTGGCGAGTCCTGTCAAGGCTGAAGATGCCTTCACGAACCGCTTCCACGGTAGCAATTAAGGGAGAAGGAATCTACGTATGACACTGACCCAGGAGCTACATCACAAGTATCATGACCTGTGGCACAGGATGGTCACTCACCCGTTTGTCGTCGAACTGGGTAACGGCACGCTCCCCGTTGCAAAATTCCGCGCCTATTTCCTCCAGGATTACGTGTTTGTGCATGACCTGGTAGCAATGACCGCCATGGGCTTGGCCAAGGCATCTACCTTCCTGGCCGCCAATCAGCTGCACCAGTTCCTGGCCGGTATCCTCCACCCTGAAAACGACCTGTTCGTCCGGGCGTTCAAAGAGCTGGGCGTGCCAGAAGAGGCGTACGCAGTGGCTAGCGCCTCTCCAATCACGCAGGCCTTTGGTGATTTTATGGTGCGGACGGGTCTTGAGGGGAGTTTCGAAGACATTGTGACTGTGCTCTACGTCACTGAGGGCACGTATCTCGATTGGGGGACGCGGCTGCTCGCCGCGGGCCAGAGACCGAGTAATCCGGTCTATCGAGAGTGGATTGACATCCACGGCCCGCAGGTGCTCGGAGCCTTTGTAGCGTGGCTCGGCCAGCACCTCGATAGCGCTGATCTCGGCAGTCAGTGCCCTCGCCTCGATAGAATTTTCCACACGACACTGCGATACGAATATCTGTTCTGGGAGGCGGCGTATTATGGTAGCGCCTCCTGGCCTGACCAAAACGTGGAGTGATGTGGCTGTGCCAGTACTACTCGACGTCGCAGCGACATCTGGCAGCGCATGCACGGCCCTGGCTCAGTGCATGCCTCCCGGCATACCGCCGTCTATGACAAGCACCTGGCCGGTGATCGATTCAGCTCGGCAGAACATGACCGCCTGCGCAGCGATATCCTCTATACTCGCCACCCGACGCAACACCACTTGATGCCGCGCCATCTGGATAACCTCTTCAGGAATCCGTTGCGCCATGCGGGTTCCTTCGACCACTCCAGGGGCGATACAGTTGACTGTCACGTCAGGGGCGAGCGCCACCGCGAGGCAACGGGTAAGGTGAATCAGCCCTGCCTTGCTCGCCGAGTAGGCGATGCTGCTACTGGCCGGGTACAGTCCTCCCAGCGAGGCGATGTTCACGATCCGACCTGCCTTATGCACGCGCAGATGTGGGGCGCATGCTCTCGCCAGCAAGTACGGCCCCCGCAGATTCGTTTCCAGGACACGGTCCCAAATATCTGCCGTCAGCGCCTCGAGGTCAGTAAACGGAATACCGATATTCCACGCTGCGTTGTTGACCAGGATGTCCACCCGACCAAACTCCCTCACGACGCTGTCGACAGCCGCGGCGATGGCCACCGGGTCACGTTGATCGAGCTGTACCGCCAGGCTGCGTCTCCCGGCTGCTCGCAGCGCGTCCACAATCGCGGCGGCAGCTTGCAGTTGGCCAACGTATGACATGGCGATATCCGCGCCGGCAGTGGCCAGGGCTCTGGCAATGGCACCACCGATGTCCCCAGAGCCACCAGTGACAAAAGCAACTTTACCCTTGAGTTTCATAGCGCGTCCCTTTGCGTAAAACCCTTGTACTCGTAGTGGTGCACGTCATGCGAGCCGTGATAGTGTGGCATGATCCAGGTGGGCAAGTAAAGAGCAGCACCACTGTTGCTCACCCCTACGTCGTTCCGTCGCGCCAGGGAACACGGCTCTCTACCTGTGCATGGTACAATTCTAGCAAGACATGGCAGGAAGGTGGTGTTACCAAGGAGCACAACCATGATCCCAAAACACATGCTTGCCTACCTGCGCGAGCGTCTGCCTGAAAGCACGTGGGAAACCCGCCTGATACGCCGGGGCAGCGCCGCCTTTTTGGAGTTTGATGCCACGGCTCTTGACCGTCTGGCTCGTCTCGGGATTGAAGTGGACCAGCTTGGTCCGCGGCTGGTGGTGTGTATGTGGGATGAGGCTGCATCCGCTGAGATCGGTGGCTACCTCGTGGTTGACAATCTGGCCATGGGCCGCCCCTCCATGGGCGGCATCCGCCTGCTGCCGGAGATCACCCCCGCCACCATCCACAACCTGGCGCGCGGCATGACGCTGAAGAATGCTGCGGCCAACCTTCCGTATGGCGGCGGCAAGGCCGGCATTGTTGCTGAGCCCGGTCTGTCCTCGCAACAGCACACCGAGGTGGTGCGCGGCTTCGCCCGACTACTGGCGCATTACCGTGACTTGTACTTGCCCGGTCCGGATGTGGGGACCAACGACGCCGACATGAAGACCATCGCCATCGAGAACGGGCTGGATAGCGTAGTCTCGAAACCAGCAGACATGGGTGGCAACCGCATTGACCAGCTCGGTGCCGCGGCGGGTGGCGTCATCATTGCGCTGCACGCCTTGCTGGAGGAGATGCCGCGGTTACGGGTGCTGCCCCAGTGGACGCACCTGCGCATGCCGGCACTGGAAGAGTTGACGGTCATCATTCAAGGCTGCGGCGCCGTCGGTGCACACGCCGCCCGTATGGTGCGCGAGCACTTGCCGGGTGCGAAGGTCATCGGGATCAGTGATGCCATGGGCTATCTCTATGATGAGGAAGGCCTGCCGGTAGAGGCATTGTTCCGCATGTGGCAGGAACAAGGGGTAGTGACATACCCATACTTCCTCAAGCAGTTAGCGGGCCGGGTGGCCTCCACCAAGTATTCGACACAGCCCAACGATTTGCTGCGTGAGGACGCCTTTTGCCTGATCCCGGCGGCGCCGATTGCCAACTACCTCGATACCGACCCCACTTCCAGGCCCTCGGTAACCGTGGACCGCATGGGACGCTGGGCCCTGAGTGTGGAGGGGGCGAACACGTACTCGCCCGACCCGGCGCGTCAAATCGCCCGTGCCCGCATGGAGCGCGCGGTCTATCGCCAGCGTGGCGTCCTCATCGCCACCGATTACCTGGTCAACTCGGGCGGCGTGATCTTCGCAGCGCAAGAGCAGTTAATCAAAACTCCAGAGCCTCTGAGTGTGCCGGACACCATGCGCGGTGACCGCGCCACTGTAGACCACTGGCTGACCCAGCACGCGGAGGCGTTTGCTATGCTTGCCGAGCAACGCCGCCAGGCCGCTGAGGCCTATCGTGAGACCGTGATCCGCCGCAACATGCGCGAACTGATAGACCTGCTCATCTCCGATGCTGACATGCTGCCCTGTGAGGCCGCTGAGCGCATCAGTGTACGCCGCATTGCCGCGCGTGAGCGTGGCCGTACTGCCGCCGACCTGATGGAGGCGATTCCGACTATTACTCTCAATGCGTCCATCCACGAGGCAGCGGCCGCGCTGGTGGAAGCGGGCCGGGCCATTCTTGCGGTCGTCACCCTGCAGGGAGAGCTTGCAGGGGTGGTCACACGTTGGGACATCACGCGCGCCATTGCACAGAGCCTGCCTGACGATCAGCCATTGGAGCAGATCATGACCCGTGAGGTCATCGTCGCCTCCCCTACTGATAGTATCCTGGAAATCGTACGCAAACTGGAGTACCACGATATCTCGGCGATGCCGGTAGTGGAGCAGGGGGCAGTGCTGGGGATGGTCAGCGCTGACTTGTTAGCCCAGCGCTCACTCCTACGCTTGCTCCAGTCGCAGATGGATTAAGCTGGGTGTTGCATACGCAGCAAGCAACCTGAGGGTTCATTCCTGTGCAGAGAACCCGGTCTCTGTGTGTGCAAATACACCGTAGCGCATGCGCCACGAGTGTCAGTATTGAGTGTAAGCCAAGAACGCGTCGCGTAGCGCCTGTCTAAAAGGACGAGCCGATGCCGGCTTTTCTAGGAACTTGTAGATGGCGCCTTCATTGATGGTCTCAATGAGTGAGTGCATATCGCTTGCGCCACTCAGCATCAGCCGTACTGTACGTGGGTAGAGCTGTCTGACTCTCTTCAGGAATTCGATACCATCCATCTCTGGCATCATATAGTCTGCCACCACGACGTCGACGTGATGGCGGGCTAACACGTCGAAACCTTCTCGGGCACTGGTTGCCTTCAGAATACGATAGCCTTCGGAGCCAAGTAGCTTTTGGTGAAAAGTGAGCATCGATGGGTCATCGTCAACGAGTAACACGGTGCGCGGCAACACTTGCGTCTCATCCTGTCCCCATTCCAGGCAGGGCGGCTGCTGTAAGAGGGCTTCCATGTCGCTGCTAGGAAGAGGCTTGCTCAAATAATATCCTTGCACTTCTCCACAGTGCTTTCTCCTCAGAAAATTCAGTTGTGCTCCGGTTTCAACTCCCTCGGCAACGACACCCAGGTTCATGCTGCCGGCCATGGCAATGACCGCTGCGGTAATGGCGGCATCGTCAGGATCGGCATTGATATCTTGTACGAACGCTTTATCAATCTTCAATCTGTCTATGGGGAAGCGCTTGAGATAACTCAGGCTTGAGTAGCCGGTGCCAAAATCGTCAATGGCGAATTGTACCCCCTGGTCCTTCAGGATTCTCAGCGTACGGATGGCACCCTCAGCGTCTTTCATGAGCAGGCTTTCCGTGATCTCGAGTTCCAGCGCATAGGGACTCAGACCCGTCTCATCGAGAATCTGGATGACGAGGTCAGTGAAATTGGTCTGGACAAACTGAAGGACAGAAATATTCACTGCCAGGCGTGGTAGCGATAGTCCGGCGTCTTGCCAGGCCTTGGCCTGGGCGCACGCCGTGCGCAAGACCCATTCCCCAATAGGGACGATCAAACCGGTTTCTTCGGCCAATGGAATAAATTCAGCAGGAGAAACCGGCCCTAGGTCTGCATTGTGCCACCGAAGCAAGGCTTCCGCCCCACAGATCTGACCGTTCAGCAAATCTATTTGGGGTTGGTAATACAGCGTAAATTCGCCTCGTTCTATGGCCTTGCGCAAGTAGTTCTCGACGGTCAGGCGCCTGATCGCAGCGTCTTTCATGGACTCTGTATAGAACTTGTAGAGATTCTTCCCGCTATGTTTGGCATGATACATCGCCATATCCGCATGCTTTAACAGGCTTTCCACATCTTCCCCGTCTTGTGGAAACATCGCAATCCCCATGCTCGGCGTGATGAATACTTCATGCTCACCTACCGTCAGCGGCTTCGAGAGGGTGTCGAGAATACGAGTGGCCACCCTGGCAGCATCCTCGCTGCTACCCACCTCCGACAGAAGGATCGTAAATTCATCCCCACCGAGCCGCGCCACCTGTTCATTGCTCGCAACAGTTTCAAGCCGCGTGACGGCGTCGCTCGCGCGCACACAGGAACGCAGACGTGTGGCAACTGCTTTCAGCAGCAAGTCTCCCATATTGTGGCCTAACGTGTCGTTGATCCGTTTGAAATTGTCAAGATCCAAGAACAGGATGGCCAGTTGTCGATTGTAGGGCTGAGCCAGGGCGATGGCTTGGACGAGATGTTCTTTGAAGTACTCCCGATTAGCCAGGCCGGTCAGGCTGTCAAAATACGCTAATTGACGGACTTTTTCTTCGGATTGCCGAAGTTCGGTGATATCCTGCAACGTCCCAGAGAGGCTGACCACTCGACCAGACTCGTTTAGAGTCGCTTCAGCCTGTTGCTGAATGTATTGCGGTGAGCCATCGCGACGGACAATGCGATAGTTGAGGTTGGGCACCTGGCCAGTGGCGAGGGCTTCGCGAAACCATTTGGCGACGAGTGGCCGGTCTTCCTTATGCACCCATTCGAGAAAGGCTTCAAACGATGGGATAGCCGCTTTCTGTGCAGAATCAAGAATGTTATAGACCCCTTCTGACCATAAGATAGTGCCACTGCTGACATTGAAATCCCAATTGCCGAGGCGCGCCATACGCTGGGCTTTGGTGAGACTCGCCTGACTCTGGTGCAGTTTGCGAACCGTATGTGCCAGCTCTACGACTGTGCGGCTGGCCCGCAGCATGTAGCGCACCCGATGACTCAAGACTGGCCAGCTAATCGGCTTGGCAATGAAATCGGTGGCCCCTACTTCATACGCATGGTTGATCGAATCAATATCGTCAAGCCCGGTCACCATCATAATCGGTGTGTGTTGCGCGTTAGAGCGCTTTCGCAAGGCGGTACAAGCCGTAAACCCGTCCATAACCGGCATCTCGACATCCATCAAGACGGCTGCTGGCCGCACATCATCAAAGATCGCCAGCGCCTCGGTGCCATTAACTGCTTCGACCACTGCAAAGCCGCCTTCTTCCAAAGTTTCACGCATGAGCAGGCGCATCATCATATCGTCATCGACAACCAGCAAGAGATCGGGGCTCTTTTTCTCAGCGCCGTCCATCATACCCATGCCCTCTAGATGTCCAACTACATGTTTGGAGGTGTCGAAGTGTTTTCAAGAGATGATGAATGATCAGGGATGTATCTACCCTTAGGTGTCTACCTGCACACCCTGTCTGGTTGAGCGGTTACATCGCGCAGCCTGGCGCCACTCTCTGGATTACCAGGACATAACGAGGTCTGCGACACTGCCAACGCCAGCCTGTTGCTTACACGGCTCTTGCCGCACATCTTTACTGACCCTCTCCAACCCTCCCAGAGCCCACCGCCGCCGCACATCCCCCTCTTGGCCTACAGGGTATCCTTATCGACATACTGTGACTCAAACTTGAGGTCTGTGGCAGCGATACGGTTTCCATGGTTCGCAGAGCTACGAGTCACCATGGCTTGTACCCATAGCAGCTTAAGGTGCTTTGAAACCTGCACCTGCATACCGATTGCGGAGGTCCTCCCTCCATCTCGCTTGTAACAGCGGAATACCAAACAGTACGCGTAGCGCAACGACCTCACTACGGTACGAAAAATTCCTATAGGTTTCTCTGTTGGAGCCGATAAGACTTCCGAGAGTTATAGAGGTCGACGCTGAAGAGTTGGCAAACTGTGAGCGACTCTGGGAGTTTCTATGAGCAACACTGGAGTTTGGGGCAGCAACACTGGGGTGTCATGGCTCCATGGCTGGTTAGCGAAGTGCGGCGATCTTATGGAACTACGTGCGTCGCACCGCATGATGGATGCCGTCATCGACGAGATCGACGGCAGGCGCATTCGGATTGGTGATCACTGGCTCACGGATTTCGCTTCTTGCAACTACCTTGGGTTTGATCTCGAGCCGGAGATTATGGAGGCAATCCCTCACTATGTCCGCCGATGGGGAACGCATCCGAGCTGGTCGCGCCTCCTGGGGAGCCCGGTGCTCTACGAGCAGATCGAGGAGCGGCTCACGTGCCTGCTCGGGGCAGAGGACACCCTTGTCTTGCCGACGATCACGCTTATCCATAACTCGGTAATCCCGGTGCTGGCGGGTGACGGTACAGTCTTTCTCGACGGTCGAGCTCACAAGACTATATATGACGGGGCGATGATCGCAGCCAGTCACGGCGCAACGGTAAAGCGATTTCGGCATAATGATGCCGAGCATCTCGCTCAGCTTCTGCGTGAGTCACGTGCGACGCCTCGTCTCATCTGTATGGATGGGGTGAACAGCATGACGGGTAACGCACCGCACATTCCTTCCTTTGCCCGTCTGGCTCGTGAGTATGACGCTTTATTATACGTGGACGATGCGCATGGTTTTGGGGTTATCGGTGAACGCTCACCGCTTGAGCCGTGTGATTGGGGTAGCCGAGGCAACAGCATTATCAACTACTATGGTGAGTCGTACGACAACATCATTCTGGTCGGAGGATTTTCGAAAGCGTATTCGTCGCTGCTGGCATTCCTGGCCTTGCCCACGTCCATCAAGAACTTCCTCAAGGTCGCGGCGCCTCCCTATCTGTATTCAGGCCCGTCACCAGTGGCATCGCTTGCAACCGTGCTGGCTGGTTTCAAGCTTAATGAGCAACGCGGCGACGCCATCCGCAAGCATCTCCACCGCAAGACCGCAGCCATACTGGACTGCCTGCAGCACCTGGACGTGCATACACCCAACCAGTCCGGTTTCCCGATTATCGAGATCCAGCTCGCCAAACCAGACTGGATCAAGGAGGTCGGTAATTATTTGTTCGATCGCGGTATCTACGTGACGATGGCTGCCTATCCGCTTGTGCCACGCCGCGAGGTTGGCTTCCGCATCCAGGTGACGGCTGCGAACAGCGATGCCGAGATCGAACAGCTGATCGAGACCCTGCATGAAGTATCCCGGCGGTTCCCGCTGCAGCGAGTGAGTGGCTCCCGTGTGAAGCGTCGCTCGCAGAGTCACGTACTGAAGGTCATATAGCGATGGCGCCCCCACTTTCCGAGGAGGGCGAGAGCCTGAGCCAGGCAGGCGCTGTGGGCTTTCTTACACTGTTTCGGTATCGCAACTTCGCGCTGCTTTGGGGGGCCATGGCCACGTCCCTCCTCGGCGACGGCCTGTTCCTGGTCGCTTTGGCGTGGCAGGTCTATGCACCACCCCTGTTAAGGTCCTATTAGGAAAGCATTGATTTTAAAGCCTGTTTTTAGAAAGACTTCTTTGTACTATAAACTCTAACTTTTTGAATTCTAAGCAGAAAAATTTAGTACCTTAACAGGGCTGGTCTATGCACTCTCCAACGGACCAGGCGCCATGGGGGTCGTTGGCGTGGCCATGACAGTTCCACATGTCCTGGGCCTACTCCTCAGTGGCGTGTTGAGTGACCGACTGGAGCGATGCAAGCTGATGGTGCTCGCCGATGTTGTGCGGGGGGCAGCGATCGGCGCCATGGGCCTCCTGTCCATCACAGGTGTGCTGCAACTGTGGCACGTCGTCGCGCTGATGGCGGTCTACGGCGCTGGCAACGCGCTGTTCAGTCCGGCTTTCGATGCCCTGGTTCCCGATGTGGTGCCCCCAGACACCCTTACGCAGGCCAACGCCGTGGACCAGTTCGTGCGCCCTGCTGCGCTGCGACTTATCGGACCGGCCATCGGCGGCTGGCTTGTCGCCGTGCTTGGCATAGGCCCAGCCATCCTGATCAACGCCAGCACCTTCATCATCTCGATCGTACTGGTGCTGTCTCTCAATCGGCACCAACTCGTCTCGCACCACCATGAGCCCGACGAGCCCAGTACGACGGTGCTCGCTAGCTTGAAAGAGGGTTTCTGGTTCGTGCGTCATCACGTATGGCTGTGGGGTACGTTTCTCGCCGCCACATTCGCCTACCTGTTGTTCATGGGTCCTACCGAGGTGTTACTGCCGTTCGTCGTGCGCAACATCATGCACGGGTCGGCGTTAGACTTGGGCTTCGTCTTTGCCAGCGGCGGTGTCGGTGCTATATGCGCGGCCGTGGTGGTGGCTCGCCACGGGCTACCACGCCGGTACATGACGTTCATCTATATTGCGTGGACCGCCTCGACTATATGTGTGGCGGGCTATGGATTGGCGAGGTTCCCATGGCAGGCCATGATTGCCAGCTTTGCGTTCAATCTCTTCGAGACGGCCGGCACGGTTGTGTGGCTGACTACCAAGCAACGCTACGTGCCGCGCGCCCTTCTGGGCCGCGTCTCGAGCTTCGATTGGTTCATATCGATTGGCTTAGTGCCTGTCTCGTTTGCGCTCACGGGACCAATCGCCGAGGTCTTCGGTGTGCGTGCGACCCTTGTGGGCGCGGGGGTGCTCGGTAGCGCCATTACGCTGGCGTTCCTCTTTTTGCCGGGGATGCGACGCATCGAGACTGCACATCCAGCCTGCAAGGAAAACGGCGGTCCCAGTGGCGCTCGTCAAAAGCCGCCTTCGGGGATCTGCGCGGAGTCATCGCGGGCGGGATTTACTGGATTTGCGTCTGTGTGAGTCACCAATACCGGAGACCCCCGAAGGACAGCGTTGTGCTCCCTGGGACGTTCCACATATTTGTATCCTTTCTATCTTTTAACGACTATAATATTTAACATTCCCACCTGATCTGCCACCATGGCAGATTCTGTGTCGGGGACAAATACATCAGCGCACGGAGGCAGAGGTGTTCGAAGTCTCTGAACGCATTCTGAGTGGCTATATGTGGTCGACGTGGTGATCGAAGTCCTCTGCTATGCTGCACAATTGGAAAAAATTGAGATCAGGAGCCTGCGTACCTGTGCCTGCGACCCAAAACAACGTTCAAGTATTGTTTCCCTCATGACGATACAGCAGGTGGCACGTACACTGCCACACCCGTTGCATGCATGATAACCATCCACCGGATAGCCATTCCTGGAAGGAGCCTGTGATGGATGAGGCAAGGAATCACTTCCTACCATTTTCCATCGTTGTGGGGCTTGCCATTTTCCCGTTGTTGGCGTTTGCCCAAGCTCCTCTCCCGACAGCTCTAGCTCTCCAGGGAGAAGAGAAGCTCTTACTCCAGGAGATCCCCTCTGTCTATGGCGCCTCGAAATACGAACAGAAGGTCACGGAAGCCCCCTCGTCGGTGAGTATTGTGACGGCTGATGAGATCAAAAAATTCGGCTATCGCACGCTGGGGGATATCTTACGCAGTGTGCGAGGTTTTTATGTCACCTATGACCGAAACTATAGCTATGTTGGGGTACGCGGTTTCTCCCGCCCCAGCGATTATAATACCCGCATCCTCATCTTGATAGACGGGCATCGCCTCAACGAGAGTATCTACAACAGCGTCTATGTTGGCACCGAAGCCGTGCTCGATGTGGATCTCATTGAGCGCGTGGAAATCATCCGCGGTCCCAGTTCGTCATTATACGGCAGCAATGCATTTTTCGCCGTCATCAATCTCATCACCAAAAGTGGCCGCGACCTCCAGGGCCTTGAGGGGTCCGCTGAGGCAGGGAGTTTTGATACATACAAGGGCCGGTTGAGTTATGGCCGGCGCTGGCAGAATGGTGTCGAGGGTCTGTTATCCGGTACCTACTATACCAGCGATGGACAAAGCTTATTCTTCAAAGAATTCGACGATCCTGCTACGAACAACGGCGTGGCCACACACAGCGATGATGATGAGTTCTACAGTGTATTTGGCAAACTATCGTGGCGGGATTTCACGCTCCAGGGAGCCTATGTGTCCAGGGAAAAAGGCATCCCCACGGGCTCTTATGGCACTGTGTTCAATGACCCGAGCAACCGCACCGTCGATAGTCTGGCCTACATCGACCTGCAATATGCCCACAGATTCAATGTACAATGGCAGATTATGGCCCGGCTCGCTTATGATCGCTACTACTATGACGGGGATTATCTCTTCGATTATCCTCCCCTCACGCTGAATAAGGACGTGGCTCGAGGAGAGCGGTGGGACGGCGAGTTCCAGCTCATCACGAGGGTGCTCCCGCGCCAGACGCTGACGCTTGGGGCCGACTATCGTGATAACTTCCGGCAGCAACTGCGCAATTTTGATCAAGAGCCCTTCTTTGTCTATCTGGACAAATCCAATCGCAGCAGGAACTGGGCCCTGTATGCCCAGGATGAAGTCGCGCTCCTGCCACATCTGACGTTCCAAGCAGGGATACGCTACGATCATTATGAAGACTTCGGAGGTAGCACCAATCCGCGTCTGGCCCTGATCTACAATCCCTGGCGGGATACCACCCTCAAGTTCCTCTATGGCACAGCCTTCAGGGCTCCCAGTTTCAACGAACGCTTCTTTCAGGGCATAGGTTTCAAAACTAATCCTGACCTACAGCCAGAGACCATCACCACCTACGAGCTGATTCTGGAGCAATACATTGGTACCCATCTACGCGGGACTGCGTCGGCCTTCTACTATGACCTCAAGAACCTCATTTCACAGCAGACAGACCCTGCTGACGGACTGATTCTCTATCAAAACGCCGCGGATGTGACGGCGTATGGCTTCGAATGGGAACTCGAAGGGAAATGGACCAATGGCTGGATGGGACGTATAAGTTATACGTATCAGGAGACGAAAGATCAGCAAACCGGGGCTAGATTAACTAACTCCCCACGGCACATAGCCAAGGTCAATCTGCTCGCTCCCCTCTTCCAGGACAAGCTCTTTATAGGCCCAGAATTGCAGTACATGAGTGACCGCAAAACCCTGGCTGGCAGGCATACACCGGGATTTGTCCTCACCAATGTGACCCTGTTCAGTCAGCACCTGGTGAAAGGGTTAGAATTCTCGGCCAGCGTGTACAACCTCTTCGATACGCACTATGGGGACCCGGGGGCCGAAGAGCATAGACAAGATGTCATTCCCCAGGACGGTCGCAGTTTTCGCTTGAAGTTAACGTATGGATTTTAACCAAGGGCAAGACAGGTGCTTCGGCGTCCATATACATGTAGCCTGATTGCTGTCCTGGTTCTGGCCGTACTCTGTAGCGTTGAAGGCAGTTTTGCTGGTAAGAGCGCTGGAGAGCCGCGTATTGTTATCTTGACCAGCTCGCGTGCGGCGCCCTATGAAGAGGCGCTGGCAGGGTTTCAGCAAGTGTTTCGCCAGCAGGGTGTGCGAGCCATCTTTGATGTCTACTCCCTCGAAGGGGAAACGTCTCCAGTCGCCCGGGTTCTGCAGGACGTCAAGCAAGGAGGCAGCGCCTTACTCTTGACACTGGGGACTACGGCCACACAGAGGGTGCGTCGAGATCTCACCACGGTTCCTATCATCGCGGGCCTGGTGTTGAGTGCAGACGAATTCAAGGGCGTGCCCAATATGAGTGGGGTCACTCTGGAATTTCCCGTGGCTCTGCAGCTGGAATGGCTCCGTCGTTTTCTGCCCGCTGCCAAGACCATAGGGGTGATCTACAATCCCACAGAAAATCAACAGAGAATCGAGGCCGCGAGTCGCGTCGCGCTCGAACTCAGGCTGAAGCTGGAAAGTCAGCCAGTGAGCGACACACGGGAATTGCCGACGGCTCTCGAGACGCTGGCAAAAAAAATCGATGTGTTATGGGGCGTGGTTGATGAGCTGGTGTTGACCCCCCAGACCGCCAAGCACATCTTGCTGTTTTCTTTTCAGAACCGCATTCCTTTCGTGGGGCTCTCGACTGCCTGGGTGAAAGCCGGGGCATTTTATGCCCTTGACTGGGACTATACAGATCTGGGAATGCAGTGCGGTGAGATGGCACTCAAGGTGCTGCAGGGCACCTCGATAAAAGCCCTCCCTCCAGTCGGGCCACGTAAAGTCGTTTATGCCCTGAACCAGAAGACGGCGCGGCACATGAAAGTCGAGATTGCGGAGACGCTCGTGCACGGAGCCCGTGAGATATTTTGAGAGAGGATACCATGGTATATGGCAATAAAAATCCGCCTGAGTCTGGCCACGAAGTTTAACGTCTTAACGATTGCCTTAGTGCTAGTAACTGCACTGGGTATCGCCCTGTTTGTCGTACGCCAGGAGCGTATCAACACGTCCCGTGCCCTGGTCAACCATGGCCGGTCGGTAGCGGCCATGGTTGCTCAAAATAGCGAGTACGGGATCTACACAGAGAATGAGACTTTTTTATTACAAATCATCGACAGTCTTGCCGTGGACGCTGAGATCGCTTATGTTACTATCCTGAACCAGGACAGACACGTGCTGGTGTCCAGGAACCTGCAGGCAGGAGTGCAGATCCCCACGACCCTCTATCCACGACAGGAGCCAACGCTTCCCCGGAGTACCCGCGAAGCAGAATTCCGTAACGATGCCGACGGTGAGCTCTACTTTGATATCCTTACACCTGTAGTGAGCCAGGCGAAAAGCGAGGCTGGAGATGCCCTATCACGACTGGCGCCGCATGCCGAGCAGTCCCAGATTATTGGATACGTCCAGCTCGGATTGACACAACAGGGGCTCCGCAGCCATATCCAACACTTTCTCCTGTCCACCGTGCTGTTTACGTCCGCCCTCGTCTTCGTGGGTGTGCTCCTTAGCCTGTTACTCACGCGCCGTATTACGTTGCCTCTGCACACCCTGGCGCAAGCGGCGCTTGCCATCTCAAAAGGCCAGTTCGATCACCAGATCGTCATCAACCATGACGACGAGGTCGCCGACCTGGCGCATGCGTTCAATCGTATGCTGGCGAATTTGCGGGACTATCAGACACAAGTTGCCGCCCATCATCGCACCCTGGAAGACAAAGTTGCGCAGCGTACACTGGATCTGCAGCAGGCCATGGAACACGCCCGTGACTTAGCGCAGAAAGCGGAAGAAGCCAACCAGGCCAAATCCCAATTTCTCGCCAATATGAGCCACGAAATCCGTACCCCTATGAACGGTGTTCTCGGCATGAGCGAGTTGCTGCTGCACACGACCTTGACAGACCAGCAACGTTCTTTTGCTGAGGCTGTACGCCGTTCGGGTGAAAATCTTCTGGCTATTATTAATGACATTCTGGATTTTTCGAAGATCGAGGCCGGCAAGCTCGAACTGGAGTGTGTGCCCTTGCATCTACCCCAGATTGTCGAGGAGACCGTCGAGCTGTTTGCCGAGCCTGCGCACCGTAAAGGTATCGAGTTGGCCTACCTTCTTGATCCGACGCTCCCTACTGTTTTCCTGGGCGATCCGGTGCGATTGCGCCAGATTCTCACCAATTTGCTTGGGAATGCCGTCAAGTTTACTGACCATGGCGAAGTTGTCTTGGAAATCGCCGAGCACCCGGCTCACAGTACAAGTTCGGCCCCGCTCCAGCGCCCAGACGCTCCATCGACTATTTTACACTTTGCAGTGCGCGACACCGGCATTGGCATTGCTCCAGAGATACAGACAAAGATTTTTGAATCCTTTGCGCAAGCCGATGGGTCGATAACCCGCAAATACGGTGGTACCGGTTTAGGATTAACTATTGCAAAACAACTGACGAGCATGATGGGTGGCAGTATGGGAGTCGACAGTACCCCAGGTCAAGGTTCGACCTTTTGGTTTACCGTGTGTCTGTCAACGCCGCCTACCGATGTCCAACCCGCGCCCGTGCAGCCTCAGGGTTTGCTGGGCCGACGCGTACTCATTGTTGACGACAATGCGACAAATCGTGCTATCTTGTGTCAGTGGGCCAGCGCCTGGGGCATGCACCGCGAGAGTGCTGCTGACGGCCCGCAGGCACTGGAGCGATTGCGCACTGCTGTGGCTCAAGGGAAGCCATATGACTTTGCTGTGCTGGATATGATGATGCCTGGTATGGATGGGATAATGCTGACTCATGCCATCAAAGCCGACTCGACCATCGCCGCAGTCCTGCTGGTGATGCTTACTTCTATGGGGGTTCATGCCGAGATCCAAGAGGCTCGAGAAGCAGGTATTCAGGGTTTCCTGAGTAAACCTGTACGCCAATCCCAGCTTTATAACTGTCTTATTGCAGCCTTAGACGCCTCTGCCCAGGGCTCTCTTGCAGCACCACCGCCGAATCCCACTTCAGCCATACACCTGAGGCCATTGCATGGGCGGATTCTCCTGGCCGAAGATAACCCCGTCAACCAGGAAGTCGCTATGGGTATGATCGAGAGCCTGGAGTGTCAGGTTGATGTGGTAGCAACAGGCATACAAGCTGTCGAGGCCCTGGAACGGGGCTCCTATGATGTCGTGCTCATGGACTGTCAGATGCCTGAGATGGGGGGTCTGGAAGCCACGCGAGTCATCCGCGAACGCGAGGCCTTGCTCTCCAGCTCCCATCCCCCTGTGCACACGCCCATTATTGCTCTGACCGCTCACGCGTTGCCTAGTGATCGCGCCCAATGCCTGGCGGCAGGGATGGATGATTATCTCAGCAAACCGTTCACCCTGGAAGCCTTGCGCGCCACTCTGGCGCGCTGGCTGTCGCCGCAGTCAGCCGCAGCCAGCGCCTCCACAGAGAGGTCAGAGGCTCCACGCCTCGATTCTCTCGACCGCAAAGCGCTGGATACTCTGCGGTCCCTCCGTAAGGGAGGGACGCCAGACCTGCTGCACAAAGTGCTTCACATATACCTTACCAATGCCCCACAACTGCTGGAAACCATACGTGACGCCGTCGCGCACAGTGATGCGCTGGCGCTGCAGCAGGCAGCGCACAGCCTCAAGTCCAGCAGTGCCAATGTGGGGGCGCTGCAGCTTGCCGCCTTCAGCAAAGAGATGGAAGCCCTGGGGAAGACACAGAATATGATCCAGGCTGTCTCTCTCCTGCCCACCATGGAAGCCGAATATGCCGTGGTAGAGCAGGCCTTGCAGCGAGAACTCCTTGTCGTCCAGGAAGAGCTGACGCCCGACGGATAGGAAAAACACCGTCGATTTCGACGATGTAATAACCTACGCGCACCTGCTGGGCGACGGTAAGGCAGTTCGCGAATGTGTACGGGTGTTCCTCCTGTCCATTGACTTGCAGCGAAAACACAAGTCGACCTGTCATGGGGGCGGGTGCCTGAGGCGCACTCCCAGACCTGCCTGCCAGGCGCTCAACCCCGCACCAACATGCGCCTTGTGCTACACTCCTAGACACCGAGGAACACTTGTGCCCATCAGTTTTGCAATTCCTTGAGGAGGACTTGCCATGGCTACTGCAACTCAGACGACTGTCCTCAAGACTGCTATCGCCACCTATCCCCACACGAAAGGCCTGAAAGATGGCACCGTCACAGCTCCCGGCATCGAGTTTGAGCATGTCGAAATCACCCCGATCATAGCGGCCTTCCGTCGCATGTGTCGCAGACTGGAATTCGACGTGGCCGAGATGGCAATCACCACCTATCTGACGGCCAAGGCATACAACAAGCCCTTCACGGCCCTGCCGGTTTTTGTCATGCGCCAGTTCCATCACTCCCCCATCGTCTATAACGTGCGGTCTGGAGTGGCCTCGCCCAGGGATCTGGAGGGGAAGAAAGTCGGCGTGCGGGCCTACACCGTGACTACCGGGGTATGGGCCAGGGGCATCCTGGCGACGGAGTACGGTGTGGACCTGAGCAAGGTCACCTGGGTGTTAGCCGACGAGGAGCACGTTGAGGAGTACCACAAGGATTACCCTGCCAATGTCGTCTATCAGGCGGGAGCAAACCTGGGGGCGATGGTGGCCAGCGGCGAGCTGGCTGCAGCTATTGGCGTTGGCCGAGTGGATTCGCCTGACGTCAAACCTCTCATCCCCAATGCTCACGAGGCCGAAGCGGCATGGTACCGCAAGACAGGGCTCTATCCCATCAATCACACCGTGGTAGTCAAGGACTCCCTGCTGCAGGCCGATCCTACCCTGGCGCCGCGGCTATTCGAGGCTTTCAAGGAGGCAAAGGAGGTGTTTCTGCGGCAACTGAGCACCGGGGCTGAGCTGTCTGGCGAAGCTCAGGCCTTGGCGCAGCGCCGCAGTCTGGTAGGAGATGACCCGCTTCCCTACGGCCTGGCGCGCAACCGCAAGGCGATTGAGGCGGTGATCCAGTTCGCCCGGGATCAGAAGATCCTGCCGCGCCAGGTCAGTCCGGAGGAGATGTTCGCCAGCAACACGCTCAACCTGGAGTAGCTCCCGCGATGTGAAGGACGTTGATCATGGCAAAGCAGATCGTCATTTCTGAGCAGCTCTATCCCGTCTATGGCCCCTACAGTCATGCTGTGCGAGCAGGGGACATGATTTTCCTGCATGGCACCGTGGGTTTTGATCCCCAGGGGCGGCTGCCCGGGGATACGCCCGGGCGGGCCGATATGGTGCGACAATGCGAGCAAACCATCGCCAACATGGCAACTGCTTTGCAACTCCTGGGAGGGAGCTTGCAGGACGTGGTCAAGGTGCGGGCTTTCCTCCCTCAGCACTGTCGTCCGGCCCGCGCCGGCCAGCAGTCCTTTGATGAGACCTTTGACGAAGTCTACGGGCGGCATTTCCAACCCCCACGCCCGGCACGCGCCGCCCTGCAGCAGGGTCTCTTTCAGGAAGATTTGCTCGTCGAGATAGAAGCTCTTGCTGTAGTCAATCAACCCAAGCGCCTCATTGTCTCCGATGCCCTGCCGCCACTGCGTCGCCCATATGCCCAGGGCGGCATTCTGGTGGGTGATCTCCTCTTCCTGCGCGGCTTCACGTCGCAGGATCAACATGGTGATCTGGTCGGACGCGGCGCTATGCGCGCCCAGACGGCCCAGACCTGTGCCAATATGGCCATTACATTACAAGCAGCCGGTGGCTCGCTGGCTGACCTGGTGCAGACGCAAGTGACACTCACCGACTGGCATGCCTATAAGGAGTATAATGAGGTCTATAACCGCCATGTGCAGGCGCCCTTCCCTACCAACTCGACCTTCCAGGGAGGTCTGGGGCGTGAGGGGCTCCTCCTCGAGATCGAGTCAATTGCGGCTCTGGCCACCCCGCGGCTCACTATCGACTCGGTCTTCACACAGGTTGAACAGGCACGCCAGGAACGCCAGCCCGATGTAATCTATTCTGATAAGCTCGCTCCTCAGGTTGCCCGTCCGCACGGTGTACGCGTGGGTGACCTCATGTTTATCGGTGGTCATACCAGTATCGATGTCCAGGGGCGTCTGGTAGGTCCAGGTGACATTCGAGCCCAGACCCAGCATGTTCTCACGACTATTGAGACCATTCTCGCCCTGGCCGGTCTTGGACTGGACGATGTGGTCAAAACCACGGTGATGTTGACCGACTGGCGTCATTACGACGCCTACAACGAGGTCTACCGGGCATTCTTTACAGCCCCCTACCCTGCCCGCTCCACTGTCAGTGGCAGCCTGGGGGTACCGGGCGCGCTGATCGAGATCGAGGCCATTGCTATGGCCAGAGCCCATGAGTCCGCGGTCGTGGTCACCGGCTCATAAGGCCAGTGCGAAGAGCACAGCGCGTGGGCCGTATGTTCAGATGTTCCCTTGTTCGCGAAGCCGTGCTTCTAGTTCAGCGATGCGGGCTTCAGCAGCCTGGCGTGCTGCCTCTGCACGTCCAGCACGCTCTTCAGCCTCACGTCGGGCCTGCTCGATTTCCGCATGACTCAACAGCTTCTGCCCCGTGCCAGGATCGTAGAAACGCAGCGTTCCCTCGTCCAGGCGCACATCGAGTCCAAGTACCTCACTGTGCAGCACGAGCGTGCCATCAGGCAAGGTCGTAGGGAGCAGGGCCTGGTAACTCCCAGCGACCAGTCGTGCACCCTGCAGCGCCGGCACGAGATAGTCGTGTGTCGGATCGTATTGAAAATATTCGCGTACACCTAAAAAGGCATAGATGCCTCGTTTGGGGCCCTGATCTTTCGTACGAGTGCTGCGTGAGGTGATTTCCAGGATAAAGTCAGGCCCTTTC
>JBMDXC010000138.1:0-8334 GCA_048594805.1 Candidatus Entotheonellaceae bacterium | reverse complement strand
GTCTGGAGATCCCAGCCCTGATTGGCGTCGAGCATAAGGGCCACATCGTCCCCCACGGTATCGCGGATGAAACCCACACGCTTGGCATCCTCCTCAGGTGTAAGGCCACCCACCTTCACTTTCAGCGTACGATAGCCCTTTTCGAGATAGAGTGCCGCCTCACGCGCCAGGTCATCAGGGCGCTCGTTGTCCCTATAGTAAAAACCCGTGGCATAGGCCGGCACGCGCTGACGCAGGGCTCCCCCCAACAAGGCATAGACCGGGCGCTGGGTCGCCTGGCCCATGAGGTCCCAAAGGGCAATGTCAATAGCGCTCATAGCCGTCACTAACTGCCGCTGCTGCCGCGCCAGCGCAGGGATGCCACGTACTGAGGTATAGGTGAGGGCAAAGAGATCCTGCCAGATGCGCTCGATATTGAAGGGATCTTCCCCCACCACAAGGGGCGTAATCCGTTGCACAATTTCATGCACCACTCGCATGCCTTCTGGTCCCTGGCGGAACAAAAACGGTCCGTGGGCTTCTCCAAGACCGACGAGACCAGCGTCTGTGGTGAGTTTGACAATGACCTCGCTCACCTGGCTGATCGTGTTTGTCGAGGTGCGCACTGGTTGTGGGAGGGGAATGGACAAGAAGTACGTGTCAAGTCGAGTGATTTTCATACGAGCCTTTCTTCTGGCTGAAGGCCGCTCTCATGCTCAGCACTCCTGGCGTGCTACGTCCTGGGCTATATCTTGCATTCTAGGGTAATGCATAGAGCGAGTAAAGTCTGGGGCGCCTTTCGCCTTGTTCCCCTGTCACCACCATGCTATGGTTGCGCCGGTGCCACACAGTGCCAGATAGCAGCCCTAAGAGAGGAATTATCTATGCCCCCTGCGAAACCCATACCCAGTATCTACCAAAAACTCGGTGTGCGCCCCGTGATCCATGGCGCCGGGACGACCACCCGCTATGGCGGCTCGCTCATGCGTCCAGAAACTATCGCAGCCATGCGCGAGGCGTCGCAGGCATTTGTCAATATAGATGAGTTGAATGAAGCGGCAGGCGCTGCCATTGCCAGGATGCTTGGCGCAGAGGCAGCATTTGTCACTGGGGGCGCAGCAGCCGGGTTGGTCTTACAGGCAGCGGCATGTATGACGGGGGATGACCTCGCTCAAGTTGCTCGCCTGCCAGATACCGCTGGCCTGAAGAACGAGTTTATTATTCAGCGGGCGCACCGCTTCATGTACGATCAGGCATTTCGAGTCGCGGGCGGTGTGCTGGTCGAGATCGGTCTAGGGCGCCGCACAGCGCCGTACGAGCTGGAGAGCTCGATCAACGAAAAGACAGCCGGCGTAGTCTACCTCGTGTCGCCCTTCACGAACCCGCCGGGCGTTCTGGCCTTTGAAGATGTGTGCGAGATAGCGCACCGTCGTGGCGTGCCCGTCGTCGTGGACGCCGCCTCGATGTTGCCACCACGCGAGAATCTGTTTAAATACTTACGGATGGGAGCGGATCTGGTGAATTTTAGCGGTGGCAAGGGCATCCGTGGCCCGCAGAGCACCGGTATACTCGCCGGAAGAAAAGATTTAATTCGGGCTGCTGTGCTCAACAGCAGTCCCAATCAAGGCGTCGGACGGGCAGCCAAGACTTCGAAGGAAGAGATCGTGGGTCTGGTCACCGCGCTCGAACTCTTTCTAGCGGAGGATGAAGAGGCTGAGATGAACCGCTACCGCGAGGTCTGTACCAGCATCGTGGACGCCGTGCGTGATATTCCCGGTCTCCGCGCTGTTGTCGAGCAAGATAGCGTGAATCGTGTCGTCCCACATGCTGTGATCTATTTTGAGCCAGCTTGGAGTGGCCCTTCAGGCCATAACATCCAGGTGGCACTGGCCCAGGGTGAACCCCACATCTACGTCCAGCAGGGAGCCCATCAGGGCGGTTACTTCGACGAAATTGCCATCGACCCCATCAACCTCCAGCCCGGCGACGAGGAAATCATTGCCACACGCCTGCGTGAGGAGTTGACCAAGCAGTGAGTGCTTCAGATATGTCTCCCCGTTTTCTCATGTGGCGACATTACTCCAGGCCTTTTTTCAGCCACTCGCCACCATCCACCACCATGGTCGCCCCGGTAATGTAATCACCTGCAGGTGAGGCCAGGAAAATCGCCATGTTGGCAATATCTTCAGGCGTGCCAAAACGCCCCAGGGGCACACCACGTTTGACCACATCATGAAAGGCTTTGTTTGACCATAAGTTGCTATCTGAGCCTGGGGTATAGACAGGGCCTGGAGCTATAGCGTTCACCAGGATATTGAACTTGGCCCACTCCAGAGCCAGGGTTTTGGTGAGGGCTTCTACGCCAGCCTTTGCCGCCGTAGGAGCGACCAGACCAGGGGAACCTTTGAAGTGTAGTGTGGCGGTGATATTGATGATCTTCCCACCACCTTGCTCGATCATACGCAATCCCACGGCCTGGCTGCAATAGAACGTCCCATTCAGCGTGGTGTCAACGACAGCATGCCATCCCTTCGGGGTCAGCCTGCGTGCCGCTGACAAAAAACTTCCAGCCGCGTTATTCACCAGCACGTCGATATGCCCATAGGTATCGAGAGCCGTCTGGATCATGGCACAAATCTGCTCGGGCACACGCACGTCGGTACGTACTGGCAGCGCCTGTACGCCCTGCGCTGCTGCTTCATGTGCGACAGCGCGGAGATGATCCATATTGCGGCTCGCCAGCACCAGGTGTGCCCCATGAGCCGCCATGCCAAGGGCAATGCCACGCCCAAGGCCCGTGCCGCCTCCGGTGACCAGAACGACTTTGTCACGCAAGATGCCGTCTGCAAAGATGCGCATGATACTACCAGGCCGGTTGAGCAAGACTTCCTGAAAATATGGTGCGAAGACTAGCAGGTGTGTCGGGTAGATGTCTAGGATAGAAAAATTGAAAAGACTGGTGGAGACCGGTTAACCGTTACATGAACTTGGTATAAACGCTTGTGCATTCAGCAGTGCAGTGGGGCTCAACAGTCACTCACAGCAGTAATGCTAGCAGTCGACCTCGCTTACACTTGTGAGAAAAACGCGTAGGATTAACCGGCTCGCCACAATTCACATGTATTTATGGCTGACGCTACCGGAGGTACACACAATCAGCAGCACATTCACTGCAGGCACATTCTAGCGTGTCACAGGTACTCGTAGCAGAACTTGCACTTGGTGCGTCAGCCATGTTCAAAATGATACCACCTCACCTTAGAAGAAACAACCGGTTGTTTGACAATCTAGCCTTATATTTCTTTATCTCTTCAGTAATATATATTATTTTGCAGCCGTTAGCTCATTTGGTGTCTTCGGTAAGCTATTCAAAAAATCTGCTTTGAGGGCATAGAGCGGGGTGTGCGGTCCAGCCTGGGCATAGACTGTCTTAGTCCCAGGCACTACGGTATCTGTCGTCGTACCGATCACCAGGGGACCGAGGGTCGAGCCATCCTGCTGCCATATTGTGATCTGGACCTGGGGCGCATCCAAGCCGTAGCGACTTCTATCGTCAGGGCTATCGTCCACGATTGTAGCGTATTCCAGGGTGCTCAGCTCATACAATACGTGATCGACCTTCCAGCGCTGCGGAATTTCCTGCTTTTGTGGCTCGGTGAGCTTCCAGGTATTGCCACTGCGCTCGACAGTGAAGTTTGCGGCAGGATATTGTACGCGGATTTTCTGCACTTTGTCCGCCGTGAGGGCGAAGATTTTTTTATTGCGCAGATCAAAGGCAGTTTTATTCATAATACGCTGGGCTTCGGTATTGCCCACAAGATAAATAACCGGACCTGCCCCAAGCCTGGCGTAGATGCCCTGGCCGTCCGGGGCTTCGGCCCCGAGCAGCAGTTCGTGCTGGGTTGCCTCCTGGGTTGCAGGGGCCTTTTCCCACACGGTAATGCGTCGGTGTGGCGCGTCAAGACCATAGAGGTCAAGTGCGTCGGGCGTTTCAGCCACGAAGTCCTTGGCTTTGAGGTCTTGAATATCCCAGAGCAAACTGTAGATAGCGTCACCGTCCCCAGGCGTCTGCACCGGCTGTTCTATAGTATATTGGCGTGGACCGGTGTTGGTGATGACAATGTGCTCATTGGGTGCTTCTATCTCTAGACGCGTAATGTTCTCGCGCTCGTACTTCAGGAGTGTTTTGTCGCGGAGGGCCGTGGCGGTTTTGGGCAGATTGTCCCACAGCTCCTGTGGCAGGAGAAACACGCGGGCCCCATCATTGTGTTTGGCATAAACACCTTTGCGTTCGCTGTCCACCTTGCCCAGGCTGAGCGTCAGCGGCGTATGGTCCTGACCGATATTCAGACTGACATGCCATGCGGGCGTCTGTAAGCCATAGGAGTCCAGATCTGTCGCTTCCTCGGCAATAAATGCCTGGACTTTGACGTCATGCAAACGCTGGATCATCCCCCGGACCTGCTGATCATCGGCTTTGGCACTCACCGGGGCCGTGAGACGCCAGGTATCTTCTGCCTGACGTTGCACAACCACGGGCGCATCACTGCCACGCGCGAGCTGCACCTCCTGGACCTCGGCTGGTGTAAAGGCCAGCACAACTTTATCACGCAAGGCATGCAGCGATGCGTCGAGGACGTCATTAGCTACCCCACTAACGAGATAAATCGGTGAGCGCCCCTCCACCTGGGCATAGTAACTGCCTCCCGTAGGGTTGGTGGCTCCGAGGCGCAAGATGAGCGGCTTGGATTGGTCTTTGAGCGTTACCTGGATTTCCAGACGTGGTGTTGCCAGGCCATAGGGTTCAAGTGACTGGGGCTGTTCCTCAACCACACGCGTGTGATGGAGGTCCGCAACATAGCGCGTTAATTCAAGGTATTTCTGATCATCACCGCGCACTGCCAGCGGTTCTGTGAGATACCAATGCCCATCACGCTTCTCAGCCCGCACCGTTTCTTGCTCCCGTTTGACCGTGAAGCCCGTAACATCGTCCGCGGCAAAGTGGAACAACAACTCGCGTTTGCTCGCCTCCTCCTGGCGCTTTTGCCCACCCTGGATTTCATAGAGATAGTAAAATGCTGCCAAGGCGAGGAGAACAATAGCCCAACCCAGTGTTTTTTTGCCACTCACTGTTGCCATTTCCTCCGTACAAAAACTACCGCTCCTGACCCCAATACCCCCAGCGGTAACAGCACCACTGGCAGCCAGAAGATCAGGGGAGCCTGGGCAGCCGTCAGCATCACGGGACCACTGCCACCCCCTTTGCGTGGCCGTATTGCAATGAGGTCTTCCTCTTCGGCCAACCAGCTCACAGTATTCAGGAAAAGATTGCCATTTCCCTGCACGGGAAACAGGTTGTTATTCACGAACTCCGAATCGCCAAAGACGACTAGTCGGGCGGCATGTTGGGTGGCGCTTTTCTCCTGCTCAGATGGTTCTGATGACTCAGAGTTCCCCGCATTCGTGTCCTTCTTATCCGGCGTGATCGTAGCGACCGCCGCAATGCTGATAGGTCCACGGCGGTCGCTGTCAGGATCAAACGCTGTGTGACGCTCGTGCAGGGCTTTGAGATCTGTTTCTGCCCAGCTTTCCGTACTGGTCATGGCGAGTCCCTGGGCCGTAATCCCCTTCGGTAATTCTTTCGCCACTTGGACTGAGCGCACCACTGGGAACATAGTCATCACATTCCCGAGTTCCTTGGTAATCGCATGACTCTCGTACGCCACGACCACAGGCATGAGATAATCACCGCCTACTAAGCGTCCCAGCGGATTCGTTTCAATGACCACATCATTGCCTATCTCAATCCCGTAACGCTGCACAAAGGTTACCAAACCCGGCACCGACTCTGGATCGAGCATCACCAAGAGGTGCCCGCCACGCCCTAGAAACGTACTGAGCGCGTCTGTCTCAGACTCCAACAGGTCCTGCCGTGGCCCTGCTACAATCACCACTGCAGCATCATCAGGCACCTGCGGCTGGCGAGCCAGTACCAGTTCCTGGACGGTATAATTTTGCTCTTCCAGCGCTTGCTTGGCCCCATTGTATCCCATGCGGTCGCTATCCGTCAGCGCTGGCTCCCCATGCCCCGTCACAAAATAGACCACCTTTTTTGTATCACGAGTCACCTTCAGGATGGCATTCGTCAGGGCGGCTTCTTCCACTCGGGAGATCTTTTCCTTCTTGCCATTGCCCTCGACCACGACCGTGTTATACGCCGTGATATCATATTGCTTGGCTATTGCTGGCTGACGATCAGGATCAATCACCTCATACGACAGTTTGTCAGTGTGTTGCGTGTACTGCTTGACAAGGTCAGTAAACGCTTCACGGTCCCGCTCTGCCAGGCTGTAAAAGCCAATAATTTTGATAGGATATTGCAGACCCTGCACCAGCTTGACGCTTTGCTCTGCCAGCGTAAAGCGTTTGGCCTGCGTCACGTCAAAACGCCGATTGTGCTGCACCGCCAGGCTGTAAAGTATGCATACCACAGCCAGCACAATGACCGTGAACAGTGACGCGTGGCTGCCGTACTTCAGAGTACGCCAGCTGAACGCGTGGCGCAGCGTGCGGCGTGGCGCTGCAGGTAATGTATGCTCGGGCGGATGCTGCATCCTCTTATCCTCGCCAACGTGTAGATTCTATCGAGCGCAATGTAAGAAACAGGCAGAACACAGTAAACAGCACAAAATAAGCCACATCCTGCGTTTCAATGATACCCTTGGCAAAATTTTCATGGTGCTTGGCGAATGAGAGCTGCGTCAACACCTTGCTGAAATCCGACCCGGCAAAATCCGCCGCATGGCCGATGAGCCAGAAGAAGAGAAAACCAGCCCAGGCAATAGCACAGGCAACAATTTGATTCTCTGTCCAGGTGGAGCACAGAAAGCCAAAGGCAAAGAGTGTGGCGCCGAGGAGGAATGTGCCCAGATAGCCGGCCAGGATTGGTCCAGGGTCAAGATGGGCATACAGTCCCGCCAAGATCGGATAGATAAGGCTTAATATCAGAAGAACGACATAGACAGCCAGGCCAGCAAAAAATTTGCCCAGCACAATGCTACTGTCCCGCAAAGGGAAGGTGAGAAGCAGTTCGACCGTGCCGCTGCGTTTTTCTTCTGCCCACAGGCGCATCGTCAGCAAGGGCAGGGTAAAAACGCTTACCACGCCGATCGTACTAATGGTGGCGCCCACGACCATGGAGCTGATGTCGAGATCACTAGCCATCATCGGGTTGCGCATGGCCTCAAAGCTGACGCCCAGGAACCAGCGGAAGGACAAATAGTACAGCCACCCGACGATAAACAAGAGTCCCCCCATCATAACGTAGGCAATGGGGAGGGTGAAGTATGCTTTGACTTCACGTTTAAAGACTGCATAGATGCTACCCATGAGCCTCCCCCTCTTCCGTGACGAGTTGCACGAACACCTCTTCCAGGCTCAAGCGCACCGCCCGTAACTCCAGGAGTTGCCAGCCCTGCTGCACGATGGCGCGCGCCACGTCAGCCCGCATATCGCGCTCTTTGGTCGTCGACAGGGTAAAGACGGCAGCGCCGCTGGGGCTAGCCCCATTTTTCGCTACTGTGAGCACGCCCGGCAGCCCCTGCAAGTGTGCCAATACCGCCGCCTCTGGCCCTTGCACTTCAAGATGAATAGAGCGATAGGGCTGTGTACGCTCCGTCAAGTTGTCGGGCGTGTCGACCGCCACAACCTGGCCATCATTGATAATGACTACCCGGTCACACGTCATGCTCACTTCAGGGAGGATATGGGTGCTGAGGATGACCGTATGGTTGTGCCGGAGGTTTTTAATGGTCTGGCGGATGTCGATGATCTGACGCGGATCGAGTCCTACCGTGGGCTCATCGAGAATGAGTACAGGAGGATCGTTAAGGAGCGCCTGCGCCAGGCCAACACGCTGGCGATAGCCTTTCGAGAGGTTCCCAATGAGACGGCGCTCCATGTCACGCACGCCACAGATTTCCATCACCTCACCGACTTTGCGGGTGCGCTCGCGCCGCGTAATGCCCTTCACTTCAGCAACGAAGTGCAAATAGCTGCTGACGGTCATTTCCCTGTACAACGGTACGTTCTCTGGCAGATAGCCGACCCGCCGGCGGACTTCGAGCGCTTGCGCGAAGACATCATAGCCGGCGACTACAGCGTGCCCACTACTGGCCGGCATGAATCCTGTCAGGATACGCATCGTGGTCGTTTTCCCAGCGCCGTTGGGTCCCAAGAAGCCCAGAATTTCGCCCTGTTCGACGCTGAAGGAGAGGTCCCGGATCGCTGTCACGGGACCATAGTATTTACTGAGGTGGTCCACCTCGATCATCCTGTGCTCTCCTCCTGCGTGCC
>JBMDXC010000137.1:0-8991 GCA_048594805.1 Candidatus Entotheonellaceae bacterium | reverse complement strand
TGTCCTTGTAGTCCACTTGTCGTCTCTGACTTCTTGTGCCGTCAGCCTTCAACCACCCGCTTGCAGCACACACGAAGCGCGTTCCTCTCATTAGAGACGACCCGGAACCTTGGCCAGCTCAGGCCGTGAGTAGGCGCTTGTGGCTCAAAACACTATGGGCCAGGAGACTCCCGCCAAGAACTCCCCTGGCCCCCTTTAGACTCCCACTGTGTCCTCCAGAAGGAGCACATTCATGATAGCAGATTCGGTGTCTTCAGCCTATAGCATTGAAGACAGGCTCAATCCTGAGCCCCTGGCCCAACTCTTATTCCACGAAGCAGTGGTCGAAGTGGCCGAGCGGGCGAAAGGTGTCTTACCTGAGTGTCGTGTGCGCATCGAGCAGGCGGTGCAGCTTTTACACGCTGGTGAGGTCCAATGGCTGCACGGTGGCAGTGTGCAAGTGCAGGGGCCGGAGCAGGAGGACACCGTCTATGGCATGCAGGATACCTGCCCATGTCCAGAGAATGCCCAGACGCCGCGTGGCTGGTGTATGCATCGCCTGGCAGGGGCGATTGCCAAGCGGGCTTCTGCCCTGGTGCAGACACGGCTGGAGACTCTCAGCGCTCCACTGCCACTAGAGCCTCCTACTATAGCTGAAGGGGAGGACGGTGAAGCCCTCAGCAGGGCGACCATTCCGTCGCAGTATGTCCAGCTCATTCATGGCAAGCCGTTTGTACGCTATGCCGGTTTGCTCGCCATGGCACATGAGCGCGGCTTGCAAAAGCTCGAGGCGACGTTCGTCAGTGTCACTGATGCCATGGCCGTAGCGCAGGCCACTGCGAGCTTCCTGGATGGGCGTCGCTTCGTCGAGAGCGGCGACGCGACCCCTGAGAACGTGCATTTTGGCGTGCGGCCTCACTTCGCTCGCCTGGCGTTGACCCGTGCCAAGGCTCGCGCCTTACGGGACGCTCTCAACATTGGGATATGCGCTGTGGAAGAACTGGAATAACCCGAGTTTTGAGGCACCAAGAGCATGCTCAGGGCAACGATTTGAGATATGCCACCACCGCAGCCGCGTCTTCCTGGGTCATCCGAAACGGAGGCATGGGTGGACGCGGGACATAGCCCCTCGCGCTCTTACCAGTCTGCAGCAGGCGCTCTGCGTCCTCGGTCATCCAGCCAGGTAATCCCGCGATCTTGGGGGCTTCGAACGCCCACTGCGACATAGGGAAGGGCGCTGGGACCAGGATGGGCGCCCCCTGCAATAGCCGCGTGCGGTCGAGTTCCCCTTGGGCATTGCGTGGCGTATGACACTGGACGCACATGGCAACGTGCTCTACGAGATATTGTCCACGCTGGAGCTGCTCTGCCGGAGACGTAGGGGTTGACCTCTGCGCCGCGCTCACCCCATACGCCACCGCGAGCAGCAAGAGCATGAGCCCCCCTCTCCACCTAGCGCCGCGCATGGATGGTATCCCTTTGCCAGGCACGAGGGCCGCAGCGCTGGCTACGCCTCTTCTTCATCACTCAAGACCTCCTGGATCTGCTCTTCCAGCTTATCCAGATCCCATTTGCCCTGATCGCGGATGATTGAGCGCAGCAACGGATCAATATCAGTGATTGTTTCCAGAATATCGCTCAGCAAGAGATACTGCTCCCTGGTCTTGGTGACTTCCTTCGGTTGCGTGACCAAGTCACCGAGAATAGCGCCTTCGGAACGTGAGGCAATGACGGGCTCGTGCAGCGCCTCCACATAGACCTTGGTGCGGCGACCTGGCCCTCTGCCTTCCTCGACTGGTTCCAGGCCCACGATCTTTTCAGAACGAAAGAACTTGCCGTATCCCAGCGGCACCATAATGCCTTTTTCGACTTTCATAGCCCTCCCTCCGCCGTTAGAAGTACCCTTTGTTTAGCAAGCCCAAAAGCCCAGTAATAATCAAATAGATAGCCACAAAATAATTTAACAATCTTGGCACCAGTAAGATCAAAATACCCATAATCAGGGTAAAGACAGGCTCTACAGGTACCTGCATACAGTCTCCTTTCCTCGCACTCTCACGCAATGCGCCTGCCGCACTCCTCGCCGTGTGGCTCCAGAGCGATCGGCCAGCGCTCGCGAAGAGGGCCTGCCTTCAGTTCATGCAATTTTAATACCATGCGTTATTGCACTTAAAGACCCAGAGCTGTGTCGTCCTGAGGCCTGTTAAGTTTCACCATGGCACGTTTCTTGCTCCCCTTTAGAGGCAATCCACATTCGTCAAACCTACTGGGGCAGGAATAGGAAAGGGAGCATGATGCATATACTCCAGCTCTGCAGTTACATGGTCCTGTGCCTCGTCCTCACATGGGTGAGGGGCACTGCCCAGGCAGCCACACCAGAACAAATCTTTGCTCGGGCAGCCCCGAGTGTAGTGGTAGTGGAGGTGGTGGACGAGCAAGGGATACCCGCGGCCCAGGGGAGTGGCGTGGTTATTGGTCCCGGGCTCGTTATTACGCCCTGTCATGTAGCCCAGTCTGGCCGACACCTGCGGATCTGGCATGGGGCAACCCCGTTTGCCGCTACCCTGGGCTACGCCGACACCGAACATGACCTGTGCCAGGTGCACACACCACAGTTACAGGCGCGGCCCGTGGTACGTGGTTCCGTGAAAACCCTCGCTGTCGGACAGTCGACTTATATCATCAGTGCCCCACAGGGACTGAGTCTGACGTTTACAGCGGGGATTATTTCGGCACTGCGTCCCGTCCTGGGATCTGTTTTGATCCAGACGGACGCAGCGGTCTCGCCCGGCTCAAGCGGGGGTGGTCTGTTTGACCGGGCAGGGCGCCTCATTGGGATGCCGTGCTTTCAGCTCCAAGAGGGCCAGCACCTCAATTTTGCTTTACCCGTGGACTGGATCGTGAAAGTTGCCCTGCGGCCCGTCCGGCATACGGAGCCTTCGCCCGGTCCTACCCTATCAGATTGGATGCAGCGTTCCATAACCCTGCGTACCACTAAAAATTTGCTAGCACCAGCCAATCCGGGCAGCAATGACTGAGGCTGGGTGTTACTGGACCAGGACGTATCTCAGTCTGAGAGACGTCTCTCACTTCATCCTAGAGGAGGTTCTATGCAAAACTGGCATAGGTATTTATATGTGTCGGTGCTTGTCAGCGGTCTGTTCTTGGCCAGTCATGCTACGCGGGTGCACGCCGGTGAACCCCTGGACAAGGTCCGCCAGACCGTCGATAACGTGTTGACCATCGTAGACAACAAAACCCTTCCGCCTGAGGAGCGCCGTACGCAGATTCGTCAAGCAGTGCTGCAGCGTTTTGGCTTTGAAGAGATGGCGCAGCGTTCTATGGGGCCACACTGGCGCACACTCACCCCGCAGCAACGGCAGGAGTTCGTGGAGCTATTCACGGCTCTCCTGGAGCGTTCCTATATTAATCGTATTGCGAATTATAAATCCGGGCCGCAGGGCGTGCGCTATCCCAAAGAGGACATCAGCAGTGACCAGGCTGCCGTGCATACCGAGATCACGACCGAGCACGGCGAGCCCATCAACGTAGACTACCGCCTGCTGCACAAGGAAGGAGACTGGAAAGTGTATGACATTGTCATCGAGGGGGTCAGTCTAGTGAATAACTATCGCACACAGTTCAATACTATCATCCTGAAGGACTCCTACGCAGGTCTCGTGAAGCAGATGCGCACGAAACTCACCCAGGAGCAAGCCATCGACAAGGGATAGGAGGTGCTTGCCGAAGGCATGCCGCTATCCGCGCACGGAGCGTGACAAGAGTTCCAGGGCACGCTCCAGCTGGGGGTCCTTGCCCTGGGCATACTCCACAGGAAAAGGCACCTCAATTGTGGGAGTGACTCCTACTCCTTCGAGGCGCTGACCATCAACGAATACGTCATTGACAGCCAGGAGCAAAAGACTGCTGTCGCTTAAGAGGAAAGCCCGTGCCGCCAGCACTGCTCCCGCCGTCCGTGTGCCAATAACCTCGCCCAGACCATACTTTTTGAAGCCATAGGCCAGAATCTCTTTACCACTCCGGGTCCCACCGTTGACCAGTATGACCACTGGCTTGCGCCACTTCACATTGGCAAATGACACGTCCCCGTGGCGGTCCACCATGGTGACTGTGGGTCCCCGCGCGTTGAAAATATCCAGATAATGCGCCTGCGCACCACCCCAGCCATCACGGAGGTCTAGTACCAGGGCATCCGTCTCCTTGAGCGTCCCGGAAAAGATCTCGTGTTCCAGCAACCGCTGATACTGCGAACCGGCGTAGGACCACACATGAATGTAGCCGATGGCAACGCCCTGCGTGTGGATAACACGTGCGCTCTCCTGCATGGCCTTCAGAAATGCCTCGTTGGGCTTAGTCTGCTGCGGCACGACCACGACGTCATGCGGCGTTTCATCACGACCCCGTCGCACCTGCAGGGTCACGTCCTGATTGACTTTTGCGGTCAGGGATCGGATGGGATGATAGGGAGAGCCATCTGCGGCCAGGAGTTCATCACCGACCTGTAGTCCAGCTTTAGCGGCTGGAAGTCCATTAAGGAGCCCACTGATAAAAGTTTTATCCTCGATACGCTGCGTGAAAATCCCGAGACTCGGATACATCACCTGCCCGTCGGGAAAGACCCGGCGTAATTCTCGCCGCAGAGGCCCTGCGAAAATATCGAGGAGCTGGTAGTACGCCGGATCGTCCGGGGTGTAATACCTGGTATGTGAGGCGCCGAGTTCGTCGAGCATGCGATTGATCACCGCCGGGCGTTCCTCATCCGTAGCCTCCGCCACCAGAGGTCGATACTTGTCCCTCATCGCGGCCCAGTCCTGGTGACGCAGGGTCGGATCATAAAAATAATCGCGCACGCTCTGCCATACTTCGTCAAAGACCGTGAGCCTGGTCTCTGGATGGATCACCGCCGCAGGGGGAGGCGGTGACGGGGGAGCAGGCGTCTGGGCCCGACTGGCGCTGCCAAGGCTCAGTACGATACCCAGAATAACCAAGACTCTCACGTACCACGTCATCGTGACCTCCTTAGCTCCCACTCGCCGGGGAGAGGGGACAAAGGTCTCTTCATCATGCCTCAAGGCGATGGCGGCATTGCGGGCTTGGCGCGATCGAGAGCCTGCCCTAGCGCTTGGTGCAGTTCATCTGCTCCACCCTGCGGGGGCGGAGCAGTCTCCGCCTGGGGCTCGGCCGCGGTGCGTGCCTGACCAACGCGTACATATGGCCTGTACCGAGCTTGCCAGGCGGGATGGATACGTACATGGATATTCGGCCCACCGGCCCCAAGATCCACCTCAACCTGCACGAGCTGCGGGGTTGGGGGCTCACCTGGGTTCGCCGTCGTCTCTTCGGACGGTGGTGTGAGGGGTGAGCGAGGCGGTTCTTGGGCCAGGAGACTTGGCCTGCCATCCCCGAGCCATGCCAGGACAGCAAACAGTAAGAGGAGATGCAGGTGCTTCATCGCGAATCCTCCTTGCGACGAAGTGATGATGGAAAGTCATTGTAGATTGTTAGATAAACTATACCGCAGCAGCAGGCTTCAACACCACAAGTTCTGTGCCAGCGGTGACCTGGTCGCCTTCGCGGCAGAGGAGGCGGGTTACCACACCGTCTTGCGGGGCGGTGATTTGCTGCTCCATTTTCATCGCTTCGAGAATGAGCAGCGTGGCACCGGCTTTGACATGCTCGCCGGGTTGCACGAGGATGCGGATGATCTTCCCAGCCATGGGAGCGTGCAGGTCACCAGCGCGAGTAGGGGCAGGTCGTCGCCGCTGGCTGGCGTCAAAGAGGCGATATTCTCGCCCCTCAAACTGGAGCATACTCTCTCCAGCTTCTTTGTAGAATGCCGCCGCGTGGTGCAAGAGCCGCTCGGTCAGCTCGAAGACGTGCTCTCCTACCGTGACCCGGTAGACCCCGGCACGCTCTGGGACTGGCACAATGTCCACTTCAATAACCTGGTCGTCTGTGGCGCTGTGCCGGTACGCAAATTTCATGCCCGCCCTCCGATACGCCAGCCATCGTAGCGCTGCCAGGGGGTAGTCAGTCTTGCTTCAGACGCTGCTGATGCGTTATCCACTGGCGCGGCAGGGAAGTGCCCACGGCGTTGCACGAGTTCTCCCAGCGCTGCCAGTGCCACGACCTCCTCAGGGACCTCTGCCGCCGGCCGCCAGCTCGCAAAGTGGCGGTCAAGAAAGGCGGTATCCGTTGCCCCGGCGGCAAACGCGGGGGAAGTCATAATGTCGAGTAAAAACTGGCGGTTCGTCGTGACGCCGAGGATGGTGTACTCGCGCAGGAGTGCCTGCATACGCACAAGCGCTTCTTGGCGTGTGGCGCCATAGGTGATTAACTTGGCCAGAATAGGATCGTAGTAGGGCGTGATTTCCTGATGCAGGGCAATGCCGCTATCGATCCGGCGTCCTGGGCCGTGTGGCTCGCGCAGCACCTGGACACGTCCGGTGGCCGGCAGGAACCCCTGCGCGGGGTCTTCGGCATAGAGCCGACACTCAATGGCATGACCCCGCTGTTGCACGTGCTTCTGGGTGAATGCTAAGGGTTCACCGCTGGTAATACGGAGCTGCTGCTGCACGATATCTATACCAGTGACCAGTTCGGTAATCGGGTGTTCGACCTGCAAGCGCGTATTCATCTCCAGAAAATACACCTCCCCCGCAGCCCCCACTAAAAACTCTACCGTGCCAGCATTGGTGTACTGCACCGCCGCCGCCAGGCGCAACGTGGCACTGGTCAGGCGCTGCCGCAGGGCAGCATCGATTGCCGGTGCGGGCGTCTCCTCAACGATTTTCTGATGCCGGCGTTGGATCGAGCACTCGCGCTCGTACAGGTGTAGACGCTGGCCAAAGTGATCGCCGAGCACCTGCACCTCAATGTGGCGCGGGTTGGGAATGTACTTCTCGAGCATCAGGGTCGCATCTCCAAACGCCTGCTGCGCTTCGCGGGCTCCGGCCTCCAGAGCGGCGAGCAAGTCGCTCGCACGCTCCACAATGCGCATGCCCTTGCCTCCCCCGCCCGCCGACGCTTTCACGAGTACTGGGTAGCCTAGATGCGCTGCGGCGTCAGGCCCCTGCTGCGCCAGTGTGGCCGCATCAGGCGCGTGGTAGCTGGGGACAACCGGCACTCCAGCGCGCTCCGCAATCTGCTTCGAGAGAATTTTCGAGCCCATCTGCCGAATCGCTTCCACCGAGGGCCCCACGTAGAGCAGACCAGCGCGGCGGCAATCCTCAGCAAGGGCAGCATTCTCGGCGAGAAAGCCATAGCCCGGGTGGACTGCATCGGCACCACTGGCGCGGGCGACGTCGAGTAGACGGGCGCTGTCCAGATAGCTCTGGGCAGGTTCTGGAGGACCGAGCAGGTACGCTTCATCGGCAAGCTGTGTATGGGGCGCGTCGCGGTCAGCCTCGGAATAGACCGCGACGGTGCGCAGGCCGAGATCTCGGGCAGCGCGCATGATGCGCACGGCGATTTCACCACGGTTGGCAACAAGGAGCTTGTGCATGTGCCCTGGACCCTCACCCTGTGCTAAAACCCTCACCCAGAGGGAGAGGGAGGAAGACGTTACATGCGGAAAATGCCGTAGCGTGGCGGTGCCAGAGGCTGCTTCATGGCCGTGGCGATGCACAGGCCCAGAACGCGACGGGTTTCCAGGGGGTCAAGAATACCGTCGTCCCAGAGGCGTGCCGTGGAGTAGTAGGGCGAGCCCTCATGTTCGTACAAATCGAGGGTTGGCTGCTTGAAAGCCCGCTCTTCGTCCTCAGTCATGAGCGGTTTGCCCTCTTTGCGGAGCTGCTCCTGCTTCACCGTGAAGAGCACGCCGGCAGCCTGCTCGCCACCCATCACCGAGATGCGGGCGCTGGGCCACATGAAGAGCAGGCGCGGGGAGTACGCGCGTCCGCACATGCCATAGTTGCCAGCTCCAAAAGAGCCTCCCACGATGAGGGTAAAACGCGGCACTTGCGTATTGGCCACGGCCATGACCATTTTCGCGCCATCTTTGGCAATACCGCCACTTTCAGCCTGCACGCCGACCATAAAGCCGGTAATGTTCTGCAGAAACAGGATGGGAATCTGGCGCTGGTCGCACAACTGGATAAAATGCGTCCCCTTGAGGGATGAGTCGGAAAATAAAATGCCATTGTTGGCCAGAATACCCACCGGATAGCCCTCGATGCGGGCAAAGCCGCACACCAGCGTGGTGCCATAGAGCGGTTTGAATTCGTGCAAGCGCGAGCCATCGACCAAACGGGCAATCACCTCACGCATATCAAAGGGTTGGCGTGTCGTGGGGGGTAAAATGCCGTAGAGCTCGTGCGGATCGTATAGCGGTTCCTCCGGTGTCGTCAGGCTACACACGGGGCAGCGTGTGTCGTTCAGATTTTCGATGATGCTGCGGCACAGTTCGAGGGCGTGCTTATCATCATCGGCAAGATGATCAGTGACCCCGGAGCGCGTCGCATGCATCAGCCCCCCCCCCAGATCCTCAGCGCTCACCTCTTCCCCAATGGACGCCTTGACCAGAGGGGGACCGCCTAAAAAGATCGTGCCCTGATTGCGCACGATGATGGTCTCATCCGACATCGCTGGGACATAGGCCCCGCCGGCCGTGCACGAGCCCATGACCACGGCAAGCTGTGGAATGCCGGCTGCGGACATGGTCGCCTGATTGTAAAAAATGCGACCAAAATGCTCACGGTCAGGGAACACCTCGGCCTGCAGCGGCAAAAAGGCGCCACCGGAGTCGACCAGGTAGATGCAGGGCAGGTGGTTCTCACGGGCAATCTCCTGGGCACGCAGGTGTTTTTTGACGGTCATAGGGAAATAGGTGCCGCCTTTGACCGTGGCGTCGTTGGCGACGATCATCACCTCAGTACCGTGCACCACACCAATGCCCGTGATAATGCCGGCGGCGGGCGCGGCGTTGTCGTACATGTCATACGCCGCCAGCGGCGAGAGTTCCAGGAAAGGGGCGCCAGGATCGAGCAGCGT
>JBMDXC010000136.1:0-2280 GCA_048594805.1 Candidatus Entotheonellaceae bacterium | reverse complement strand
GTGGGGTGGCTCATCACGGTTTCCCGCATAGAAAAAGAATCAGTATGGGCCAATACGCAGTACGGTCAGTATAATGACGGATTTTTCTCAGGGTTTGAAACGTCTACCCGCAACATGTGTACACATTTTACCGACTGCCGACAGCCTGCGAAAAAATGGACATTTGCTCGGTCCATGGCTAGAGCCACCTCACGGCGGCATATCTTTGAGGCGAACGCAAATCGGTTTTCCCTGATCCCTCAAGTCCATCGCTCCGAGCCCTGTAACCACCTCCGTCAGCAGGCGTCGATACGGGACCGATAAACCGACGGTATTGACCCAATAGACGACCTGGGAGGCCGTCTCCATGCGAGCCCCACTCCGCTCAAAGAGGATGTGCAAGAGACAGTCCAGACTCACGTGCAGGTTGGGGGTCCCTAAGAGCACGGCCATGAAGGACATCAGGGCGTTCTCAAGCAGCAGTGTGCGCACTGTCATGAGCGTCTGCTTGCGAAAATCGCGGTCCGCCCGCTCCCGAGGTGGTCCCAAGGCAGAGGCTTGCTCAGCAAGTTGGTCTCGTTTGTCCTGGGCGTCCTTCCACTCCTTTTCCACCCTCACCAAGGCGCGCTGACGCTGCGCCAGGCGTTTGCGATGCCCTTTGGACGTGGACTCTGCCACCTTGTCCTGGTGCGCCTTGCTCTCTTCGACCTTCTTGTCGACCCGCTGCTGGGCCGCCTCCAGCGACTGCTCGAGTTGCTCGCGTGCACGTTGCTGATGCCGGTCAGGCCCAACGATTTTTTTGCGGCCATAGTTGGTATTGAGCGCCCCATGCGCAATCATGCGCTTGCAGCTGTTTTCTTGCATCTCACTACGCGCTCGATACACCCTTGGTCACTCGCTCGGCTCTCCAGTCTCCTTCACCTTGGGGGTTCCCCAGTACACCAAGGTCTTCCCCGCCGGAGGCGCGACGAGGACAAAGTGCCTGGGGTCTTCTGGCCTCGGCACGTGCCACGGCCCGCTCTAGACCTTGGCGCCATCCTGCAGGGTGGCCACCTCGGTGGCCGCAAAGCTTGCGAGGCCAGCATGCTCGTTGTCATCAAGCATACACAGCAAGCCTAGGCCCTGCGTGTCGAACGCCTGGGCCAGAGCGACCGCATTGACCGCGCGATCGATGACAAAGAGGGCGTTCCCGGTGGCCACAGCCACCTTCTGACAGTACGCCACGATGAGCTGCGAGAGATGCATGTCGGGCGGATAATACTGTACAAAGACCGCGTAGCCCGCTGCGTCATGGGCGATAACGGCGTGCGAGCCCCCCATGATGCGCCCCAGCATCGTGATCGTGCCCTTGTGCATAGACAATCGACTCCCAGAGGCGATCCTGTGGCCATCGACAGAGGTGATCGGGCCAGGTTGTCCCGGCACCAGGGTGGGCCGCAGCGCCGGGGCGGCCTCAACGCGCTCGAGTTGCCCCAGAAACTGCAGCAGCGTCGAGCTGTGATATCCCCTGCCCACGAGCGTTGGGAGCGGATGCTCGTGGGTATCGAACCCGGTGAGCGTCTTGATCCCAAACAGCGGCGCAAAAAACAGGGCCTGCAAGTGGCGCAGCAGCGTCTGCTGGTGGTGATGCACCAGGGCAAAGTCCTCCTCCGGATGGGCGTTCTTAGAGGTCTGGATCGCCTGTTGGAGTTGGGTGACTCCTGGGCCAAAGGCCCCCTGTTGCTCGAGCCAATGCGCAAAAAGATGTACGCCGACCAACGACAGCCGGGGTGTGACCCGGACCACCTCTGTGTACGAGGGCCGAGGCGGGCTGCTTTCTGCACGGCGAGGGCGGCCCTTGCACCGATTCAGCTGCCATGTGACGCGCAACCGGTTGAGATGGCGGACGCTTATCTGCAGCGGTGCCGGACTCTGGGCGACCTTGTCGCGCAGCACCCGACTGGGGCATTGCGGGTCCTCGTGGAGTACCTGCCACACGAGGGCCATCTCAACGACGCCGAGCTTTCTGCCAGCCTCAAACGGTGGACTTGTACCCTCAGTGAGGGTAGGCTTACGCAGGGCGAGGGGCATGACTTCATCCTCCTTGACATCGATTTCAGGAGGCAGTCTGCACATTCGCCCTTATGGAGCAATGGCTATTTTTATCTCAAAGAAAATCAATGGGTTCGCCTCAAAAACTCAAAACCGTGTCGGATGTCCGTCATAGTAAAATTAAGGAGAAAGAGAGCAATATTTATGCCTCAAACAGACCTCCTTCGTCAGGGAGGACAGGACGATGGAGACACAACCCGCAACCACCGC
>JBMDXC010000135.1:0-26607 GCA_048594805.1 Candidatus Entotheonellaceae bacterium | reverse complement strand
CGCCTAGCCAGCGGCGCTGGCGCGGTACGGCCAGACGTTTGAAATAGGCTTGACCAGCTTCACGAAACAGGAGATCGCGCAAGAGTTCCTTGACAGTGACCAGATCAAAGTCGAGCTGCACTCTTTCCTGGGGTTGCAGCGATGTGCGCCTCATAGCTTTCCCTCAGTCAGCGTAGCTGGCAGGCACGGAGGTCGATAGCCAGGGACCGAAATGCCTCAAAGGTGATATCCGTGACTGGCAGCTTATAGGTGGTGCACACGGTATCAAATATGTCGACGTAGCTGGAGACCAGCCGGGCGTGGAAATCGAGTCCCAGCGCGGTCACAATAGCTCTGATGGCCTCTTGAGGTCCCTCGATCTCCATAAAGGCCCCGAATGGCACTTCGTCGAGGACGATCTCTGCCCCTTGGTAGGCAAAAGTTTCCCGATATTTTTCAAAACGTAGCGCCACGGTGAAACCGAGCTTTGTGAGGATGGCGTGTGCCTGGCCAAAGTCACTCACCTCGACCTCATACTCCTGCATAATTTTGAAATCTGCCTCGTGGTGCGTCGGGGGCTCCTTATAGGTGATACGATTGCGTCGATCACGGCGCAGGCGTAATACACGGCCCTGGCGTCTAAACTGCGTGTCCGGGGTATCAAATAGGAGGTTCTCTTCGTATGTACGGGGCGTGCTGAGTGTGGCGCCGAGGGCCATGAGACGCTGGCGCATGGCCCTCAGATCCTCGATAAGGAATTTCACTTCAATTTCTTCGTGACGCATAGGGACTCCTGCAGTACTCTGTTGCTTCCGGAGACACTGTGACATGCGTGCCACGTCGAGTGTCGTGGCATCGTACTGCGGTGGGCGCAGTATCGTCAACTAGAGACAGAAAAGGGGATGCTATGCGAGGGGACCATGGTAGTTTGGGGCGGGACCTCCCAGATACGCCTATGCCCAGGCCTCCAAGAGGGCTGGTGATTATTGGGGTGCTGGTGCTGGTGGGCGCCATTATGCTCTTGACCATGTTTTATACGGTTGAAGCTGATGAAGTGGCCGTGGTGCAGCGCTTCGGCAAGTACATACGCCGGGAAGACCCAGGTCTGCGCTTCAAACTGCCCCTGGGCCTGGAGACCGCGCGCAAAGTCAAAGTGCAACGTGTCTTCAAAGCGGAGTTTGGGTTCCGGACCGAGGAGGCGGGCACGCGCACGCGCTTTAGTCAGCGCTCGTTCCAGGAGGAGTCGATCATGCTCACGGGCGATCTCAATGTGGCTGATGTCGCCTGGATCGTGCAGTTCCGCATTATCGATCCCGTCAAGTATCTCTTTGGGAATCGGAAGCCGGACATGGCGCTGAGCGATGCAGCGCAAGTCGTCATGCGCTCAGTGGTGGGCGACCATACGGTCACCGAGGTCCTCACGGAACGCCGCGCCGAAATTGCGCAGCAGGTGCAAGTAAAGATGCAAGAACTCCTCAACCTCTATGAGACAGGTTTACGCGTTGAAACCGTGCAAATGCAAAGTGTGACACCACCCTCGGACGAGGTCAAACGCGCTTTCAATGAGGTAAACGAAGCGCAGCAGGAACAGTCACGCAAGGTTAACGAAGCACTACAGGCGTTCAACCAGGAAGTGCCCCGCGAGCGTGGGGAAGTTGAACGCACCATTGCCAAGGCCGAGGGCTATGCCATCAACCGCACCAACACGGCCAAGGGTGACGTGGCGCGTTTTAACTCTCTCCTGACAGAGTATCGTAAGGCCCCAGAGGTGACGCGGCGGCGCCTCTATCTGGAGACCATGCGCGAGATTCTCCCCACGGCGAAGCAGGTGTATGTGTTCGATGCTGAGCAGCCGTCGTCGGTGTTGCCTTTGCTGGATCTCCAGCGTGGTGATATGGCCCCAGTGGCCCCAGCAGGGAAGGAGAAGTAACATGAATCGTATTGCTGCCCCTCTGATTATGCTGGTAGTGCTCGTGGTGCTTATTGCCGGTGGGACGTTTTATCAAGTGGACGAGACCGAGCAAGTAGTGGTGACCCAGTTCGGGGAACCGGTGCGGGGGCCCATTACCACCCCTGGTTTGAAGCTCAAGGTGCCGTTTATTCAGACGGTACGGCGCTTTGACAAGCGTATCTTGGAGTGGGACGGGTTGCCCGGGCAGATCCCCACGCTCGATAAGCGCTTTATCGTGCTGGACACCACGGCGCGCTGGCGCATTACCGACCCGCTGCGCTTTTTGCAATCGGTGGGCGACGAGCGCTCGGCCCAGACGCGTCTGGACGACCTGATCAATTCCGCGGCGCGGGATGTGGTCAGTGGTCACCTGTTGATCCAAGCAGTACGGACGTTCACCCGTGAGCTGTCCGCTGAGGCGCTGGATGAGGGTGGGCCCATAGAGGAACCGCGTGCTGTGTCCGGGGCGGGGAAGCCTGATACTGCGGTGCCACCCACGGCGCAGGACGTAGCGCCAGAGGAGCGCCTAGGGCGCGATAAAATGACTGAGTTGATGGTCAAACGGGCACAGCAGAACTTGCCCAACCTGGGTATCGAGCTCGTCGATGTGCGCATCAAGACCATCAACTACGTGCGTGAGGTGGAGCAACAGGTCTACAAGCGCATGATTTCTGAGCGCCAACGTATTGCGGCGCGTTTCCGCTCCGAAGGTGACGGCTCTAGCGCCAAGATTCGTGGTGAGAAGGAGCGCGAACTGGACCGCCTGCGCTCGGAGGCGTACCGGCAAGCGCAGGAAATCATCGGCAAGGCAGACGCGGAAGCGGCCCGCATCTATGCTGAATCGTATAACCAGGACCCAGAGTTTTATGCGTTTTATCAGACGTTGGAAGCGTACAAACAGACGCTCCAGAAAAACTCGAGTTTGTTGGTGACCACCGGCAGCGATTTCTATCGCTATCTGAAATACGTCGATGGCAAGCTGCCACAACCAATGGCCCAAGATGGCAAACCCTGAACATGAGGGGGAGAGAAGATGCCTCATCATTCCCTCATGCCCTCTGCCTGGACCGTCGCCGCCAGTGCGACATCGAGCTCGAGCACCGGTGCGATATCCCATTGCACGAGACCCATAAAGGGTGTGATCAACTTTAAGAGGTCGGACGGATCATCCGTCTCAAGGAGATAAATTAAGGCATCCTGGGTACGGCCGGGACGGATCAGACTGGTGACGAGTGCGGGGCTGTTGGCGAGTGGTGCCTGTTCCGTAGCCAGACGTAGCACTTCAGCCGTCTTCTCACCGAGAAATGAGCCAGTGGCAATGAAACGCAGGCGCTGGCTCCCTAACGCCATGCGAGAAGGTTTACGCTGGGCGAGGGCCACCTCCAATGCCGTCAAGATCAACTCTTCTGTCGTTGCATGCAAACGATGTGCGAGCTGGCGCATGAGGTCCAGGCCTACACGCGGCTGTTCATGAATGAGCTGGAGAAAGGCCTCCTGGTCGATCTCAACGACTTCCGTCTCCTCCACCGCGCGTATAGTGGCATTGCGCTGCGCCCCAGTGAGCAGACTCAGCTCGCCAGCATACTGACCAACACTTAATGTCGCAATGACTTTGTCAGCACCCTGGCTCACGCGCTTGGAGATTTGCAGACTCCCTTGCACCACAAAATACATCGTGTCACCAAAATCGCCCTCATGGCACAGCGTCGTGCCGGCCGACACATGCCGGCGCTTGTAGCGGTCAGTGGCCATCCAGTCGATCGTCGCCACCTTACATCCTTTCCAGGTACTGGCGGTAGATGTCCTTATCGACCGCCTTACGATACGCTTCCTGCGGCGTGATGTGCTTGCTGCGGAGGAGCTCGAGGATGGCTTGATCCATGGTTTGCATACCCTCACGACGACCCGTCTGGATCAACGAAGGGATCTGATGTGTTTTGCCTTCCCGAATCAGATGGGCCAGGGCTGTCGTACCGACCAGAATCTCGACCGCGACCACCCGCCCCTGGCCATCAGCCCGCACCAGGAGTTGCTGGGCGATAACGCCTTTGAGCGTCTCTGCCAACATGGTGCGGATCTGGCTCTGCTGTTCCGGAGGAAAGACATCAATGAGGCGGTCCACTGTAGAGGCTGCGGTCCGCGTATGCAAGGTGCCAAAGACCAGATGGCCTATCTCCGCGGCGGTAATGGCGAGCGAAATGGTTTCGAGATCGCGCAACTCCCCCAGCAAGATGATATCGGGGTCTTCGCGTAAGACAGCCCGTAGAGCCGCCGCAAACGACATGGTATGCGCCCCCACCTCACGCTGCGTCACCAGACTCTTCTTGTTGAGATGGATAAATTCCAGCGGATCCTCAATAGTGACAATGTGCTTGTCACTTTCCTGGTTGATATGGTCGATGATTGCCGCCAGCGTCGTCGATTTCCCGCTCCCGCTGGGGCCAGTCACCAGGACCAGGCCCTGCTCCAGACGTATGAGCGCATAGACCGCCTGTGGCAGACCCAGCTCTTGCAGCGTATACAGCCGGCTGGGCAGGAGACGAAAAACCGCGCCAACCCCTTTATGCTGGCGGAGGAGATTCACACGAAAGCGTCCGACTTGCGGGATTTCATAGGCAAAATCAAGATCGCTGCGCGCCTCGAAAATCTGCCGTTGGCTTTCTGTGAGGATGGCAAGCAATGCCGCTTCATACCCATCATGGCCGTCGACCTCCGGGAGTGGCTGGAGACGTCCATGCAAGCGCATCAGGGGCGGTGACCCAGCCCGCAAATGCAGATCCGAAGCCCCACACGCAAGCGCACGCTCTAACAGGACATCAATCTGGGCCACGTGCCATGTTCCCTCATGCTCACAACACACCGGGCAACATAAAATACGGCACGTACACAGCCCACACAATGAGCGCCACGAACAGGCCCATCACGAACAGCAAGAGCGGCTCGAGAATACTTGCAAAGACGCCAATGCTGCGATCCACTTCGTCTTTGTACATTTGGGCGAGTCTGAAGAGCACTGTGTCCAGCTGCCCCGCTTCCTCCCCGATGGCAATCACGTCGATGGCGGCGGGCGGAAAGACCGTAGATTGCCGCAAGGGCACCTCAAGGCGACTGCCTTGATCCACAGCGGCGTATACGTGCGCCAGTTCACCAGCCAGCACGCTGTTTTCAGCATGTTCCTGGACCAGCTTGAGCGAGACCAGGATGGGCACACCACCTCGAAGCAAGGTTCCTAACGTTTGGGCAAAGCGCAAGATGCTGGCTTTCCTCAGTAAGTCGCCCACCAGCGGAAAACGCAACTTCAGACGGTCCCAAGTCAGGCGACCTCTCGGCGTACGAATATAGGCGGTCAAGAGCAGGCCCAGGGCGATGACCACGAGCAGACACAGCCACCAGAAGCGGGCTACAAAGTATGCCGTACCCATCACACAACGGGTAAGCAGCGGCAGCTCAACATGCTGATCTTGAAAGATCGCCGTAAACTCGGGCACCACATAGGCCAGCACGAAGAGCGCTACCGTGAGCCCCACCACCAGGACGGTAGCCGGATACGCCAAAGCCCGCCGCACCTTCCCACGAATCTCCACACGCCGCTCGAGTTCCTCTGCCACCAGGCGGAGCGAGTCGTCCAGCACTCCACCGCGTTCGGCCACCTGCAGCACCTGTACCGTGAGCGTCGAAAAGGCTTGCGGATGTCGTTCCAGTGCCTCCGAGAGACTGTTCCCCACCTCGATGTCGGCTGCCACGCGCTGAATGACCCGGCGTAATGGCCGATGGCTGGTACGCTCTGCCACCTGATACAGCGCCTTCAACAGCGGCACGCCAACCTCAATGAGCAAGGCCAACTGACGCCAGAAGACGGCGAGTTCATGTTCAGCGATATGGTCCAACCGTAGCCACTGCTGCCAGCTCCGCGTCCCTGATGGGCTCGCAGGGGATGCCTCTGGTCCAACGGCGTCCACGGCACGCACACCGGTCGTGGATATCTCGTCTCGCTCAGCCACAATACAATTCCTTCTTCGCCAGGTTAGAGATAGACCTCACGCATGACCTCCTGCGGGGTGGTCACACCTTGGATGATCTTCGTAATGCCGCTCTGCTGCAGGGTATGCATGCCTGCTTGGATCGCTGCGGTTTGGAGGGCATGTTCACTCTCCTGCGCAATGATCATATGCCGCACCGTCTCACTCACACGTAAGATCTCAAAGAGGCCTGTTCGTCCTAGATAGCCGGTATAATAGCATGCTTCGCAGCCCGTCCCGTAAGCAAACTGCCACTCCCGCTGGCCCGGTTTGAGGCCTAAATGGCGCAAGAGTGCTGGAGTCGGCGTATACCACCGGCGACATGCCGGACAGATCCGCCGTACCAAGCGCTGCGCGACTACACCGCTGAGCGCACTGGCAATTAAATACGGTTGAATGCCAAAATTCCCCAGGGTCGTGATGGCGCTCGGCGCATCAACCGTATGCAGGGTACTAAACAACTGTTGCCCAGTGAGTGCGGCGCGCACGGCGACGGTCGCGGTTTCAACATCGCGGATTTCCCCGACCATGAGAATGTCTGCGTCCTGGCGTAAGATCGACCGTAACCCATTGGCGAAGGTTAAGCCGATTTTGGTATCGACTTCCACCTGATTGATGCCGGTCAGTTGATACTCGACAGGGTCTTCAATCGTCACGATATTATTCGTGAGGATGTTCACCTCATGCAACGCGGCATAGAGCGTGGTCGTCTTGCCACTGCCGATGGGCCCGGTCACGAGAATCATCCCCTGAGGTTTGGCTATCAGGCTCCGGAGGTGCTGCTCATCGTCCGGCTCGAGGCCCAACTGCTTCAGTCCCGTCAGGACATTGCTCTTGATCAGTAAGCGCAGCACGAGCTTTTCCCCATAGACCGTGGGGATAGTCGCTACCCGCATGTTGTATTCTTGACCGTCCAGACGGAAAGAGAGGCGTCCATCTTGAGGCAAGCGGCGCTCCGTGATGTTCATATCCGCCAGCACCTTGATGCGCGAGATGATCGACGTCTCTAGCGGCTGCGGCACTGTCCATACATCGAACAGCATGCCATCAATGCGATAGCGTACACGCATGCGAGGCACTTGCGGCTCGATATGAATATCCGTAGCGCGGGCCTGAATCGCCCCTGCAAAAACGGTATTGACGATCTGGACTGCTGTGGCGGTGTCGGCCACCTCGATAACACGCCGCGCCACCTCACGAGAGGACTGGGGGCCAACCGCCTGCCCCGGTTCCGGACTCTCCGCCATCGCACCATTGGTAAGCCGGCCTTGCACCGGCGGGCCCTGGGCTTTGATGATCTCCGTCATCTCCTGCGGTGTCAGCAATCCTAGGTTAATCACCGTGCGCCATAGAGGATGCCCAGTGTGCTGCTGCGCCTGGATGGCCGTATCAAATTGCTCTTGCGTCAGACGCCCACTCTTGAGGAGAAAGGTGTGCAGTTGGAGATCATCAATGCGGTATTCATCCACCGTCTGCTCCACCCCCGCCGTCGTCACATCCAGGGCAATGAGCGGAGCGGTCGTGGTCAGCGCGCTCCCGTCTGCGAGCTGGCCATAGAGTAACAGGACCTCCTGCAAATCCTCAAAGGAGAGCGCGCCTGAGGTAATCAGGCTCTGTAACAGCGTGCCATGTGTGTGCTGCTCCCACACGAGTGCCTGCGCTGCCGCCTCCGGAGAGAGGGCCCCGGCTGCTTGTAACAGTGCCACGACTTGTTGCGCCGTCCCAGGCTGCATCGACTGCTTCTCCAGAAAGCCTAATCTAAGCGCCGCCAGTAGCGTACCGTAGTGGCCGGGGCCGTACGCTCAATCACCGCTAGGCGTAGATGCGTATGCGCCTGACTCGTGCCATGTGCCACACGCCCTGTGGCGATGAAGCGAAACGCACTTGGCGTAACGGTCAAGAAGGCCTCGGCAGGCTCCAGCCCGCGAGCATCGACTCCTGGAAGAGTCGCCAGGTCTGCCACCGTACGGAAGTACTGATCATCGCTTGTGCCGAGTTGCTGATCGTCTCCTTGACGATAGCGCACTATGGCCTCCACCAGAGCAGGTGTTATGCTCGGAACTGCGGCCATGACCACGGGTGACGCCGTGTTGATATTGATCTTGCCACTCCCCCAAACAGTGAGATAGGCACTGAGCCCGGCTTGCGCCGTATTCCCATACCACACCGGGGGCGAGACGAGACCATGGTGCAACAGGTCTTCAGGCGCTCCCCACGGCTCCTGCTGACGGTGTGTGACGATCGCCTCGGCCAGCTCCGTGCCAACGTCAGGCAGCGCAGCGAGTAACGCCACTGGTGCTGTATTGAGGTTGACCCGCGCTTCCTCGTCCTGGAGGCCGTAGCGCAGCGTGCCATCGGAGTCTGTGTACTGCACGTCAAATGTCCCTACTCCTAAGGGGTGGCTCTGAAACAGAGCCGCCTGGCTTGTCCAGGGCGCTTGCCACAGCTGCCCCTGCCGTGCCACAGTGTTGAGATAGTGTATGGTCCAATCAATGCCAGCCTTGGCCAACAACTCCGCCGCGGTCTCGTCCTGAAAACGCCGCGTCCGTGTGAGATCCGCGCGTGTCGCGGCACCAAGCGAGAACGCCATCATCCCGAGAGCTGCCAGCAAACCCATCACAATGACGAGCACATAGCCTTGAGTGTTCCTGGACCAAGACGTCATAGGCATACCAGCGTGTCTCCTGTACTCATGGAAGCCCAAGGCATTAGTCCGCCGTCACCAGGGTGGCAAAGCGGGAGGCGTGAGCCTGGGCTCCACCGCTCTGCACAATGAGGGTGATTTCCACGGCACGCGGCAGCTCCGCCCGCTGCCATTCCGCAAACCAGGCCTGCCCGTCAAAGTAGCGCACGCGCAATTCCTGTATCTGCCTGTGCACGACCATCATCCGTTCCATCTGCGGCTCACTCGCAGCGCCTACCGCCCGCTGCAGGGCGAGCGTTTTGCTGTCCGGCACCGCGTTGAGGGCATAGCGAATGCGCTGCAGGGTACCGCCGTGCGGTGCTCCCTCAGGTGGTGCTCCTGGCGATGGCAGCGTGAGCATGGCCAGGCGGTGTGCCGGCCGTCCTGCTGTCTCTGACGTGGAGAGCTGTGGCGCGGGCCCGCCAATACCATACGGCACACGCGCGGCCATGGCACGTTGGACATCCCGTGTAATCAGGTGCAACAAGGCACGGGCCCCCTGCGTCATACGGACGTCTTGCAAACCACGCTGATAGGACCGCATGCCACCCTGGAAGAGCTGCCAGGCACCGCTGAGGAGGATGGTACTGATGGCTATCACCCCCAGCATTTCTAAGATTGTCAGCCCACGTTGGGTGCTTACGGACTGTCGCATACGCGCTCCCTGCGGTTGTCGCACGTCCTCTCGTCCTTCAATGTCGACTTACATAGGTGGCCAAACGCACCTGGTGCGTCTGCACTGGCCACGGCCACACGACACGCACGTGCACTGCCAGCAGATCCTCAGCCTCGTGATACACCTCAGCTTGCCAGCGAAAGGGGCCATCAATCACCTGCTGTTGACTATCTACAAAAGGCTCGGGCGTGGTCGCCAGGGGTGCCGTCGCCAGGGCCGAAAAGCCGCGCAAGCGTAATTGTTCCAGTTGGTTTTTACCGAGGAGGGTGGCCTGGACCTGTTCCAGTGCCTGCTGTTCAGTGGCCAGATGCGTAGGGAAGGCATGGCGCAGGGCAGCCAGACCAACCACGATCACTACTAAGGCCACCATGGTTTCTATGAGACTAGTACCTGTGGAGAAAAAGAAGGGGAGACGCCGGCCCATGCCTGTATTGATCCTCACGTGCTGGGAGTCAGCACTTGCACATGGGGCGCTCCCCACGCGCACCGCCTGGCATCCCAGGCGCAGGGTTACATAAAATTGTAATCCAGGCTTCGGTCAGAAAGCAACTAGTACCTGCAGGGCGCCTGCACGGCAGACTTGACCGGACCCTTCATCTACGCTACAAGCTCCTACAGCAGTGCGCCATGAAGAGGGCCACGTGATAGTCATGCCGCCCTGGCGGCAGGAGGATGCCATGGAGCTGGAAGCGTTAGAACGCCGCATACGCCGCTTAGAAGATCTGGAGGAAATCAAACAACTGAAAGCGCGGTACGCCGCCTATTGCGATGCCAACTATGATGCCGATGCGTTGGCGGAGTTGTTCACCGCCGATGCCGTGTGGGATGGGGGGATACTCGGCCGCAGTGAGGGGCGTGAAGCTATTCGTCAATTCTTCCGCGGTTCGAGCCAGCGCATTTCGTTTGCCATCCACAATATGCTCAATCCCATCATTGAAATCACGGGTGACACAGCGACCGGTACCTGGTACCTGCTGCAGACCTGTACCTATACCAATGACAATCAGGCGGTGTTAGGGGCAGCGACGTACTATGACCGATATGTACGAGAAAACGGTGTGTGGAAATTCCGCCATGTGCGCATTGAGTCGCATTTCTGGACACCTTTTGAGGAAGGATGGGCACGTACCCAGTTCATCCAGCGGCGCGCCGGGTAGCGCCGGTGGTTACCCACCAGGTCCTCGCAGACCTGGACAGGCGCGATGCAGGCATTCGGCAATCATATTAGCGGCAGGCATCAGCGGCGCGGGCGGCCGCCCGCGTCCGTCTGGATGCGATGGTACCCGTGTCAATCACTCAAATGCGTATCTTTGATTTCTCACTCTGATAGATGGAGGAATATGCGTCCTCTCAAAATAGTCATACCCTTCCTTGAGATTTCTCCAAAAGTCAATCCACGCGGATCGACTATGTTTTTCCATATTTTCGAGCGTCATACGAAAAGGAAAGATATGGACCTGAGAGGCTTGTTGCCCATTTCTCAGTGCAGCATCTGCTAATGCATAAATCTCTTCAATTCCTGCATCTGTCATTGCGTAACAACCAATCGAAATACAGTCTCCATGCACCATGAGGGCACTTCCTGTTCTTTTGTGCACTCTGTCATATTCGTTTGGGTAACCCAAATTAAATGAAAGATGAAAACTACTCAGAGGGTTCATTTTGTAGGGAGTAACAGTATAGAATCCCTCGGGTGCTTTGCCATCACCTTCTTTTACCTTCGGTCCTAATCCTGCTGCGCCATAGGTACAGATATGATAGGTCTTGAAGTGCTCAAAAATGTCTTCTTTTTCGACCCATACTTCCAATTCGTTTGGCTCTTTAATAATTCTCACAAAAATTGCTGAACCATATGTAAGATTCTTTGCTCTCAATTGCGAGTCAAGTTGGGGTCTTATTCTTGTGATTGCTTCCTGGGACCTTGTGCTTGAAGGCAGTTGTGCCGCTACCGTTGAGGCACACAAGAGTACAAGTGAAAATGCAAAAAGTGGAAGCGGCTTTTTCATGTACGACTCCTTTCTATTGAGGGATAACGCTAGGCATGAGTCAAATGTCTGTGTCAAATATGCTAGACCCATGGAACTATGGGACGATGCCCGTGTCAATCCTTATGAAGGCCACTATTGTGTCACAAAACACCTCCCGTCTCTCTGGCTGTGGTCGTATGTAGCGCTCAGTGTGGCGCCGTTATGCCCTAATCTGGCTGTGAAGGCGCTACCGGCGGACGGCAGGGAATCGTAAACCTAAAGGTGCTGCCCTTACCCAACTCGCTGTCGACCCAGATGCGACCGCCATGCGCCTCGACCACCATCTTGCAGAAGGTGAGCCCAAGACCAGTCGACTTCTGCCCGGTGGTTTGATGCATGGCGACCTGCCCGAACTTCTCGAAGATACGGTCAAACGCTGCACGGGGGATACCCGGGCCCGTGTCGGTCACGCTGAAGTGCGCGGCTGCAGCGTCTGTACTGGCGTGGACGGCGACGGTGACCTGACCGCCGGCAGGCGTAAATTTGAGGGCATTACCGAGTAAATTGACGAGCGTACGCTGGAGTTTATCGGCATCGGCAACGAGCATGGGGAGCACCGGAGCAAGATTGGTCACCAGGGTGAGGCCACGATCGTTGGCCAGTTTGGCCACTTGCTCAAGGGCGTGGGTTACTACCTGGACTGGTGCCAACTCAGCGCAGACCAGGATCTGCTGGCCGGCCTCCAGTTTATGCACGTCCAGCATGTCGTTGATCATTCCCAGCAAGGTCTCTGAGCCCCGCAGGGCTGTCGTCAGACATTCGGCCTGGACATCGTTCAACGTCCCGGCCTCCTGCACCAGACATAAGCCACTGATTAAGGTGGTGAGGGGTGTGCGCAGGTCATGGACCAGCATGTGTACCAGGTCATCGCGCAAGGTCTCCGAGGCCTGGAGCCGACGATAATTGTCCCGCAACTGCCGAGCCGTGAGGCGCAGTTCAATCTCGGTCATGACGGCAGTGGCCAGACTCTGCAGCAGTTCCAGGTCCTCGGGCGTCCACACGCGGGGCTGCTGATCAATAGCACAGAACGATCCGAGAGTGTGCCCTGAAGAGACGGTCAAAGGCATACCGGCATAGGCCACCACCCCCAGCTCACGGACAGCGAGACTGTCATGGACCAGGGGATGCGTGCGGGCATCTGTCACCACCAACGGCGTGCCCGAGGTAACGACATGGCGGCAGAGCGAGTGAGACAGCGGCGTCTGACGTGGGATGTCTAATAAGGGCTCGCCATGCCCGGCCGCACTCTTAAAAAACTGCCGCTCTTTATCCACGAGGGAGACGAGCGCCACAGGCGTGTGCAGTAACTTACTCGCGAGCTTGGTAAAGCGGTCAAACGCCTCTTCAGGAGGGCTATCTAACAGGTCCGTATGCTGCAGGAGCGTCAGTCGTGCTGGGTCTACGATGCTATCAAGTGCTGCTTGGGTCATCGCGGCTTGTCCTGTCCCACAATATTAAAAAATTTCTTTGAATATGTACACGATAACCCCCGTGGCGGGATCGTTATCCATGTACACATAGTTAGATTTCACCATACTCCGCAAGACACGTTCCACTTCACCAAACAACACACCTGTCTCGATCACCCCCTGGGTTACTGAGAGACGTCCCCCGTGCTTTTGTGCCGCACGCAGCAGTTGGAGCATGAGTTCATCGTCGCTAAAGCGTGGTTTCACCTTCTCTTTCAAAGATTCACGCCAGGCCGGAGTGGCCGCTCTGGGGTCACCTGCAAGCTGCCTATAGAGGCGATGCTTGAGGTGCTCGAGTTCGCGGCGTACGGCAGAACTCGGGCGCTCATGCCGGTGCTGCAGCAAAAAATTGGCCATCTGGACCTGGTGTGGTAAGGTGAAAAAATCAGCGATCCAGCCCAGAAAAAACCCACTGCAGGTGAAGATATACAGCAGTCCCATGAAAGGACGACCCAGATAAAATTTGTGCAGCCCTAAGAATGGGCCACCAAGCAACCAGAGGAGGTAGGCCACGAGTATGGACTTCATGGATGCAATCCTTACGTAGACACCGCATAAGACTCCTCATGGATTATGGCAAGGATCCGCCTTCCGTACAAGCCGCGTCTCACGTGTCGCAGCATTGCCTCATGGCCATGGCTGTGGCATGATGTAACTGCACAGCAGCCAGCATGGAACCCGCCTCTCTGCGCCTTATGCGGATGCAGAGGACGCCGCGAGAGAGCGTGTCTTGTGACCCGACATGATATGAGTGAAGGAAGAGGAACACTACCATGCGTATGAGCCGGTTGTTTAGCCAGACATTGCGCGATGTGCCGGCCGAGGCAGAAATCCCAAGCCATCAGCTCTTGCTGCGGGCCGGGCTGGTACGTCCGTTGGCCGCAGGCATCTATAGCTACCTGCCGCTAGGGCGGCGAGCCTTGACGAAAATCGAGCAGATCCTCCGCGCTGAGATGGATGCCATTGGTGGCCAGGAAATCACCATGCCCGTGGTGCATCCTGCTGATATCTGGCAGGAGACCAGACGCTGGTATGAGGTGGGCGCAGAAATGGCCCGCTTCAAGGATCGGGCACAGCGTGACATGGTCCTCGGCATGACCCATGAGGAAGTCATCGCGGACCTGATCCGGCAAGAGATCCGCTCCTATCGTCAACTCCCCTGTCTGCTCTACCAGATTCAGACCAAATTTCGAGACGAACCGCGGTCGCGTGGCGGCTTGATTCGCGTGCGTGAGTTTACCATGAAGGACAGTTATAGCCTGGACGCTGACTGGGAAGGCTTAGACAAGCAGTACCGAGCCCATTATCAAGCATATTTTAACATTTTTCATCGTTGCCACCTGCCCGTCATTGCGGTGCAGGCTGACGTCGGCATGATGGGTGGCCAGATGGCGCATGAGTACATGTATCTGACCCCTATTGGCGAGGACACGCTGGTGCTGTGCGACGCCTGTGGCTATGCGGCCAACCGCCAGGTGGCGCAGGTGCGCAAGCCAACCCCAACACCTGAGGCACCGCTGCCGTTAGAGCGCGTGGCCACGCCAGGGACCTCAACTATCGACGACCTGGCAGCGTACCTCGGGGTGCCCACCAGCCGCACTGCGAAGGCCGTATTTTTCGTGACCACCGTGGCTGATCCTGCAGATGCCAATGCGACGCGACCGCAATTTGTCTTTGCGGTTGTTCGGGGCGATACCGACCTGAACGAGACGAAGCTGGCAAATGCTATCGCCGCGCGTGATCTGCGACCGGCCCATGACGCTGAGATCCAGGCTAGAGGGGCCGAGCCAGGCTATGCCTCACCTATCGGGCTCAGCCAGGAGAACATCCTGGTCATTGTCGACGACCTCATTCCCCAGTCCCCCAATCTCGTGGCTGGTGCCAATGCCGTGGGCTATCACCTCCGCCATACGAATTACGGCCGCGATTATCGGGCAGCCCTGGTGCAGGACATTGTGGCAGCGCAGGACGGCGATGGCTGTCCGCAGTGCGGTGCCGTGTTACACACGTCGCGCGGCGTGGAAGTGGGTAATATTTTCAAGTTGGGGACGCGCTACACTGAGGCGCTCGGCGGCGTGTATCTCGACCGCGATGGTACCACCAAGCCAGTCATTATGGGCTGTTATGGCATTGGCAGCGGTCGTCTGCTCTCCTGCATCATCGAAGAGCACCACGATGCCCACGGTATCCGCTTCCCCATCACCGTGGCACCCTACCAGGTCCACTGTGTGGCCCTCACGCAACGCGCCCCAGAGGTGATGGAGATTGCTGAGCGCTTGTATCGTGAGGCCTGGGCCGAAGGCATCGAAATGCTCCTCGACGACCGCGACGCTACCCCGGGCGTGAAGCTCAATGATGCTGACCTCATTGGCCTGCCGCTGCGGCTCATCATTGGCCCCCGTTCACTCAAAGCCGGCGGTGCCGAGATCAAGCAGCGCAGCAGCGCTGCCGCTACCATGATCGCCGTCGAGCAGATTATTCCTACCCTTAAAACCGAGATTGCACGACTGTTCACCGAAAGTCAGCAGCGCGTGGTCTCAGTTCCTTTTCCCGCCTAAGGGTAGGTTGTGACACAGTTGACTTACTCTTCCACCTGCGTGGTCGTGCTCCCTTTTGCTGTTAAAGCAATGTGGGAGAATGCGGCATGGGGCGTGGCCCCATGCCAATGTTTTTCTTCCGCCGGAATGTGCACGACATCTCCCACCCTGATCACTTCCTCGTGGGTCTCGGTGGCAATGATGCCTTCGCCAGCAGTGACAAACAACACCTGATCGCTGCTATGCGTGTGCATTTTGTTCCGGGCACCAGGCGCGAAGTTGACGATGCCCAGGTTAAAGTTGTTGCTCATCTCAGGCGTGAGTAACGTCTGGCGTGTCACGTCGCCGCCCGTGAACAAGGGAGTGTTGACTGGTTGTGCGGGGATCTCGTTGGGTTTGAGTACCTTCGCCATTGGTGCAGGCTCCTTTCAGTCTCTGGGTCTTCTCCTGTCGTCCGAAGCTATGATAGACTCCATGATCTTTATTGCGTCTCACGGAGACTGTTGTACCAGATCTTTGACCGTTTTTGCAATCATACTCCCTTGTTTACCTCACGTTTTCCCGACCACTAGCCGATAAGTGGCATGGAGCACTGGCAAGGAAGCTATGCAGGTACTGTCCAAACCGGACAACCCTGTACAGGACGATATATGAGCCATCAGGACACTTCTCGCTGTCCGCCGCAGCATACGCTCCCATCCATCCATGAAGTCTTTGTAGGCCGACAGCCCATCTATACCCGGCAGCTCGATGTCTTTGCCTATGAATTACTCTTTCGCAGCGGCGAGATGCAACACGCCGGCGTGACCGATGGCAATCAAGCCACAGCACACGTCCTGGTGAATACCTTTCTCGAACTTGGTCTTGACACGCTCGTCGGTTCTAAACGCGCCTTTATCAATCTGACGCGCGATTTCCTCCTCCAGGACTATGTCCTAGGCTTCCCAGCAGACCGGGTGGTGCTGGAGGTACTGGAAGATGTCGCTGTCGATGACGACGTGCTCGCAGCCCTCCACAACCTCGTAGCGCAAGGCTATATCATTGCTTTGGACGATTTTTTCTACCAGGAGCACCTGCGTCCACTTGTAGAACTGGCTGACATTATCAAGATCGACGTGCTCGCCTCGGGGCGCTCGACGGTCGCGGAGCAGGTAGAACTCTTGCGACACTATGACGTACAGCTGTTAGCGGAGAAGGTCGAGACCCAGGAGGATTTCACCTACTATAAAACCCTTGGATTCGAGTATTTCCAGGGGTATTTTTTCTGCCGCCCAGATGTTGTCAAAGGGCAGCGGATTCCCACCAACCGTCTGGTCATCCTGGAACTGCTGGCGAAGCTCCAGAATCCGGGGACCACCTTGCACGAACTCGAAGTGCTTATCAGCCGGGATGTCTCCCTCAGCTATAAAGTACTCCGCGCCGCCAATGCGCCCATCTATATCCGAGCCCGCAAAGTCACGTCTATCCCTCAAGCGCTGCAGCTCGTCGGCCTCACCGCCATGACGAACATTGTCAGCCTCTTTCTCCTGGCCAACATCGACGATAAGCCCCATGAACTCCTCATCACCGCCATGGTGCGGGCCAAAATGTGCGAACAGCTCGCCAAACTCATGCAGCAGAGTAATAGCGCCACCTTTTTCACTGTTGGCCTCCTCTCTGTCCTAGACGCCTTTATGGATCGCCCGCTGCCAGACATCCTCCAGACGCTTCCCCTGGCGGACGAAATCGTTGAGGCCCTGCTGGCCCACGAAGGCATGTTGGGAGCCACACTCGGTTGCGTGCTCGCCTATGAGCGGGGGGACTGGGAGGCAGTGCAGAACCTTAGATGCCCGCGTGACCTGCTCGTCAAGACCTATCTTGAAGCTCTCATGTGGGCGACCAAGATGCGTACTACTTTTTGAGTTTCTCCTGGGGAATGCCGATCTATTCCAATGAGGTCTGCTGGACTTTTGTCAGCTTTTTGACGTTGACGTCAATGTGTTGGCAGTAGCTGCCTGATATCCCTCACAGGGAAACGGCTGTCCACGCCTCCTCTCTGCCTCCTTATCGTCTCCTTTTGCACCAAGCATGCCCTCTTCTTATGCCGACTACTGCAAGGGCACCCAAAGGCTCCGGGTGCAGTACTGTTGGCATACGATTTGCTTATAAGGCACGAGATGTCTAGCCGTACACGGCGATCTCGTGTCACCTCAGGAGGGCTGTCATGCCGCAACATCAGACAACCCGTGTCTCACGACGTGCCCTGAGTGTGGGGTGCGCCCTGAGCATATTCCTCGCTGACCTCCTGCTCCCCTTGGGGATGGCCACCAGCCTTGCCTATATAGCCGTCGTATTGCTCGCAGCCCGGTCCTCGTGGCGGGGCTCTCCCGCTCTGGCCGCCCTCGGTTGTACCGGCCTCACTATCCTCGGCTGGGTCTGTGTGCTCCCTGGGAGCCTCATGTGGATGGAAGTTACGAACCGCAGCCTGGGGCTGGGCACTCTGTGGATCGCCGTGCATTTGGCGTGCCGCCGTCCGGGCAAGGAGGAGTCCCTGGCACAGCGGGGGACCAGGCAGACGCCAGATCTCGCCCAGGCGCACGAGAGCTTGCAAGCGGCAATGGTGGCCCGCCAGCACGCCGAGGCAAACTTACAGCAGCAACGGGATTGGCTCGATGTGACGCTAGCAAGCCTCGGGGAGGCAGTGATCACGACCGATACACGTCTGACGGTCACATTCTGCAATCAGGCTGCTGAAAACCTGACCGGATGGCAGGCTGTGGACGCACATGGCCGTCGGCTGACGACCATACTCCACCTGCTTGACGAGCCGACCCGGCAGCCTATGACTGTGCCGCTCGACCAGGTGGTGCAGCAGGGCATCGTCATGGGGCTCGGCGAGCAGACACTACTGATGCGACCCGACGGGTATGTGCGTGCTATCGCTGGCTGTGCGACTCCCATACGGGATGCGCAGGGACAGGTACAGGGGCTGGTGCTGGTGGTGCGCGACATCACTGCTCCTAGAGGCATCGAGGCACAACTGCGGCAGAGCCAGAAGCTCGCCGCCATTGGGACCTTAGCCGCAGGGATCGCGCATGAGTTCAACAATGTCCTGGCATCCATCATTGGTTTTACTGAGCTGACAGTCGATGATGTCCCCCCGGAGAGTCGGGCGTGGCACAACCTGCAGAAAGTCCTTCAGGCTGGACTGCGGGCCAAGCAGGTCGTCCAGCAACTCCTGGCCTTCAGCCGCCAGAGTCCGCCCGTGCGTGAGCCTGTGCAGCTTGACCAGATTATGCGTGAAGCCCTGACACTCCTGCAGGCGTCGCTTCCCAGCACCATCACCCTCCAGTACTACGGGAAGCCAGGCGGGGGCCCGATCCTCGCCGACCCGGCCCAGATGCGCCAGGTCGTGATGCATCTCGGCGCGAATGCCGCCGATGCCATGCGGCAAACAGGAGGGCGCTTAGAGGTGCGCCTGGACACGGTGCATGTGCTGGCCGAGGCTGCAGACCCGCCTTACCTCTCGCCAGGGGCTTACGTCCGCATCCGCGTCCGGGATACTGGGTGTGGCATGTCACCCGAAGTCCAGGAGCGCATCTTTGAGCCGTTTTTCACGACCAAGAATGTCGGAGAAGGGACTGGACTGGGCCTGGCGACCGTGCATGGGATCGTCTCAAGCCACGGCGGGACCATCACAGTGAGCAGTCGGTGTGGCCGGGGTACGACCTTCACGGTCTATCTGCCCCAGCGAGAAAGGGCCCAGGCGCCAGCTCCACCCGCACCAGTGCCTCTCCTCCAGGAGCAGGGCTGTGCCCTGATGATCGACGATGAAGCGATGCTGGTGCAGCTCGGTTGTACACAGTTGCAACGTTTGGGATATGAGGCGGTCGGCTGCACCGACAGCCACGTCGCCCTCAACAAGTTTCGGGCGGCTCCGAGGCGGTTTGCTTTCGTCATCACCGACTTCACCATGCCTGGCATGACGGGCCTGACACTCGCTCGCGAACTCCAGCGGCTCCGGCCCAATCTCCCGGTCATCCTGTGCAGTGGCTCGCATGAGAGCCTCGACCCTAAGCGCGCTGCTGCCCAGGGGATTGCCGCCGTCCTCCCGAAGCCATGGACCCCCCAGGAACTCGCCCGCACGATCCAACGGGTATGCCAGTCCAGCCAGAAGTAGGCCACGTCAACCCTCTCGCATCCCATATATGACCAGCCACACGAAGCTGCCGCCACACTGGAGACGAGCGCTCCGTGAGCACTGACGCCTTGACACCTCGCCCATCGTGGTATTACATACTGTATGGTCATCATGAATATGCAGCGCCGATTACTTGATCTCGGCCACGATCAAAGCCGTCAAGCCCCAGGACGCTCACAGTGACGAGAGGGTCAGGTAACGTACGTTCTGATAGACGGCTTTTGGGAGACCGAAGTGATGCAGCACTTGCGGCCAGTGGACAGGCTCGTTGTGGATGTAGTGCTCGACAATATGAGCGACAACTATTCAAGTAAGCCCCACCATGTCTCACCCGAGTTCAATAACGTCATGGCGGCTGGCGCCAAGGAGATCTCGGGGCGCACGCTGTGCTGCGCGCAGCTTGGTCTGGCCCTCGTCCTGACCGCGTACGTGGGCAATCGTTATTACAAGCTGCTGTTCGATGCTGGCCCCGAAGGGGCGCTCTTTCTCAGAAACTGTCAGAATCTTGGGGTATCGCTGGCGGATGTTGGAGCCATCGCCATCTCGCACGGGCATTGGGATCATATGGGCGCGCTGCTGGACGCACTCGACCACATGACGCGGCACAACCAGGGGCACCAGGTGCCGTGCCACGTGAATCCGGGGATGTTCCTGGAGCGCGGCGCGCGCTTGACCACTGGTCAGATTGCGCCGTTTCAGAAAGTTCCCGCACCGGAGGAACTCGCGGTGCACGGCGCGCAGGTGGTCAATAGTGGTGACTCACGATTGCTCGTAGAGGACTGCTTCTACCTGAGCGGTGAGATTCCCAGGGTATCGAGCTTCGAAAAAGGCCGTCCGGATCATCTCTGCCGACAGGCCGTGGATCAGCCATGGGAGCCTGATCCCCTGATCCTGGACGAACGCTATGTGGCGGTCAACGTGCAGGGGAAGGGGCTTATCGTCTTCAGTTCGTGCTCGCATGCCGGCATCGTCAATGTCCTGCTGAACGCCCGCGAGGTGTTTCCAGATGTGCCACTGTACGGTGTACTCGGCGGCTTGCATCTGGCGGGTGCGGCGATGGAGCGGCTGATTCCCGACACCATGGCGCATCTACAACAGTTCGCGCTGCAGCAGATCATGCCGGCGCATTGCACCGGATGGCGTGCCCTGTGGGCGCTGTTGCACACATTCGGTGAGTCAGTGGTCACGCCATCCGCGGTCGGCAGTCGCTTTACGTTCTGAGACATCGAGAGCCATACTGCTAGACGCGCAAGGCGTCATAACAGAGCCGGCTCATCTGCGCGATAAGGTTGTGGGCGGCCGCGTGCCCCGGGGTGCCGTCGGGCAATTCCAGCGGCACCTCGTCGGTATACGCGCTCAGGATAAAGAGCGGCTGATCCCCGTGGTAAATAATCCCGGCATCGTTGTAATTGCGTGCGGTGGTCCCCGTCTTATGCGCCACTTTGGTGCCGAGGGGCAAGCGCGCCGGCAGGCGGTTCCGCAGGCGCTGCCAGCTCAAGATGTCCAGCGCCAACTGACATAGCGCTGGCGTGCTGCCGAGCTGCGCTGCGACCGATGGATCTTGCGAGCCCTGGAGGATGCGCTCCAGCAGGAGCCCGACGTCAGCCGGGGTGGTCGCGTTGGTCTCAGGGGCTGGGCGGTACCCGGCCATCCCCGCCGGTGGGATGCCGTAGCGGTGCGTTGTGCCCCGCATACCCACAGCCTGAGACAGGGCGTTAATCGCGTCGAGCCCCACCATGTCCACCACCGTCCCGGTGCAGGTATTGTCGCTGACGATGATCATCATCACTAGTACGTCACGTAATTGAATGGTAAATCCGGGCTGCAGATGCTGGAAACAGCCAGAGTCGTTGTTCTGATACTTGGCCTGGATGGTCACCGGCTGATCCAGGGCCAGTTTGCCCTCGTGCACGGCCTTGAGCACGGTCATCATAATGGCGATCTTGCGAGTACTGGCCGAAGGGACAACCACGTGACCATGGCGGTGAGCTGTGTCGCCCGTGCGCAAATCTTTCAGGTACCAGCCAGTGTGAAACGGCAGTTCGTCACAGAGCTTGTTGAGGTCGGTAACCAGCATGTCTAACATGATGTTTCTCCTGAATGCAAATCTAGAAACAGAAGGATTGGCAGATGTCGATAGCAGACGGTATCATAGCACAGTACCGCCCTGGCTTCGTGCCTCTAAAGCATAGCCAGAGAGGAAAGTGTATGTAGCTCAGCCAGGAGAGGGAAGAATGGAAATAAATGTCCTGCTAGAACCTAAACAAGGACACGGATATCGTGCCTCCAGTGGCCCTCCGTTGGCGACCGAAGCTGAAGGCACCTCTCGCGAAGAGGCACTGGGCAACCTGCGGGCACAGATCGAGAACAAGCTACGATCCGGCGCTGAGATCCTGACGCTCGAAGTCGGTAAGCCGGCGCATCCCTGGACCCAGTTCGCCGGTACACTGAAGGATGATCCACTGGGCGAGGCATGGGTCCAGGCTATGGCCGCATACCGTGCGAGCGTCGATAACGATCCGCATGCGCCATGAGTCTATATGTTCTTGACACTGACATCACTACCTTGTACCGGCGCGGTCACGAGGCGGTCATGCGTCATGCGCTCACGCATCCCCCTGAAGAGTTGGCAATCACTGCCGTTACTGTCGAAGAACAGCTCTCTGGTTGGTACGCACTCTTGCGTCAAGTAAAGGCATCTGCGGAGTTAACGCGCGTTTACGACCGTCTTGTGGAGACAGTGATGTTCCTCAGTAGGACCCATATACTCTCCTTTACACAGCCAGCCGTTGCTCAATACGAGCAGTTGAGGTCCATGCGGCTCCGCATCGGCACCATGGATCTGCGCATTGCTGCCATAGTCCTCGCCTATGGCGCTACCCTCGTTACACGCAATGTACAAGACTTTCAACGCATTCCTGGCATGGTGATCGAAGATTGGACAGTATAGCGTATGTGAACTCCCTCTGCGTGCTTGTGCGGTACCAGCCATTAGTATAGACAGTATCGTGCTGACTTCGCGCTTCTGTCACATGGCCAAAGAGGTATTAAGCGGGATGCCACGCATCGACGCGCGGACCAATCTGCACGGTATTGACCTCTGGACGGGTTGCAAGCCATCTCTCAATGGCCTGGCGGTGTTCTTCGGTGACGCTACCTCGTCCCTCTCGAGTGACGAAGACACTCCACTCGGGATTTTTACCTCCACCGCCACACACCAATCCATGCGCTTCGATTGCCTGGCTGATAAACACATCCACCACAGCGTCAAAGGTATCGTGCGAGAGGTTATCCGCAACCAGGAAACGCACTTCGAACCCCAACTCCTGGAATTCGCCGACATGTAACTTCTTGCGCAAGCGTTTTTTCACCAGGCCCTCACGAGATGCGGTTGAGGCGGTCTTGCTCTTCGCGTACGGCCTGCACACGCGGCCAGGCAAGGAAGGTCTCCCTGAGGGCAGGGTCTGGAATCCGTGCCGCCACAGCCTCAATGGTCTCAACAGCGAGTTGGACACTGGTGCAAGCTGCCTCTAGATTGCTCTGCCCGGCCTGCGACCGGGCCAGCAGGTGGGCGGTCTGCCAGGTAAGCGTCGGGTAGCTGATCTGCCGGGCAATGCGCAAGGCTTCGCGGCAATCTGCCTCAGCCTGGCTCCACTGCCGTGTGACGAGAGCAACCTCGCCACGCAAGGCGTGAAACCTCGCGATGTACTTCACAGAACCGGTGGCTCTGCCCTCGATGAAGCCTCGCTCCACCTGGGCCAGCGCTCGGTCGGGCTCCCCCAGAACCAGGAGAGTATCCGCAATACAGGCACACAGGTGCATGATCCAGCGCCACCGGTGCGCCCCAAAACCCTTCTCGGCGCGACTGAGCGTGTTTTCCAGCAGGGTGAGGGCCTTCTCCGGTTCGCCCAGATGCAGATAGTCAAATCCCAGGTTGATTAAGGCGCTGATCTCGACATTGGAATTCCCAATGCGCTGGCCTAGGTCAGCGCTGTCGCGGTCGTACTCGATGGCGCGCTGAAAATCGCCCAGTTCCTGGTGCAGCCAGCCCAGAGAGTTGGTGAGCCGCCCCACAATGAACGTGTTGTCGCGATCCCTTGCCTTGGTGATGCCGTTGTTGATCGCCGTGATGGCCTCGACGTATTCCCCCAGCCCGATGTAGGCGAGGCAACGGCAAGCTTGGATCCACAATTCAATGGCACCATCGTACCTGGCTGCTGCGGCACGTTCCCCCTGCTGACAGAGGGTGATCGCCCTCTGGAACTCTCCACGCCAGTTCGCCGCGCTTCCAAGCGACTCTAGGGTTATAGGGAGGACGTCCTGGAAACCTCTCGCCTCACCCATGCGCAGGGCTCGTTCGAACTTTACATCTCCTTCAAGGAGTTTCCCATACACCTGGTCCACTCCACCGAGGTGAATAAGACTCCTCGCCACCACCCGCTCATCGCCCGTCTCTTGAGCAATGCTCAGCGCCTCTTCGCCCAATCTCTGTGCCTCTGGAATGTGGTCCCACGAGAACGTTGAGTAGTGATAGAGCGCCCGATCAGCGAGCGCCTCGCTCTCGCTCTGCCTATCCCCTGCTGCCCGCGCACTTGAGCGCATGTGTTCCGCTTCAGCAATCGCCTCCGGGTAACGCGAGAGGAGAAAGTAGACCTGGCTGCGCCGCTGATAGATTTCCGTGATGCGCTTGGCCGGTATAAACGGCACCACCCGTGGAGCCACGGCGAGGGCACGGGTGTAGAAGTCAAGGGCGGTCTGGCTGGCGTAGGCGTTCTTCGCCTTGTCACCAGAGAGGACCAGGTAATCAAACGCCTTCTCCCAGGCCTCGCCCTGCACAAAGTGGTGGGCTAATTCTTCGCAGTGGTTGGCGAGTCGGTCAGGGTACAGCTCTTCGATGGCATACCCCACAGCCCGGTGCAACTCCTTGCGTCGTTGTATCAGGAGGCTGTGATAGGCAACATCCTGGATGAGTGCGTGTTTGAAGATGTAGGCTGGCTCGGGAAGAAGCCCCAGCTCATAGATGATCTCTGAAGTCTGCAGCTCCTGTAAGAGCCCTTCGAGCTGGCCTGAGAGTCCAGCGATGCGCTCCAGAAGCCGCACCAGGAATTGCCGGCCGATGACCGAGGCGAGTTGCACCGTGCGCTTACCATCTTCACCGAGACGGTCCAGGCGGGCCATGATGATCCCCTGAATAGTGGCGGGCACGCTCACCTCGGCAAGACTTTTCACGAGGCGATAGTTACCGTTTGCGCGATCAAGGACGCCGAGGTCGAGGAGGGTCTTGGTGACTTCCTCGATGAACAGGGGCACGCCCTCCGCCTTCTCCATAAGGACGGTGTGCAGCTCCTGCGGGAACTGCGCTGTACCCAGGACGCGACCGGCCATGGTCGCGGTCTCAGCCTCCGACAGGCTGTGGAGCGTCAGCGTGGTATAGAAGCTCCGGATTCCGAATGGAGGCGTGTACTCGACCCGGTAGGTCAGGATGAGCAGCAGCGGCACGGCTGCCACCGCGTCCATCAGAGAGATCAGAAACTCTTCGCTGCTGGTGTCAATCCAGTGCAGGTCTTCCACGACCAGCACCAGGGGTCGCAAGCGCGCCCCACGCAGGATCAGGGTGCGCACGGCAGCGAAGATCTGTCGGCGTCGCGCCACAGCCTCCATAGCGCTGAACGCCGGGTCGCCCGGGTCGACAGACAAGAGGTAGCGGACCGCCGGGATGTGCGACTCGACCTCCCCCATACGGCGCATGCCGTGCTTGATCTTGGCAATGATCTCGGGCTCCCCGTCAAATTCCTGGATGCCAAAATTTTCCCGAAGCTGGTCAATGATAGGTAGGAACTGGATAGATTCGCCGAAAGAGATGCAGCGGCCTTCGAGCCAGGTCACCGTATCCCCAGCCGCCGCCAGGGCACGACGGCATTCCAGCACGAGCCGTGACTTGCCAATGCCGGCCTCGCCGGTGATGCACACCACCTGGCCCCGCCCAGCCTTGGCCTCGCTGAAGCGGTCGAGGAGCAGGCCTAACTCACGTTCGCGCCCGACCAGAGGGGTGAGGCCGCGTTCGACAGCCACGTCAAAGCGCATGCGGCGACCGCGCGGCCGCAGCACCTCAAAGGCGCGTACCGGGGTATGCCCCTTGACCGGCATCTCACCCAGGTCACGGGTCTCGAAGAAGCCACCGACGGCCCGGTGCGTCGCCTCACTGACCAGCACGCTGCCTGGCAGAGCCATCTGCTGCAAACGCGCCGCCAGGTTGGTAGTATCTCCCACAGCGGTGTAGTCCATGCGCAGGTCATCGCCGATCTTGCCCACGACCACCAGGCCCGTGTTGAGCCCCAGGCGTATCTGCAGGGCCAGACCGCGCTGCGCCTGCAGCTCCTCACCGTATGCCCGCAACGCATGCTGCATGCCCAGGGCGGCATGCACGGCCCGGCGCGGACTGTCCTCGTGGGCCACCGGAGCGCCGAACAGGGCCATCACCCCATCTCCAGTGTACTGGTTAATCGTGCCTTCGAAACGGTGCACCTCCGCCGTGATCAGCTCGAAGCAGCGGTCGATAATCTGGTGCACTTCTTCCGGGTCTATCTGCTCGGCCAGGGTCGTGAAGCCAGCCATATCGGCGAACAGGACGGTAACCTGACGGCGTTCCCCTTCCAGGGCACTGCGCGCGCGTAGAATCTTCTCGGCCAGGTGCGGCGGTGTATAGCCCTGTCGCTGCGCTTCAGGGGAGCGAGAAAGCTGTGCTGAGTCGTCAGCAGGGTCAGCCCCAGGAGGTGGGGGAGCAGTCAGGGCTGTGCCGCACTGGCCGCAGAACTTGAACGTGGGCTGGTTCTCGGCACCGCAGCGGGGACAGAGCTGGGCGAGTTGGGTGCCGCACTGCCCGCAGAATTTCATGGTCGGGGGATTTTCGAACTGACAGCTCCAGCACCTCATAGGCATGCTCCATCCTCAAGGTGTGGGTAAAGCCCCTCACCTTAACCCTCTCCCTCTGGGAGAGGGTTAAGGTGAGCTACGCGGTATCATAGCACAGCCCTCGCCATATCGCGACCTTTTCCCAGGGTGCTTGTCGTGCGATAGCCCAGCCTG
>JBMDXC010000134.1:0-6824 GCA_048594805.1 Candidatus Entotheonellaceae bacterium | reverse complement strand
CGCACTTCGACGATTGGCCTCTATGCTGGACCCGACCGTAAGGGGTACACAGATCAGTCGGAGCAGTTTCCGAAATATAGGAAGATATGGTGCTTCTCAAAGTGCTGCGAGATCACTTTCGCCCATCACTCAGGTGGGTCGCCGCTGGTATGCTGTCTATAACGTTTGGGTAACCTACATAGTCTCGGATTTGCACCAATGGCCGCCTGAGAGGTCCTTTTCGGAAGTGAACGTGTAGCTTGGCATCGCAATCGACGTGGCACCCTACCCGATGAGGGGAGCATGGCATGACAACCATTACGATTACCCTAACAGACGAGGTAGCAGCGCAGCTCGAAGCGAAGCACATTAGCCAGCAGCAACTCGACGCCTTTGTTGTGACGGCAGTGAAGGCCTGGTTGAACCGACATCAGGTCAGCCAACATACGCAAAATATAGTGAAGGAGTGCCCGTGGTCTGAAGCATTTCAGGACAGTGCAATAGATTTTGTGGACCAACTGATCGATGAGAACAAAGCGCTGTTCGAAGAACTGGCCCATTTATAAGCTATGGCAGAGCCAGAGAGAGACGATGCCGATGTTATCGGGTGCTTGCTCATGCGCGTCTATGAGATCCACGAGTGGGTCATCGCCAGAGGAGGCGGTGGCCTGGAGGGCATACGAGATGCTGCCTTGCTGCACACGGCTGTGGCTCGACCTTTGGCGACCTTTGGCGAGGTCGAACTCTACCCGACAAGGCCGCGGCCTCATTCCATTCGCTGATCAAAAGTCACCCCTTCATGGATGGAACCAAGCGTACTGCCTTTGCTGCGGCAGTCTATTTTTACATGAGCGTGGTTATACGCTCCAACGCCCATTCCTCAAGGACGAAACCATCCGCTTCTGTGTAGAGTTGGCCGAGGAAGGACAGCGCTTGGCAGAAGGGGAACGGGTCGCAGCGCAGACTATCAGGTAGATAGGAGAGTGGTTCAAAGGGCTTGTGGAAACGCCAGCCTCCGAAGAGACATAGCATTCGATATGAGGTTACCGGGGATTACGTTTGTGTCAGATTGTCTGTAAAAACTCTTGGAGTTGTTCTGATACAAAATCAGCCTGCAGGAAACCGAAGCGGAAAGCAACGGCAACGTGCTGATAACCTGTAGTGGAGAACCGCAGTGGCCAGGAAATCCCAGCAATCTTACCTGCTTGAGACATGCCCAGCTTGTGGGGCGAGCGGCAGAACTCCCTGGGGCACCTGTCAGGCCTGTGGCCACTATTACCTGGCGGAGGGTTGGACGCAAGTCCCCCGACGCAGACACCCCGGACGGTGGCTAGCGCTCGGTCTGGGGGTCGTAGCCGTCCTGTGCGCCTGGATTACTGGGCCTTTCCTGCCTGACCCTCTCACCAGTGTGTTCCACAGGCCCACGACCCAACTCAGCTCTACCTCTCGTATCGACGACTGGACCATGTGGGGTGGGGATCTGCAGCAACGGCGGTACGTGGCTGAGGCCCCACACCAGCCGCAAGGCCGCCGCGCCTGGTCAGCGGCCCTGGGGACCCCCACGCGCTCTGTCCCTGTGGTGGTGGACGACATCGTCTACATCGGGGGCCATTTTACGCTCATCGCTCTGGATGCCCGCACAGGACAACGCCGCTGGGAGATACGCACGACGGGTCCCGTCCATACGTCCCCGGCTATCGCTGGAGACAAGCTGTACCTCGGCCTGCAAGACTGGCGTGTTCTGGCGCTGGACCGCAGCACGGGCCAGACCCGCTGGGAATTCCACATGCAGAACCCGGTGGCTGGCTCGGCCGCCGTGGCGCAGGGCATGGTCTACATCGGCTCCCTGGACGGTTTCCTGTACGCCCTGGATGCGGCTACCGGAAAGCGTATCTGGCAGTTCAAGACCCAGGAACAGCCCCTCTCCCCGCCCGCCTTCTCTGCCGGCACGCTCTTTGTCAGCTCTACGGAGGGGATCCTGTATGCCCTGCATGCCAGGACAGGCTATACCCGGCTCCGTTTCCGTACCCGAGACCGTCTGCAGGATACCCCTGTTGTGGCCAACGGACTGGTCTATTTCCCCTCTGGAAGTCAGATATACGCAGTGGCAGCCGATGCGCGTGAGATCCCCGGGCAATACCAGCTCCAACTGGTCTGGGCGCAGCTCTGGATCTGGCAATTCCCGGTGCCTCGACCGCCTGCCCAGCCTGGAAGTAGGTGGCGTTTTTCGCCCTGGAAACCTCCCCATGGGATTCTCTCGGCCCCGGCAGTGGCCCCGGAGGCGTTCTATGTCGGTGATACCGAGGGCTACCTGTATGCCCGAGATACCCTGACGGGTGAAGGACTGTGGCAGTTTCAGGCCGGGAGCGCCCTGATGGCCTCACCGGTGGTCGTTGGCCCACGGGTCTACTTTGGCACCGATGACGGATGGCTCTATGCGCTGGATCGTACACACGGAGAACTCCTGTGGAAACTCGCCCTGGGGGCATCTATCCATGCTACCCCGGTGTTCGCCAGTGGGCGCCTGTACGTCCAGACCGGCGATGGATGGCTCCACGCTATCGAATGACACACCGGCGCACCAGAGTATGACTAGCGAACCTCTGGTGATGTCATGCCGGCCACAAACATGCTGTGGGCCACTGCAGTGATGGCGGAGACGCGCTGGCAGCAAAGAGGTAGGTGCCATCATGGGCGCTCGCAGACCAGGAGCACCGTGCGCAGGCGATCCTCCGCGGCGTTGCGGGCCCGGGCCTCCTGAATCACTGCGAGACGCTCCCCCATGACGAGGGATTGGATGGTGCGTGGAGCGGGCCCCGGATTGGGAGCCGATTCCCGAAACGTCACCGCAGGGTGCCAAGCCTGTTCGACGAACCCCGTGGCCCGGATGACTTCACGCAGGGCGTCTGCCGTGAGCAAGTGACTGTCAGCCGCTTCCCTGGCCCACATCAGCGGGAAGTGTGGCGGCTGGACTGGCCCGGCTATTGGCTCTAATTGCGCCAGGCGACCCGCTGGGCGCAGGACGCGGAAGAATTCACGGTAGAGCCCGAGCTTATCCGCGATCTGCATGCCACTGTTCTGTGTCCACACGAGATCGAAGCTGCCGTCGGGAAAGGGCAGGTTGAGCGCATGGCCACAGCAAAGTTGAACCTGCTCCGCCAGCCCCATGCGCACCGTCAGCAGGGCACCTGCGCGGAGATAATCAGTGGTCAGATCAAGCACGGTCACATGGGCGCCGTACTCCATGGCGAGCATGCGTGCCGGTCCGGCAAGACCGCCACCTACATCGAGCACGCGCATGCCGGCCCTCACCCCTGCCTGGTCGGCCAGGGCGCGCGTCGCATCTTTGCCCCCACCGTGAAACTGGTCCAGCGGCGCCAGCTCCTCGGGGGTTGCGGTGTGTAGGTCGAGCCCTGAGGCGACCACTGCGTCGAGCAGCCTCTCCCCAAGCTGCGGACGGCTCCAATAGGTGCTACTGCCGCTGCGACCATCTGCTGTAGTCATTACCGTCTCCTACGCACCGAGTCTGATGCGTTGGTCTACTGTTGCTGAAGGTATAAGAGGTCCCAATACTGCCGATCGAGGATATAGCCGCAACAGTTCCGTGCCCCACAGCGGCAGGGATACTCTGTGTAGTTCTTGATATCGTAGCCGTAATTGTAACTGAGTTCTTCGTCTGCCTGAATACGCCGCAGGGCGACTACCCAGACCGCGTGGGCGGTCGTATCAACTTCGCAATTCGGATCACAGGAGTGATTGATATAACGGGCGAGATTAGTGAGCGCCTTCCCGTCGATGTCATAGCGCTCATTCAATTCAAAGATGTAGGCGTTCCCAGCCGCAGCTCTCTTGGCACCTTCGGCTTTGGAAATCTTTTCACCTACATAGCGAATAATGCGGGTGCCTTTTCTGATTTCCTGAGTCGCAAAGAGTCCTTGTCGGTCAATACGCGATGGGCCAACACGAATCATATCTCACCATTTCTCTATCAAGCTACATGTTGTTTCCTTTTCTCTCTCTCGCCCTGAGGATAACCCGTCTTCAATGAGGAGGCAAGCTGCATACTCCTGCCTCCTAACCTTACCCCCACCCTGGCCCACTTTGGAAGGGGAGGGAAGCCTGTGTGCGAAGCACAGGTAGCCTGATTTAGAGTAAGCTCGCCACCGTTGTCCGAATCATGTCGAGGAACGGCGCCGGATAAACACCGAGCCAGACGAGCAGGGTGGTCAGCACAGCCAGCACTATACCTCCTGCCCAGGACCACGAGGGAGCAGAGTGATGGATGGACACAGCAGCTTCCTGCTGCAGCGGTGCATACATGATGATGACCAGGCGCAGGTAATAAAACAAACCCATGGCGCTGTTGAGCACCACCAGCACGGCAAGCAGCCATTGCGCGGACGCAACACTGGCTGCCAGCACGTACAACTTGCCGACAAAGCCGGCCGTGAGGGGAATGCCCGCTAAGGAAAAGAGCGCCGCCGCAAAGACCACGGCCACCCCTGGCCGGCGCCAGAACAGCCCACGGTAGGCTTCGAAGGTGTCGGCATCCGCCGTCTTTCCAGACAGCATGGTGACGCAGCCAAAGGCGCACAGGGTGGTCACGATATAGGCGACCACATAGTAGGTCACCGCCTCAGCCTGACGCGGACCACCGGCCACAAACGCCACAAGGAGATAGCCCAGCTGCGCAATCGACGAGTACGCCAGGAGGCGCTTGATGTTGTCCTGCAACAGCGCCAGCACATTGCCCAGCACCATTGAGGCAACGGCCATGAGGCTCAACACCAGGAGCACTGGCCCGTATGTCGCCGCCCCGGTCTGCAGCAAGTAACGCACCAGGAGGGCGACCACCGCACCTTTGGAGACGGTGGCCACAAACGCTGTTATGGGAGCCGGTGCACCCTCGTAGACATCCGGCGTCCACATGTGGAAGGGCACCACGGCCAGCTTAAAGCTCAGTCCAATGAGCGTGAGTGCCAGACCTGTGAGCACAAACACACTACGAACCATGCTCTCACCGGCGCGCCATGACACCATATGGGCAAGTTCCATGGTGCCCAGTTCGGCATATATCAGGGCCATACCAAAGAGGAGAAAGGCAGAAGACGCTGCCGCCAGGAGCAGATACTTGATACCGGCCTCGAGTGACCGTGCGTCAGGGCGCCGATACGCGAATAAGGCATAGAGCGCCACGCTCAGCAGCTCTAGCCCCAGAAACAGGGCGATAAAGTGCGCGCTCATAACCAGCACCAACGCGCCCAGCGTCGCCAGCACCAGGAGCAGGTAAAATTCTTCGCATGGACCTTCTCGACCAGACAGGTAGCCATACGACAAGACGGTGACCACCAGGCTGGCCAGGAGCAGCAACCCCAGATAAAACAGGCCATACAGATCGAAGATGAGCAGTGGCGCCACCTCATGCGGCACGACAGGAGCCGCCAGCAGCAGGGTGGCACAGGCCACGGCGAGCCCGCACACCGTTACCAGCATCACGGCGAGATGATGCCGACGTATGGCAATCACCACGAGAACTGCCAGGGCAGTAGCCGCAACCACGATGAGGGGTAAGAGGGCGGTCAGATCAGGAATATGCACGGTACTACCTCCCCGCAGTGGCGCTGTACGCGGCAGGCGGTTGCAGGCTCCGCAGCACCGGGTCAGCCGTATTGAGTACAGACTGAGGGAAGAGACCCAACCACACCAGGGAGGCGATCAGCACCGCCATAATGGCCATGTCCCGAAGCGTGAGATCAGGCGGCAGGTGCCAGCCCCTGGTATTGGGACCGTGGAAAGTACGCTGGATAAATCTCAGGGCATACACTGCGGCCAGCACGAGTCCTAGCGATGCGACGATGGTCAGCACGGGGCTGACCTGAAACGCCCCCAGCAACACCAAGAATTCGGCCACAAAGTTCCCCAGGCCAGGCAGTCCCAGGGAGGCAATGGCCAGGACCATACCAACCCCACCCAGACGCGGGACGGTTGACCACAGGCCTCCCATAGACCCCAGATCACGGGTATGGAGGCGCTCCTGCAGGGCACCTGCCAGGATAAACAGGCCTCCTGTGCTGAGGCCGTGGCAGAGCATTTCCATCACGGCTCCATGCAGCGCCCATGGGTTCCAGGAAAAAACGCCCAGCAACACAAAGCCCATATGGCTCACACTGGTATACGCCACCAGGCGTTTGACGTCCGTCTGAGCAAAGGCCAGAATCGCTCCGTAGAGAATGCCGAGCACGCCCAGCCCCATGGCCACCGGTGCAAAGGCTTGCGCTGCTGCGGGAAACAATGGTAACACAAAGCGGAACAAGCCGTATGCCCCTGTCTTCAAGAGGAGTCCGGCCAGCAACACACTGCCGGCGGTAGGCGCTTCGGTATGCGCGTCCGGCAGCCAGGTGTGGACGGGCACCGCCGGGAGTTTGACTACAAAGGCAATCACAAAGCCCAGCATGAGCCACATGGCCGTAGTCGCTGCTATGGGGGTGCCCAGCAACTGCATATAGTCAAACGTGTAGACGCCAGTGTGCTGGTGATGGAGAAACGCGAGCGCCAGAATCGCTACGAGCATCAACAGACTGCTGACCTGGGTGAAGATGAAGAATTTTATGGCGGCATAGACGCGGTTTTCGTGCCCCCAGAGACTGATAAGGAAGTACATGGGCACCAGCATGACTTCCCAGAAGACATAAAAGAGCAACAGATCCAGAGCCAGGAAGACCCCCATGACGCCAGTGAGAACCCACAGCACATTGGCGTGAAACAGGCCCACGCGCTCCTGGATCTCGGACCATGAGGCCGCTACGGCGAGCAAGCCCAGGAAACAGGTCAAGATCACCAGCAAC
>JBMDXC010000133.1:0-3576 GCA_048594805.1 Candidatus Entotheonellaceae bacterium | reverse complement strand
CGCCCAACACTTGCGGGCTTGTGCAGCCGGCGCCAGAGCCATGCACCAAGAATGGCGGCGGTTTTGCCAGCGCCAGTGGGCACGCTGACGAGCGGATACAGTGTTTCACTCGTGGCTAGGCGGTATTGATAATCAAACGGTTCGTTGCCAAACGCCACGCGGAAGAACGCCTCGTAGCTCTCTCTCCCTTCAATCATTACTCGTATCCTCCTCTACCTCCTGATCGTACAGCGCCGCGGCCCGCCTGAGCTGCTCGCGCAGCAGCTCGCGGAGCGCGAGTGGTCGCAGCGCCCTGGCCTGTGGACCATACTGCATGAGCCAGCGGGCCACTTGCTCTAGCGCGGCTTCCGTCGTCTCGAAGGTCAGGCGTAGGCGACCATCGGACAGCTCCTGGCGTTGCTGTGTCGGGTGGAAGATGCGCTCGCGGGCGTAGCGCGCCTGCTCTGCGCTGAACTCTACCTCTACTACCACGTCCTGGCCGCCGCGAAACATGCCAAAGCCGCGCCGCAGATATGCCTCAGAGTCCCAGTCAGCAGGTGGCGTGAACGTGCGGCCAGTCTCACTGAGGCGGAGCATGCGTCCGGCATGAAAATCGCGTATAGCCTGACGGTAGTGATCATGACAGATGGCGTACCATTCGCCCAAGGCATTATGCAACAGCAACACGTCTACATCGCGCTCGGTATGCTCGGCCCTGTACTATGAGTAGTAGTGGATGTGCAGCGTCTGGCGCTGCCTGGCAGCAGTAGCCAGCTTGCCCAGGACTTCTGGGGAGACATCGAGCACTGGCTCTGGCGCAAAGCTGATAGCGTCCTCAAGGGCGCCCAGGTCGACAACCACTTCTTCCGGTAACAGGGCCGCGAGACGGCGCAGGGCACTGCGAGCGCGCTGCACTTCAGAGGAAGCACCCAGGCGACGGAGCATCCGTTCGGCAGCGAAGAAGCCGATTAACTCGCCCTGAGTCAGGGCAATAGAGGGAAGACGCCACGCTGGATCGGTGAAATACCAGCCGTGCTTAACCGGATCAAAGTCCAGCGGCGCGTCGAAATCGTTGACAAGCGCATGCAGATCGTTTTGTATAGTACGCGGACTGCGCTCGACTACGTGCGCCAACTGGGCCTTGGTTGGGTAATGTCCCCGTTGAATCTCAGCGCACAGTTTGCTGAGTCGCTCGTATGCATGCAGATGAACCCGTTGTGGTTCGCGTGTGGATGAGGTTTTGTTGCTCATGACAGACATAATACTAGAAAGGGGGAGAAGCGCATTTTCTTCCCCTGGCGTGCACTGCAAAATTTTTGCAGGCATAGTAGCATGCGGCCATTGAGGTGTCATGTGCCCAGGCTCTGGACCACTATAAGGCAGGTAATACAGGAGGTAGGGGGCTGAGGTGATGCAGGTGGAAGCGCCCTGGGGTGATGCAAGCCGCAGCATGGGGCCGTTTGTGCCCCTCGTACTCTTCCCGCGGCTGTCACCCCAGGGCACTCTTGAAGGATATATCCCCCTCTGGCGGCAGGCCGCGCATAGCAGACAACATGATAGGCCAGCGTAGGACGGTACTGAAGCTATGCGTCGCGTGTTTCAGCCCGAAGCGAAACGACAGTGGTTCACTGACACACACCGCGCTGAACTGACACGCCTGGGGAACGCAGCCCACTATACGGCCCAGCTCGCTGGCTCCGGGACCATTGCTCAGGGGCTAGGTGCCGTCGCTGCTGGCCATGGTGGTATCGCCATTGGTGGCAGAGTGCATGGTAAGGTCAGCCTCGGCAGCGGTGAACAGAGGAAATCGTAAAATCACCTGTCGCGTCTCCTGTGCCATGCTGTTCAGGCGCTTTTGGCTTAAAAACCTGGAAAAGAGTTTTTGCATCGCCTTGGACCCTGCATCCGAAAGGCTTAGACTCTAGACTATGCCTTTGAACCATGCACGAGAAGCTCTAGAAGCAGCGCAAGTTTGTTTAGAGAGAAGGCTATACCACTCCGCGACTAGCAGGGCATACTACGCCATGTTGTGGGCAGCGCAGGCAGCCTTGGACTATGTAGGTATACAACGCGCAGAGTGGAGCCACTCTGGGCTTCAGGCTTCTTTTGTGATCGAACTCATTCGACGCCGTAAATATTATCCGGCCATGTTTGGGCAGCACTTCAATAGAGTGCTCCAACTGCGGCTTGATGCTGACTACCGTCTCAAGGGCGTCAGTCACATCCAGGCAACCCGTGCTGTGCGTTGGGCCGAAGAATTTGTCGCGGCGATTACTGCCGAGGTGACCCATGGTGGACATGATCCAGACATCTCGTGATTATCGGACCAAACTTGATAAGGCAATGACAGCTTTCAGCCTTTTTATTCACGACCTTTGTGCAGACGCACGGCTGGAGGTCTCCTTTGTGCGTTATGAGGATGAGGATGCCCATATCTGGGTTACGCTGCCTCCTACTCTTTCTGAAGAAGAGCGTGAGACTTTTGCCAACCGTATAGCGGAGAAAAGCCTGGATATTTTGCTCGCGGAAGACTTGCTGATTTTAGCCGGCGTCGAAGAGCCCTAATCGACCGGGGGATGCAAGGGTTTTACAGAGAGTGACACAGCGTTGAGAAGCGCGGGAATCTATCTGTGTCTGCCGACGACACGACTGAGCACGACAAACTCCACCGGGCGATTGCTGCATTGGAAGACCAACAGTAAAAGATCCCCGCCGCAAGTAGCGGAGCAGCCTGAGCGTTTTTCGCGCACAGCGCACGCTCCGCGGAATGTCTCAATGTGTGGAGCGTGTTGTGTCTGTGGTCCTGAGTGAGTGCTCGTAGATAACGCGCGTGTGGATTTACCGCACCTTCTGTAAAAAGCTCTCCCAGACCTGCACGAAGCTGTCGAGTTCCTCACGTCCCATAGGCACCGAGATATTGCCAACGATTTTATTGCCAACGTAGATACCATTGTTGAGCAGATGCAGGAAGAGTTTCTGACGCAGAACCATATCCTGACCCTGGGCACTGCGGTAGTCCGTCACGGGCCGATCTGTACAATGGATACCAAAGAAGGACGCCACGCCCGTGATGCGTACGGGCACATGGTAGCTCCGGGCCATCTCATCGAGCTGGTGCCGCAGGGCTGTGCCGTTATCGTTGAGGCGTTCGTAGACCTCGGGCGTAAGCTGGTGCATGGTCGCCAGGCCAGCCTGCATGGTCATGGGATTGGCATTGAACGTCCCACCATGGGGAATGCCTGGGGCCTGTCTGGTGGCATCAAACGCCTCCATGATGTCAGCCCGGCCGCCAAAGGCACCTACCGGTAGCCCGCCACCGATAATTTTCCCCATGCAGGTCAGATCAGGGATGACGTTAAACCACTGCTGTGCCCCTCCCGGAGCCATGCGTAAGGTCTGCACTTCATCAAAGATGAGCAGCGTCTGCTGGCCATCGCACTCCTCGCGCAAGGCCTCTAAAAACTCAGGTTCAGCCGGGATATAGCCTACCCCGCCCAGCGCCGGCTCCACGATCACTGCGGCCAACTCATCAGCATGCTGGGCAAGGATGCGTCGGGCTGCCACCGCGTTGTTGAAAGGAATAACGACGACATCGGC
>JBMDXC010000132.1:0-16048 GCA_048594805.1 Candidatus Entotheonellaceae bacterium | reverse complement strand
AAATAGAGGCACCTCTACAGTAGAGATCCTCGTTTGCAGAGGATCTCTATATCAGAGATCCTCGTTTTTAGAAGTGCTTTTTCGTGCACTACCTCTTCACTAGAGGGGACCTCTAGAACAGAGGAAAAACTCACCTCTACTCTAGAGGGACATACAAATAAATATACTAAATAAAGATCTCCCCCTAGTCCCCCCTCTTATTCGCCAATCTCTGTGGAAAATTTTTTGTGTTTTATTTTTGTGTTAAAGTAGAAAACAGGAAACCCAAAAGCTACCCTTAGCGCGTTATGCTCCCTATTTTATTTTTCCCATAACTTTCAGGGTGGTCCCTCAAAAAGCAGCCGAGACATCTTATCACTCAGCTCTCGTAAGCACTTTAGTGGCCTACCAACTGGCATAGAAATTGCGTATGTCTGCCTACAGAGCTCTTTGTTCATCAGGGTAGATACTCGCTCGTATGGCCGCTGGCAGCGCGCATGCCAGCCGACGCGCAGGAGCGCAGAATAGCGATAATGCAGAGAAGGAGAACAATCATGGCACAACATGCCACAACTCTTTCTGAGCAACGTATACGTGCCGCCGGATACCCTCGGAATGTTGGCGACCTCGATCGCGGGCTCTCCCTGATCGGTGGTACGGCCCTGGTGCTCTATGGTTTGCGTCGCTCACTTGGTAACCTGGCGCTGATGCTCGGTGGCGGTGCCCTCATATACCGTGGCCTCACGGGCTATTGCGCGGCCTACCAGGCGCTGGGCGTGAAGACCACACGGCGTGACATGCGCCATGGTGTGGCGCTCCGCGCGACTATCACGGTTAACAAATCCGCCACAGAGGTCTATCGCTTCTGGCGTCACCTGGAAAATCATCCCCGGTTTATGCAGCATCTCGAATCCGTGGTGAGCACCGACGGCAAACGCTCGCACTGGGTGGCCAAAGCACCGTTGCCAGCCCCCATAGAGTGGGACGCCGATATTGTCGCCGAACGAGAAAATGCCTTGCTGTCGTGGCGTTCTGTGCCTGGGGCGGACGTGGACCATGTCGGCACCGTGCGTTTCCGGGAACTCCCGAATGGCCGTGGTACTGAGGTGCGGGTGGGGCTCGAATATACGCCGCCAGGCGGCATAGTTGGGGTAGCAGTTGCCCAGCTCTTTAAGACCCTCACCGAACAGCAACTCAAAGAGGATCTACGTCGTTTCAAACAGATTATCGAAACGGGTGAGACCCCAACAACAGCGGACGATGCGAAGGTTTCGCAGAGAGTATCCCGCTGAGCAGGGACAGAGGGGACGCAAGATGAAAGCAGTGTGCTGGTATGGCAAAGGCGATATCCGCGTTACAACAGTACCGGAGCCCAAGATCCTTAACCCACGGGATGCCATTATCAAGGTCACATTGAGCGCTATTTGTGGCTCAGATATCCATCTCTACAATGGGTATATTCCCACCATGCACGCAGGAGATATCCTGGGACACGAATGCATGGGGGAGGTAGTTGAGGTTGGCAGTGCCGTGCATAACCTGCGCCCCGGTGACCGGGTCGTAATACCCTTTGCTATAGCCTGTGGCCAGTGTTGTTTCTGTCAGCGAGAGTTGTGGTCGCTGTGCGACAACTCGAACCCAAACGCCTGGATGGCGGAAAAAGCCTATGGCTACTCTGGGTCCGGGCTTTTTGGCTATTCCCATATGTATGGGGGGTATGCCGGCGGACAGGCAGAATACATCCGTGTGCCCTTTGCCGACGCGGGCCCTGTCAAAATACCAGCCGGTCTACGGGACGAGCAGGTCCTGTTTTTGTCCGATATCTTTCCCACCGGCTATATGGCTGCTGAAAACTGCAACATCCAGCGAGGCGATACCGTCGCCGTCTGGGGCTGTGGACCAGTAGGACAGTTTGCTATTCGCAGTGCCTACATGCTCGGCGCTGATCAGGTCATTGCCATTGATCGGATTCCAGAGCGGTTGCAGATGGCACGCACGCAGCACCAGGCCACCATCCTCGATTACCAGGAGGTCGATGTCAGCGAGGCGCTCCAAGATTTAACCGGGGGGCGCGGCCCTGATGCCTGTATTGACGCGGTGGGGATGGAAGCGCATGGCACCAGTATCGATGCCCTCTATGACCGGACAAAGATGGCCATGTTTCTGGCTACTGACCGCCTCCATGTCTTGCGGCAGGCCATCCAGACGTGCCGTAAAGGCGGCACCGTGTCCATTCCAGGAGTCTATGGCGGGTTGCTGGATAAGGTGCCGATAGGGGCCGCCTTTGCTAAAGGTTTGACCTTGAAAATGGGCCAGACACATGTACACAAATACTTACGTCCATTGCTCGGGCGCATTGAGCAGGGCGAGCTTGATCCCGCCTTTGTGATCACGCATCACCTGCGCCTGGAAGAGGCGCCATATGGCTATGAGATCTTCCGGGACAAAAAGGACAACTGCATCAAGATTGTCCTCCAGCCATGAGGGACAGCCAGAGGCGCACCGATATCACCCCACGGCGTGCTGATGTGCAGCATCAGGTATGGTATCTCTCACCTTGAGAGCATCTCTCACTTTAGTAGCTCAACATGAGAGAGTCCTGTCCTTCCTAGCCATTGTCCCTCCCGCTCGTCCACCCTCTCGTCTGTCACCACGCCCGAGGCCATTGTCCCCATCATGGCACGAAAGTTGCTCAGGCAAGTATATACAGTGTGCTACCAGGATCGGTGTTAGAGATCGCATACTGTCGTAACAACCACAATCACACTATGTGTGTAACGGAAATAGATTTCTGGATGGAGGAATGCAACATGGCGAGCCATCAGGGCGCAACTACTACGGCTGAGCATAAAACTGGCGTCAAGGACGAGGTATACAACGTTGTCAGTGTGCTCTATCACGCCTTACAGGGTGGTGAGACTTCTATGCAGTATCTCCAGGATGCCCAAGGGGCTGGAGATCAGAAACTGGTGCAATTTTTCCAGGAAGTGCAGGAGTGCCATCAGCACCTGGCTACTCGGGCCAAGGAGGTACTGGCGCAATGCCTCGAGCACGGTAATGGCCATGAGTCTCGCCGTAACATGGGCGCTGGTACGCAGCGCCAGGGCATGACCGGCTCCCAAACGCACGGCCACGGCAGCCAGAGTCGGGAGCATCAGGAACACAGGCGTTAACACCCGCGGCTGAGGGAGCGTGGGTGCACTCTCTGGTGACCTCTTGAAGACACCCACAGCAGAGAAGCTGCCCTGCTCCCTCGTGTATCCTCAGGACACCTCTTGAGGAAGCACACGGGCAGCATGTTATACCCACTTCGAGCAGAAGACAGGAGTAGGGATCCCAATCCTAGAGGAAGTTGCATCCATGCCAACTGTATCGTCGCCTCGCTCTGGACGCATGAAGACAGACAAGAAACAACCCGCACGTACTGACGGGAATGAGTGCCTGGACCGATATCTACGCGATGTGCGGCGCTACAGTGTGCTGTCGCGCGAGAGCGAACGGGCCCTCGCCAAGCACATTATGGAAAGCCGTACGCAGTGGCAGAAGCAGCTTCTCGAGCACCTCTTGCATATTCCCCTGTTATTGGCCTGGAGGGTCCGTATATGTCAGGGGCCAGTGCGTTTGACCTCCCTCTGCCGCCAAGGAGCTACGCCCACTATTACTGAGTTCAAAGCCACATTGCAACGTCTGTGCGCTCTGCGTGACGAGATGCGTCAGATAGTCCAAGGGCAGAACCTGCCACAGGCTCATGCCATCGTGCCATTGCAGGCTGCCATGCGGGAGTTGCTCCAGGGTCTGGAGTGGCATCCGGAGTTTCTACATCAGGCCTGGCATAAGTTTCATACCGCTATGACGCGAGCCACGGTTACTGGGCAATACCGGCGCGCCGCGTGCTATGTTGTGACCCTTGGCTACAGTATGGAGGCGTTACGCCTGCTATGGCACGACTTATGCCGCGTCTACACTGTGATGGAACAAGCGAAACAAGAGATGGTCAATCACAATCTGCGTCTGGTTATCAGTGTCGTCTACAAGTTTCGCTATACCGGCATGCCACTCAGTGATCTGATTCAAGACGGCAACATTGGGTTGATGCGGGCAGTCGACAATTTTGATTATCGACGCGATCTGAAGTTCAGCACCTATGCCATCTGGTGGATTCGCCAGGCTATTCACCGTGCCAGTTCCTCACAGTCCCTTATGCGGCTTCCGGAATATTGTCGTGACAACGTGCGACGTGTCCACCAGGTTGTTGACACCTTCATTGTGGAGCATGGCAGGACCCCAACACCCCAGGAAATTGCGCAGCGCACCGATATGCCTCTGGAGCGCGTTGCGTGGAGCCTGGAACATACCCCAGAGCAAATCTCCATTGATAACCCCTTGCCTGGCAAGCAGTGGCCGCTCCGTGAGCTGCTGCCGGATACGCGCCTGACCAGCAGCCATGAAGTCCTGGTGCAACATGCACTCCAGCGCTATACACAAGATGCCTTGGCCTGCTTAACACCGCGAGAGGCGGCCGTTATCTCACGGCGTTTTGGCCTGGGTGACAGTCCTGTCGAGACGTTGGAACAAATTGGCCGTGATTTGAATATCTCCCGTGAACGCGTGCGGCAGATTACGACCACAGCCCTGGATAAGCTCAAACAGCACAAGGCGATGCTCCAGGCGTGCTTAGAGCAATAAGCCGAGTCGGCTTCCCCATACAGGGGAAGCCTCATCACGGTTTCCCACCTGCCTACCCTAAACCTCCAGAGGCCTTGTTGTCCCCAGCTGGGATCACAACCCACTACTCTCCCCCTTTACCAAAGGGCAGGTAGTCCTGACGCTACCATGGCATGGTTGACAGCGTTTCACCCGGCGCTACAATGGGACCATCGCATGCGGAGAGCAGCGTATTGACACAGGCTCTTGCGAGCAGGAGGTAGTCATGGGCAGGCTGGACGGGAAAGTGGCCCTGATCAGTGGTGGTGCCAGGGGTCAAGGGGCCACGGAAGCGCAGCTCTTTTGTCGCGAGGGTGCCCAGGTGGTCTTCGGCGATGTGCTCGACGATGACGGGCGCAAGGTCGAAGGGGAGATTCATGCTGCGGGCGGCAGCGCAACGTACGTCCATCTCAACGTTACCAGGGAGGCGGACTGGAAGGCCGCTGTAGACACTGCCGTGCAGAGATATGGCAAGCTCAATATCCTGGTGAACAATGCTGGGATTCTCATCCGCAAAGGGATCGAGGAGACGACCGAAGACGACTGGGACCGCATTATGGCAGTCAACGTCAAGGGCGTCTTCCTTGGGACGAAATACGCCATCCCAGCTATGCGGCAGGCTGGTGGCGGCTCCATTATCAACATTTCTTCGACTGCCGGGCTGGTCGGGAGTCCCTATGGCTCCTCAGCGTACACCGCCACGAAAGGCGCGGTGCGACTCTTTACTAAGGCGACCGCCGTCCAGCACGCCAAGGACAAGATCCGTTGTAACTCGGTGCATCCTGGTCCCATTGACACGGAGATGATGCGTGATGTCCTGGGTGATACCGCTTTACGGGACGAACGGTTACGGCGTATCCCACTCGGCAGAGCTGGCACGACCGCAGATATCGCCTATGGCGTGCTGTATCTTGCCTCCGATGAGTCGTCGTTTGTCACGGGCAGTGAACTCGTCATCGATGGTGGTTCAACTGCCCAATAGCGCGGGCAGGGGAGGGGAGATAGAGCGGGACGGGAAGGCACAGTTGCTCTGATCACACATGCTGCTGGGAGCCAGGGGAGCGACCGCGCCACGGCACGCACACTCGCTGGGCAGAAGGCGGATAGCCCGTTGACAGACGTTCACCGTCCCTCTAAAGACTTCCTCGGGAAAGGAGCGGCATTATCCGTGAATTTTGCCGCCTGGGGAGCCAATCGTGAGCGCATGGCGCAGGCGTGCGCCAGCGCTATGGCTGGCAGGAGGAGGCGGTGCGGTTCTTTACGCAATTTGCCACGACGCCCTCCGATGTCAGCTCGCAGGCCCTCGCGGTGATTGAGGCCGGGTTGGCTCGGGGTGTGGAGACGCACCGCAGCATACGCGCAGCCCGCATGCTGCAAGAGTATGAGCTGATGTTTTGGGATACGCTCTTGGCGCAGAGTGCACACGAGACCTAGAAAAGGGTGTTCCATGCAGTGGAGACCATGGTGGTGTGCAGTGGCCCTGGCGGTAGTCCTCCTGGGCTGTTCCAACGATGATACGCCCAATGACCTGACGGGCACCTGGACGGGCACGATACAGGACAGCCAAGCAGGCCGAGGGATGCTCCTGTTGAGCCTCTCCCACATCAATACGCAGCTTACGGGAAGCTGGCAACAGACCTTCCCCGATGCCCAGCACAACACGGGCGGGACGCTCTCCGGGACCGCAAGTGCTCGGGTCTCGGGGGACCCGCGTGATGTGTTGATCACCATGGTCTGGTCCCCTACCCAAGCCGGAGCCTGTATGTTCACCGTGGAGGCGATGCTGGATAATAATGACCTCGATCACTTTACTGGTACATATGTCCCTATGAACTGTCCCCAACCGACGAGTGGTAGTCTCGACGTCAACCGCCGCTAAAGGCAAGCCACTGGGGACTGGGGCGTGTACCTGTAGCTTGGGGTAATTCCGAACGCCTGAGAATGGGGAACGGCGTTCTGTGTGGCGGCGAGTTGCCATAGTGGTGGGGCTCCTTGCGGTGTTCGTTGCCTACGGCCGCTGGTCCTCCTTTACAATGACTCCTACTCCAAGAGCCTGGAGGAGCCCAAGGGTTTAACACCCGAAGAATGACCAAAAGCGCCTGCCGAAGACGATGTGAGTACGGCATCCAATTTCTGGTGGCGGTAGGGTTCAACGTGCTGCAGAACGATGCGCCAGCCTCGGTCACATGGGGCGACCCTGACAGCCCGAACTGCCGGGCCCGTCCCCGTGCTACTTGGATGGGGTATGGCGGGAAGTAGAAGATGGCTGCGGGTGGCGTTTGACCTGATATTTACCGAAGTAATATAGCTCTTGCGCGCTGGCACACTTTCTGGCATGCTCCCCCACCAGCTACTGGATCATCCCTCGCAGTTTCTCCACGACCATATTGGGCGGCATAGAATGTGGAGGAGCCAGCGACGGTGTGCACCTTTTCCTTGGGGGAACTGTCCGTGAATATTTTTGTGGGCAACCTCGCTTTTACTACTACGGAGCAGGACCTGCTTCAGCTTTTTGAGCCGTTTGGAACGGTCGATACGATCCGGATTATGACCGACCGTGACACCGGCCGTTCCCGTGGCTTTGGCTTCGTTGAAATGCCGGATAGCCAGGCGGCGCACAGCGCTATTGACGCCCTCAACGGTACACAATTCGCTGGCCGTGCACTCACGGTCAACGAAGCGCGGCCGCGGGAATCACGCCGTGAGCCCCGCCAGCCGCGCTGGTAAGCCGCTGATGGCTTCGCATTGCGCACCGCTTTTCCCAATCGTGGAGCTGGCAGAATACGGCAAGTGGACGTTCGCCCTTATTGTGTCGCAGGGTACAAAGCAGTGGTGATTGCCAGGGGTATGCGCCCTTGGACGTGCGCGTATGGCGATCGCCTCGCAGCTGTGACCCAAGACAGGTTCACGCGGCAAAAAGCGATGTCGAGTTTGTTAACCTTATAAGCTGGAGCCCGGAATACACGATGATTGAGAACACTATCCTCGCCGCCAACCACGCTGGTCGCAAAGCGCTCGTTTTCTCCCTGACCTACAAGGACCTCTGGGCAGTCGAGGCCGCAGCGCAAGCGGGCTTCGACGCGGTCTCCCTCGACGGCGAGCACGGCGCCTTCGCGGCCGCGGACGTCGACGACATCGTCCGGGTGGCTAATGGTTATGGGATGTCGGTCATGGCCCGTGTCCCTACTATTCAGCCGTATATGATTAACCTATGGCTGGACCGGGGTATCCAGGGCGTGGTCGGTCCGCACATCGAGACCCAGGAGGAAGCGCAACAGCTGGCCGACGCCTGCCTGTTTCCTCCAGACGGGCAACGCTCCTGGGGTGGAGGGCGCGGGACGGCGTTCAACGACGCGCATGTGCTGACTGCGCAGTACGGCGGCAAGCTCGGTTTCGCCACGTGGACGAACCGGAATATGATTGTGCTTGCTCAGATTGAGTCGAAGCAGGCGCACGAGAACTTGGAGGGGATTTTGGCCGTGCCAGGGCTGACGGGCATTACGGGGGGCCCACACGACCTAGCGGCGTCGCTCGGGCATCCGGGCGAGCCGGACCACCCGGACTGCCAGCGCTTGACGGCGGAGGCCGCCCAGCGGGCCCACACGGCTGGCAAGCTGGTCCAGAGCGACATGATGATCAGCACGGGGCTACCCGAGTTAATCTTTGGTGCGGCCCGCACCTTTGCCGCCGCGCATCGGCAGGACGCGTATATGCCCCCGCAGGCCCACGCCCCGGTACGCAAGAAGGCGCCCGCGGCACGTGGAGCAGCCCAGCGTGCCCGACGTTAAGAGCCTGTCTGCAAAGTCATGCTCTGGCTGTAAGACGCCGCATCCTCAGGTGGAGCATGGTGATGCTGAGCCACGGCTCGGTGCTGACGGGCAAGGCCGCAGTCTTTACTGAGAGCGCTGGCGGCCGCCAGACGTGCGGGCAACGCTCCAGCGCCCGGGCTGGCAAGACGAGGAGACGGGGTGATGGGGCGAACCATCGTGCTGACACCTGTGCCATGGGCCCGCGCTGCAGGCTCTAGAGGCGGGCCTGGCCCACTGCGCGCAGGGCGAGCGTGGCAGGCCACCAGGGTTGGCCGCTGGCAGGCGCGATGCCAAGAGGGTCCAAGCCGCTTTGGGAGACCGGGTGGAGAGCGTGGCACCATCCGGTGCCCTCCATCCCTCAGGTCCGCAGAGGGCTACCATATGATCATCCAGACCAATCACGACCTTCTTATTGGCCCTCAGCATCGAGCAACCCCAGGTTGTGTTGCCGATCTTACCGCCAAGCGTCGTGCAGACGCCTCGGCCCGAGCCCTAGTATACTCGAATGGGCCTGGCGGGGCTGGTGTCATCCTACCGCCGGTTAATGGTGAGCAGGAGGGGGACCATGCCAGCTGAGGGTAACAGGCCAGGAAGGAGCGGGCAGCGGCGGACGATGGGAGGGACACGCGCGATGCCGCCGCGCTGGCACTGGGGCGGCGCGCTGGCGCTGTGCTTCCTCACCGGATGGCTCGCCGCCGTCCCAGGCTGGGCCGAGAGCCCGGGGGTCACTGCGTACCCAGACCGCTTCCGCCTATGGCACGACCTCCAGGACGTCTTCACTTTGACATGGGGTGGGGCCCGGACGGCCTTTGCCCTTCCTACTCTCACCTATGGGCTGCCGGCCGCGGCCCTCATCGGCGGGGCTAGCCTGGCTGACGACGAAGTACAAGCCCACTTTGCTGGACACGATGAGGGGGATCCACTCGCACAGGTCGGGAAGGATTACGCCTTGCTCTACTATAGTCCAGTACAGGCCGGCCTGTATATCGCTGGCGCGATTGTGCAGGATCCCAAGCTGGTCGCCACCGGCAAAAAAACGCTGGCGGCGTTACTGGGCACGCAGAGTGTGGTTCAGCCTCTGAAATACCTCACACGACGGCGCCGGCCCGACGGCTCCAATCGGCTCGCCTTTCCATCCGCTGACGCCGGTGCCGTCAGTTCGATCATACCCAGCGTATACGCCGACTACGGCCTCGTGCCCGCCGCGGTTACTGCCGCCTCCGCGGCTTTTGTTGGTGTGGCCCGGATCTATGGCAACAAGCATCATCTCAGCGACGTGCTGGCCGGTTACGCGATCGGGGTGGGATGGGGGGTATTGGTGGAGACGTACCAGCGCCGTCAACTCCCCTGGACCCTGCTACCGCTGAGCGATGGCCGCACTATCGCAGGTGTGGTACTGCATTGGCGCTTCTGAAGCCGTGGATCCGGCTCCAGGGCATTGTCAAGTTGTTCACCCACCTTCCCAGCCCATGACATAGTTGCTCCGGTGCTGATCTCTCACGAACCACTCGACACCAGGATAGGTAGCCAGACATGACTTCCCCCGCTGAGCCCACCTACTACAAGCACCATCGCTTCCCCGGCGAGATCCTCAGCCATGGCGTCTGGCTGTACTATCCGCTTCCCTTTAAGCTACCGCGACGTGCAGGATCTCTTATTCGAGCGCAACATTGATGTGACCTCCGAGGCCATCGCCAGTGGTATCTGAAGTTTGGGCAGGCGTACGTGCATCAGCTGAAGCACCGACGAGCCCAACCAGGTGACAAGTGGCACCTTGACGAGGTGTTTTTGACCATCAGGGGAGAGCACCCGTTTGCCTCATGAAGCGTCTCAGCCAACAACTTGACAATGCCTACTGGAGGGCGAGCGTGGTCAATGTAGCATGGCAGGGTGCGCCCCCTTTGTCCGGCGTGATAACGAGCTGCAGATGGGTAACACCCTCCGCCGGGATTGCCCACTCCTCACGCTCAAACGTCGTGCCTGGGGGACTGAAGGTATACTCCTGGCGCAGCAGTGTCTGATAAGTATGCCCCCCGTCTCGCGAGATCGCCACCTGGATCTCCTGCGTACGGCTCATATTCTGTTCTTCGACCTCAAGCCGGAGCAGGCGCAGGGGCTGCGGGGCATCGAAGGCCAGGAGCAGCCTCTGTGGTCCCGGTGTTCCGGCGATCCAGCGGCTTCCTCCAGGGCCGCGGTGGCTGTCGAAGGCATTGTCAATCGGATAATCAGCGGCCTCCGAGGTCACCCATACGGTCGCGAGCGCCGCGATGTCTTTTTCTCCTGGCTCAGCAACTTGCTCTGCTGGATAGTCCGTGAGGAGGTGTTTCCGTAGCATGATTTCTCTGGTTCTCCGCTTATGTATTGGGCCGGGCCGTGAGGATCGTCTCGCGACCGTCCTCGTCACTGGTGAACAAATTCACTGGATGCTTCCACAGCTCGGCTATGTACGTCAACGTATTGTTGGCATACTGGCGGTCAAGAAATGTGGTCGCCCGATCCAGGTGTTCAAGGCAGAGCGTATTGTTGACCATTTCTTGAATCACAATACGTGGCACACCATAGTTATAGCGGGGTGCCAACAGGGCTTCCACCACGGCATCGCGTTCACGGGCCGTGATCACCACCGTTTGACACTGCGGACACTGTTTCCCGGGCGGATGGTTGCAGTTACTGCCATACGCAAACAGGTTGAGCCGCTGCACGAGCTCTGGCGTGAGATAGTTGCGTAGGAACGATAAATCGTCCTCGGTTCGGCGCACTTCAAAAAGTTTCTCCCGCCCGGTCAAGGACGTCTCGCCTGCCGCATGCATCTGATCCCAGCGCTTTTCAATATCGACCAGAATCGTATAGCCGAGATAATACGGGTTGATGGAGTAACGTCCTCCCGGGTTGACTACCCCAGCATGCAAGCGCGCAAATTCGATCATTTCCTCCGGCGACACGCCATCGTAGAAGTGGAACAGCTCTGCATGCCAGTAGCTGGCCCAGCCCTCGTTCATAATCTTGGTATTAAACTGAGGATAGAAATAATACGACTCCTCACGAATGATCTGCAGGACGTCACGCTGCCAGGCCTCCAGGGGGGCATAAGTCGTCAAAAACCATAAGAGGTCATGCTCAGGGTACGGTGGGAGACGTTCCCCTTCCACGACATAGGTGATGCTGCGCGTGGGTGTATCCATGAGATCGTCATACGGCAGGACTACGTGTGCCTTTTCGACCACACGGCGGGGCGGATAGGGCTGGCGCAGCAGGCCTTTATGCGGATCTGTATGGCGGTCGAGTGCAAAGCCAATGTCCATCAAGTGTTCCACAACCTCGAGGCCGTAGCGCTCGATGTACGCGTCAATGCGCAGCGCATGCGCCACGGCATCGTTGACCATGCGGCGGTTAGTATCCGCAAAGCACAGGTTGTTTTTGAAGAAATCGACATGCCCAAAGACATGGGCAGCGACCAGCAGATTGGCAATCTCCGGGTTGGAATCGAGCAGAAAGGCCAGCCCGGGGTCACTGTTGAGGACAATCTCATAAATTTTTGAGAGCCCCATGGTGCCGTAGAGATGCTGATGCTGATAGACTTTGCCGTATGACCAATGACGGGCCCGGGTGGGCAGGCCATAGGCGGCAACTTCCGTCATAATGTCTTGCGGGACCACTTCGAAGGAGATCGGGAAAAAGTCTAAACCCTGATCCCGTGCCAGGGTTTCGAGTTCTATTACACGCTCTTCAAACATGCGCCATCTCCCGCGGTTGCAGGAAAGTCTGCAACACCTGAAAGAGTTCTTCCTTGTGGGTGATGGTGACACTCAGCAAGCGCGGATGCGGAATGCCTTGCAGAGCATATTGCAGCGAGCTGGGGGCCGAGCTCGTCTGCCCAATCCAGCCGTAGAAGCTCGCGTCATCGCGGTAGCGAATCTCCCCATATCCCACCATGCTGCAGTGCTTCAGCAACGCTTCCACCAGCCCCTTACAGACGGCATTATCGTCCGGCAGATTATCGCCATCCGAGAAGTGGAAGAGATAGGTATTCCAGCGGTCGCCCGGGTGATGCTGTTGCAGATACGTCAGCGCCAGCTTATAAGCGGACGAACAGCACGTACCGCCCCCCTGTGACATCGCAAAAAAGTCCTGTTCTGGGACCACCTGCGCCTCGGTGTCATGCGCAATAAAAACCATATCGACCTTCTGGTACTTGAGTTGCAGAAAACGCACCATCCAGAAAAAGAAACTTTTGGCGATGTATTTTTTGCTCGTGGTCATAGAGCCACTCACATCCATGAGCATGTAGACAGCCGCCTTGGCCTGGTGCTGCTCATAGGTGTCCCAGACTTTATAGCGCAAGTCAGCATCGTGGAAGTGGCCCACTACTGGGGCACCCCGCGCCGCATTACGCTTAATGTTCTCCAGGAGCGTACGACGTTTGTCGAGGTTGGCCAGTGAACCGCTGCGCCTGACATCCGTAAACCGATGGCTCGTGGTGGTGATCTGGCGCTCAGGCTTTTCTTCCAGCCAGGGAAGCGCCAGGTCTTCGAGCATCATCTGCGCTAGCTCTGCCAGTGGCACCTCGACTTCATACATGTGCTCGCCTGGCTGATCCCCCGGTTGACCATCGTCAGGGCTGTTCCCGTTACTCCCGCGCTGGCCAAGGACATCGCCTGGCTGCCCCTCACCTTGACCGACCCCTTGGGGAGGCTGGCCGTATTTAAAGCGGTACTGGTCCAGGTAGCGCAGGGGGATCTTCACCCGTTTCGTACCATCCGAGGTGATAATCGCCTCTTCGGCAATCAGCTCGCGGAGATTCTTGCGGATGGCTTCTTTCACCCGCTGATCGTGCCGCAGGCTATCCTTGAGTCCCCGGCGGCGCAACTCCCATGGTAATTCGCTGCTACTCTTGCGGTATGTATTGCTCTGCGCCATATTACTTCTCCCGTGCCAGCAGGCTGCTGACATATTTGAGAAGCTCGTTGGCGCATTCAGAGCAATAGCCCTCCCGCGTCACCAGCGTTTCGATGACTTCGTTGAGCTTCCGCAGTTGTTCGGTATCCGGACTGCGCGACGCAATGGTCAGCTTGATGGTGTCGCGCCGTTCCTCAAAGAGCTGCTTCTCAATGGCCTCTTTCAGTTTCTCGTGTGTGGTGTAGTCGAACTTCTCGCCGTGTCGGTTCGCCATGGCCACCTTGCGGAAAATCTCGTTGCGAAAGCTGTCCTTGCCATGCTCGGGTACCTGGACCTTTTCCTCAATAGAGCGCAGGAGTTTCTCGTTGGGTGGGACTTCTTCACCCGTGATCGGATCAATCAGCTTCGACTGATCCAAGTATGCCTCGACATTGTCCAGGTAATTGTCGAGCAGCGTCAGCGCTTCCTTTTCGAAGGAGACAAAGAACGCTTTCTGCACATCGGTCCGGGCAATCTCATCATACTCCCGTCGTGCATCGGCAATCAGCGTGGCATAGCGCTCGCGATCGGCTTTTTTGAACTGGCTCTGCTGCTCAATGCCATCCTTGAGCGCCCGTAGCACGTCGATAGGGTTAATGCAGCGGGTGTCCGGCTTGATGAGCGAAGCGGACACCCGGTTGATAATAAAGCGCGGCGAAATCCCATCCATGCCCTCGCGTTCGGTCTGCTCCTTGATCTGCTTGACGTCCTTCTGACGAAAGCCGTCGACGTCTTCGCCATCGTAGAGTTTGAGTTTCTTGAGCAAGGTTAGGCCACTCATCTTGGGCTCTTCGAGACGGGACAAGACGGCAAAGATCGCCGCCACACGCAGCGTATGGGGCGCAATATGCACACCCGCAAGGCTGGTCGCACGCAGCAGCTTTTGATAGATGCGCTCCTCCTGGGACACCTTCAGGTTATAGGGGATACGCACCATGATCATGCGGTCGTGCAGCGCTTCGGACTTTTTGTTGCCGAGAAACTCGTTGAACTCTGTTTCGTTGGTATGGGAAATGACGCACTCATCGGCATAGATAAGCGGAAAGCGGCCGGTCTTGATGTTCTTTTCCTGGGACAACGTCAGCAGCACGTAGAGAAAACGCTCATCGGCCTTGAGCATTTCGATGAACTCCATCAGGCCCCGATTCGCCACATTGAGTTCACCGTCAAAGCGGTAGGCACGCGGATCCGATTCAGATCCGTAGTCCCCAACGGTGGACAGGTCGATGCTGCCGACGAGTTCCGAAATGTCCTGGGATTTGGGATCAGAGGGGACAAACGTGCCAATCCCCATGCGTTCTTTTTCCGAGAAAAAGATGCGTTTGACGGGCACGCGATACACGTCACCCTCGTACTGTTCGCGCAGATGCACAGCACACAGCGGGCACAGCTCGCCCTCGATATGAATACCCGTTTCGGCCTGAAAATCCTTGCGTAGGGGATGCGGCATGAGATTCAGTGGGTCTTCGTGCTGCGGGCAGTCCGCGATCGCGTATATCGCACCCTCATTGGTCTGCGTATAAGCCTCGAGGCCGCGCTTGAGCAGAATGACGAGCTGGCTTTTTCCCGAGGACGGTGGACCGTAGAGTAAGAGCACACGCCGCCCAACGTCAGAGCCCATAGCTGCCGCTTTAAAATACTCCACCACCCGGGCCAGGGGTGCATCGATCCCAAACAAGTCATGCTCAAAGAAGGCGTAGTGTTCTTTCCCCTCGTCATCGACCTGCACGCCTGTACGTTTGATCATGTTATACAGTCGAGCGTGCGCCCGCTGTGCCAGCGACGGCTGCTTTATCACCATGCCCAGGTAGTCTCGAAAGGTGCCTGTCCATGTACCCATCCGGTGATTCTGCAAATGGACATCAATCTTCTCAAAGATGTCGGTTCCCATGGCCATCTCCTTCCATGCAGCTCGCGCCGCCTAGCGAGCCGCAGTGCCCGCAGTTTTTATATTTGTCGCAGTAACGATCTATTTTTGGGATCGTTCTATGCCTGATATGGATAGCTTGAAACATCCCAGACACGGCCACTCCGAAGGATGGCCGTGTCTGGTCGAGGGAGCTTACAGCAACCAGCGAAGCGCCCGATAAACAAGCAGTGCAATTCCGCTGGCATAGTGGAGCAGCTCAATCCACCACTCAAGCCACATACGTGTTTCCTCCTTCCCCACCTTAGACTTCCCAACTATCAAAACGTTTTTGCCAGAGTTCTCATAGTTGGTTTAACAACCTTCTGTAGGTGCAATGTCTATGCCAAGCACACTTGCCACAGGTGTAGCGCCATAATAAAGTCATTTTCGAGAAACGAGCTGGGAGGAAGACAAAGGAAAAGGGGAAAACAGGGATAATCCTCTCAAAATGAGAGCCTGTTGAGAGATATAAAGCATTGTTGTCTCATTTTGGTAGAGGGAAACTCCGATGCCCTCTCTGTCGGAATCTTAAACAGTCGCATGCAGGACGGATAGGAATGCCTCCACGCCACTGAACTCTGTGGTGGAACGTGTCACCATCATTGACGGTTCCGTCGTAGCGGTCTGGTATACACTTGGGTGTGCACCCAGCATATTATATCAGCTTGACATGGGGAAAAGTTGGTATGCTACAATACATGCCGATTATTGG
>JBMDXC010000131.1:0-15718 GCA_048594805.1 Candidatus Entotheonellaceae bacterium | reverse complement strand
GGTAACTCAGGCATCGTGCCAAAGCTCCTCTCCATTGCACCAAGACCATCTGCTCCCAGGTGCAGGGTGGACATATCACACGGGGAGCGTCTACGGCGGTGACCATTCTATAGCCTCGACGTGAAGCTGCCAAGAGAAAGCTTGGTTGTGTCAAGTCCCATTTGTGTGCGGAGCTGCAGGCACATGGACCTAGGAGACAGATGGCCGGCTCATCCCTCTATGTATTTCCTGGACGCAACGGGGCAAGCCCTGTAAATTTGTGGAAGGTATGGCGTTATGCTCGGCCGAGAGCAGGCATTGAGGATGTCTATTGCATGCATGAACACTGCATCTTTGGAGCAGTGTCAAGCTGACGTACATGTCCCAAGAGTGTCCCCCATGGCATGTTGTGAAAAATAACACCTTGTATTAGAGGACATGATAAGATGCCAGTGGATATCGCCGATATTCGCACCATTGTCGACGCCCAGGACCAGTGGCGCAGTCGGCAGACGATTAATCTTATTGCCAGCGAAAATGTCCAGAGCCCGGCGGTACGCGCCATCCAGAACTGCGATTTTATGGCCCGCTACGCTGAGGGGCACCCAAACAGGGGCGATGAAGTCAGACGCTATTATCAGGGCACGCGCTACATCGACCAGATCGAGACCATGGCGCGCGAGGAACTGTTAGCGCTGACGCGCTGTCGCCAGGCCGATGTTCGCCCCATTAGTGGCAATGCCGCCAATACGGCGATTGCCCTGGGCTATTTACGGGGTGGCGACGCCGTCATAGTGAACTCGACACCCGCCGGTGGACACATCAGTCATAACACCATCGGTGTGTTCGGCCGGCGTATCCAGACCCGTGGTCTGTCACTCAGTCTGGATGCACCCAGGCATATCCCGTTGCACTACTTCCCGCTGACCGAGGACCTGTATCACCTGGATGTGCAGAAGAGTCTCGATCTCATTGACCAGGTGGCGCCGCGTCTGCTGGTCCTGGGCAAGAGTCTGTTTTTGTTTCCTGAGCCAGTCCAGGAACTCGCCGCCATGGGTCGTGCACGGGGCATTCCCATCCTGTACGACGCGGCCCATGTGTTTGGTTTGATTGTGGGCGGCCAGTTCCAGGATCCCTGGCGTGACGGCGCCACCTGGGTGACCGCCAGCACGCACAAAACGTTTCCTGGCCCACAGCGTGGGGTGATTGTAGCGGATCTGGATGAGGAAAATGCACGGAAATACTGGCCCTCGGCCGACCGTGGGGTGTTCCCTGGCTCGTCCAGTAATCATCACCTCCACACCCTGCCAGCGCTGCTGGTGGCTATCCGGGAGATGCACCAGCACGCCACCGCCTACGCCGCTCAGGTTGTCCGCAATGCGCAAGCCCTGGGGCGGGCGCTGGATGACGAGGGAATCCGAGTGGAAGCGCGTGATTTTGGCTATACGGCGAGTCATCAGATTGCGGTCAATGTGGCGGCCTACGGGGGGGGCGTGGTCGTGGCGCAGCGCCTGGAGGCGAACGATATTATCGTCAACTACAACCTGCTACCGCGCGATACAGAGCCACGCAATCCGTCCGGGCTGCGCATCGGCGTGCAGGAAATGACGCGCTATGGCATGCGTGAGGACGCTATGCAGCATCTCGCCGGGCTGCTGGCTGATGCCATCAAGGGCAAGACGGTCACTGAGGCTGTACATGCCTTGCGCGCGTCGTACAGTACCTTACAGTATGTGTAAGTATAGAGGGCATATGATGGCAACGATCTGGTGGCGAATAGGAGTTGTATGCACGCTGGTACTGCTGGCCTCGTGTAGTAGTGAGCAATCGGCACAGGTGCCCCTCGCACCGCAGACGCCGGCACTTGAGAAAGTCTATCAGGACGGCCGCCTGGCCTTTAAGGAGCGTCGCTACGAGGAGGCCGCAGCACTGTTTGCCCAGGTCGTGGCGGCTGATCCAGACCATTTGAAAGCCCGCCTCAACTGGGCCGCGGCCCTGTCCTATATCAATAAACCAGGAGAGGCCATTATCCAATGCCAGTATGTGCTCGCACGCGATCCGACCAACGCTGAAGCCTATTATCAATGGGGCGCTGTGTTGAGGCGTATGGGGCAACATCAGGAAGCTGTGGAGAAATTTGATCAAGCGTTCGCTCTCAAGCCAATGGCTGAGCTGTTGTCGCTACTGCAACAAGATGACCCCCTGCTGCAGCAGCGACTCCAGGCCTACCTGAAGGATCAGCGCCGTCAGGCGTTGGATGCCGATGTGGCACGTCCGCAGCCTCCTCCCGACCGCAACGAGGAGAGCCGTCCATCAGCCGGGCGCTGAGCGCTCGCAGGAGGGCGAGGATGGGGAGAAGGAGTGCCACCAGCCCTCATGGCGTGCGAAGGACACACTATGCAACGCCCATTGTCTTACCAAGTGTCAGGCACAGGCAGAAAGCACCTTAGCCTTTGGGGAGGCCGAGTACACGTTCGCCAATGATGTTGAGCTGAATCTCGGCTGTCCCACCAGCGATAGTGGCAGAACGGGAGCGCAGAAAGCTGAATTGCCAGGCGCCGTCCTGCACCGCCCAGGGTGAACTGTGCATGAGTTGGGCATAGGGACCTTCAAGTTCCATCGCCAGTTCCTGCGCACGCTGCACAATACGCGTCAGTGCCAGGCGATGCGCCGAGCCCTCTGGCCCAGGCGGCAGACCGCGTAGCCGTTTGGTCAGACAGCGGTACCCGTAGTATTTCACGGCTGCGCTTTCCGTGTAGAGCTGCGCCAGCCGTTGCCGGATGACGGGCTCTTGGTGCCGTCCGCGCTGCCGGGCCAGGTCAACCAACTCCTGGATCAGCACTTGCACGTTCGCCTGCCCCAAAATGGACGTCGTAGCGCGTTCATGCATGAGGAGACCAATACCCACCATCCAGCCGTTGTTCAACTCGCCTACCAGGTTGTCGCGGGGGACACGCACATTTTCGAAAAAGACCTCATTGAACTCTGACTCACCCGTGATCTGCTTGAGCGGTCGGATGGTAACACCGGGACTGTGCATATCCACGATAAAACAGGAGAGCCCTTGGTGCTTGGGCACGGTCGTATCGGTACGGGTCAGCAAAAAGCAAAAAGCCGCATCGTGGGCATAACTCGTCCACACTTTCTGTCCGTTAATGACGAACTCGTCGCCGTCCTGGACAGCACGCGTTTGTAATGCGGCCAGGTCAGACCCAGAGCCAGGTTCTGAATACCCCTGGCACCAGATTTCCTCACAGGTCAGCATCTTCGCCAGGTAGCGTTGCTTCTGGGCTTCTGTGCCGACTTCGATGAGGGTAGGCCCCACCATGCCCAGAGCAATAGCGTTATAAGGCGTGGGGGCTTTGAAACGCGCCACTTCCTCATTAAAAATGACCTGCTCCATGAGCGTGGCACCGGCACCGCCGTACGCCTTGGGCCATGCGAGACCAGCATAGCCCGCTTCGTACAACTGCCGCGACCAATGTTTCAGGAACACAATCTGGTCGTGCAAGTCCACCGGCTCAAAGACAGTCTTCCCCCAGCCTGGCGGTAAATGTTCCTGTAACCACTGACGCAGATTGTTCCGGAAGCACTTTTCCTGCTCGGTAAGTTCAAAATCCATACCGGTCTCCCTGCTCGTCAATCTTCAGTATGTGATGACGCTTGCGCCATATTGTGACTTTATAGTATATTCTATATCGTAACCACAATCCTTTGCCGTACTTCAGATACTCTAGTGTCCCAAGGCGTAGTCTCGTCTCCTAGCGTGGTTGCATAACGATGTCGACCAGGGCCAACCGGCCTTCGTCCTTGACGACACGGAGGGCGCGCTCCAGGGCGGGGCGAATGGCATCAGGGGTGGCGATGGGCCCTTCCCCATAGAGGCCATAGGCCTGGGCCATCTGGGCGAAGTTGACCGGTGGATCGTCCAACCGTGTGCCAATGCCGGCATTGGCTGCGGGACGCTCGCGGACGCGGGCAACGTCGAGGGCATGCTCTTCCGAGTTATAATACGAACGATTGTTGAACATGACGACGAGCAACGGAAGACGGTGATGCGCCGCTGTCCACAGGGCGCTCGGCGTGTACAACAGGTCGCCATCGGCCTGGAGGTTCACACATACTTTGCCACTGTGACGATGTGCCAGGACACCGCCGAGCGCCGCGCCCATACCGTATCCCAGACCTGCGCCACCACTGCTGCCCAGGGTGCAGCCTGAGCGCTCCCAGTCCCATAAACGTCGTGTCCAAGCTCCTACTGCATTGTTGACCAATACCCAATCTTCGTGCTTGATGACCTCCCACACTTCGGCAACCGCCGTGGGCACGGCAATGGGGTGCTGCGCCCGCGCCAACTGGGCAGCCTGTTGCCACTGCTGCCGCCGCGCATGGTGCTGCGTGCTGAGATGGGCGGCTCGCGCTGTGATATGCGCTGTTGCTGCGCGCCCCAGGCGGGTCTGACACAGTGTCAGCAAGTGCGGCAGTGCCACGGCGGTATCGGCGGCGATGGGCAGATCAACAGCCTGAAGACGCTCATAGTCGGCGGCCCAACTGCGCACCAGAAAATCGCCCATGGTGATATGGATGATCTGCGTCTGCGGGCCGATCGCAGGCCGAAACATGCGAGTGGCTTTATCGACGCTGCCCAGGGCACCGAAAAGATCCAAGACGTCCAGCGCCAAAACGACATCGGCATTGGCCAGTACATCACTGGCAGCATCCGTGGCGTCAAGGCTATGCGTATTAGGAAAATTAAAGCGCCCACCGCGGTCGATCACGGGCATGGCTAACAGCTCGGCCAAGTCCTTGAGGCTCTCGACGGCCGCAGGGTTCCGCCCCATCAGGTCCGCGATGGCTACAGGACGCTCGGCTTGGGCCAACAGGTCCGCGGTGCGTTCTAGCGCCTCAGGGTGGGCCTGTGGCGAGGCTGGAGGCGTATAGCGTTGCGGATCAGGCAGCACCGGTGGGACGCGGACGACTTCCTCCTGCAAACCAGCATCGTAGCATACATAGACAGGCCCCTGTGGATCTGTCTGCGCAATGCGGTACGCGCGCAGCAATGACTCCGGCACGCTGGCCAGTGAGTGAGGCTGATCGTCCCATTTGACGTAATCTCGAACGAGCGTACCCTGGACCAGGGCGGTGTGGATCCAATCAATCCACGGTCGGCGTTGTGTGCTGTCCATAGGGCCAGTCGCACCCAGTGCGAGCACCGGAGCACGGTCACACCAGGCATTGAATAAGGCCATGCTGGCATGCTGCAAGCCGACGATGTTGTGAATCAAGGCCGCCATGGGGGTCCCCGTAGCCTTGGCATAGCCATGCGCCAGCGCCACGGAGATTTCTTCATGACAGCACTGGATCAGTTCCGGCATGGTATTGCCGCCATAATTCACGATAGAATCGTGGAGACCGCGAAAACTGGCGCCTGGATTGCATGCCGCATAGACGATACCACAGGCCTGGAGCATATCGACAATGACATCGGAACCGTACTGTGGCCGTCGCTGGGGCCGAGACGGGGAAGGATGAGTCACACCACGCGTTGTAGACATGCCGGCTCTCCTCTGGGGAAGGGGCGTGAATTTCTGTTATTGTGCCTAGCGTGCGTATATGTTAAAAATACGGAAGAATCTGCCGCGACAGACTCGAGATACCTAATATAATATAAGGCCACGAGAGCGGCTAGGCGAAGTTGGAAGGGGAGTAAGATGTTAGCAGAAGTCGATGTGCTCCCACGGATTCTGATTATTGATGACGATAAAAGCCTGTTGGAATCATATACGGTGTTGCTCGAAGATGAGTTTCAGGTCTCCACGGCTGAGTCCGGGTCAAAGGGCTTAGACCTGCTGCGGCACGAGGACGTGCATCTTGTCCTGCTCGACGTCCGCTTACCAGACATGAATGGCATCGAAGTCTTACGCCGTATCAAGGCGCTAGATGAGAATGTTGACGTCATCATGATCACAGCCGTCAAAGACGTCCGTGTGGCTGTCGAGGCCATTAAACTTGGTGCCTACGATTATCTCGAGAAGCCTTTCGAAATCGATGAAATTCTTTCTTTACTGCGGCGCACGCTGGAACATCAGAACTTGCTGCGTGAGGTACTCTATTTACGTGACTTACGAGCCGAGGTCGATCGTCATTTTGTTGTCGGCCGCAGTCCCAAAATGCGTCTGATTTACGATTTGATCGCACGTGTTGCTGACACCAACGCCACTGTACTCATCAATGGGGAAAGCGGAGTTGGGAAAGAACTCATTGCCCGGGCGATCCATCAGCAGAGTCAGCGTCGCCTCAATCCTTTTGTGGCAATAAACTGTGCCGCCATCTCGGAGCACCTGGTCGAGAGCGAGCTTTTTGGCCATGAGCGTGGGGCATTTACCGGGGCTATCGAGATGCATCGCGGCAAATTTGAGCTGGCGCATACGGGCACGTTATTGCTCGACGAGGTGGGGAGTTTGCGCCTCGATTTACAAGCCAAATTATTGCGCGTGCTGCAAGAACGTGAATTTGAGCGCGTGGGGGGCGGTAAAACCATTCGCACGGACGTGCGGATTATTGCTGCTTCGAATCAAGATCTCAGGCAGATGGCGGCTGAGCGTACGTTCCGTGATGATCTGTTTTATCGTCTAAATGTGATACCAGTGCAGGTGCCACCGTTGCGTGACCGCCGTGAGGATATCCCGCTCCTCGTCAATCACTTCCTCATGAAGTACAACAAAGCCTTTGGACGTCAGGTACAAGGCATGACGTCAGAGGCGATGGCGCTGCTTACCCATTATCATTGGCCAGGGAATGTGCGCGAGCTGGAAAACATGATTGAACGGCTGGTAGTCCTCAGTCGGCACCGTATCCTCGACATTGAGGATATGCCGCTCGATCTTAAATCAGTGCGTGGGCACCTGGCGGATGACCTCTTTGCCACGGGCGCTGACCTGCGCCAGGCCAAGGCCGAATTTGAGCGGCACTATATTGTACAAACGCTCGAAAAGTGTGGCGGGAATCAGACGGAAGCTGCCAGGCGCTTAGGTATTCATCGCAATACACTGCTAACCAAAATGGACATGCTGCAGATCCGGCCCACTACCTCCTCCGAATCCTAGACACCGAAAGCCCCGGAAAATTCATCATCCCCTGTACTTCTCCCTGCAAGCGTGAGGCAGCATAGCTGCTCGTTCTCACGCTACCTCCTGTTCTGATCCTGGCTACCCTTTCTCCCTCTTGCTTCCGTATCGGTGCCATTCTTTTGTGCGCTATTGCACATTTTTTTGTGCAATAGCACAGAAACATGTGCAATCCAGCAAGCCTCTGCCTAGGCCTTTATTGCTGGGCCATGCTCCTCTAGAGACTTTTTCTAATATGTCCCCCTCATGTAACATACTGATAATAAAGGCTAGATATTCTTCTGTAAGAAGCGTCACCCATTCTGGCATTTATCTTGCTCTATTAATGAGTCAGGAATTGCTTCTTGGCATTAATATAACACGTTTAAGGTACAGTTTTTTACATTTGTAAAAATTTTATTTGTTGAGTTTTTAATATTATTTTGTCTCTCTTATTTTGTAGATCCTAGAAATCATTGATGTATTACAATGAAGTAACTAGCCATATACCCTTAGAATATGTATTGTTGCTTATATTAAAGGCTATTTTTTTTGCAATACATCCTAGTAGATATGGTGTATTCCAAAAGAGGCGAGGTTAGTGATGGAGAAGGTTCCTTAGTAAGTGCCATGGTGATGGTATTGGACTCAATCTTCAGGAGGAATTAGCGATGAAACGGTTGATCGCGAGTGTGGTGTTCGTAGTTGCTCTGTTGACCTCGGGTGCGGTGGTGACACAGGGCAGTCTGGTCGATCGGGCGTATGCCTCCGATAGCGGGGACTAACTGATGGTGTTGTGGTCAAGGAAAAACGGGCACACAGTGAAGCAACCCGAGTACATTTCTCCTAGGCATTGGGACTGCCCTCTCCAAGATACGAGTGCTGCCGTCTGTGGTTGGAGAACATCTCCATGGAAGCACTACGACCGTCTCGCGCCTCTTGACGCGCGGCGTCATAACGGTGCACCATGCACGTGCGTTTGCCAGTGCCAAAGCCTCGCTTGGCCGCGGCATTGGCGAGCCACGCGCCCTTACACCTCATACGATAGACGATCTCAGGGGCTGCCAGCAGGGCTTGAGACGCCTGGCTGGCATCATGCCTGCCGCGCTCCGCATGCTGCAGTAGACCTGCGGTGGGATGACAACGTCCCAGGGCCAGCCGCACCGTGTCCTGCACCACCGGTGTATCGAGCCCACTCCGCATCGCCCATCCGCCCACTTTACGAGCATAGAAATCTAACAGCGTCGACACCTACCACCAGCTCTCAGCCGTCCACACCGAGCTGCGATCGCCTCCCCACAAGTGAGCAGGCTCGGCCACGTCACACTGGTGCGCGAGCCAGTGCCGCTTCTTTGCGTCGCGCAACCGCTGGCCCTCTGCCGTATCTGAGGCAATCCGGCCGTGACCGGGAAACGCGGCACTGGCTTGCGTGGCACACGCGCGTTGCCAGCAACCTAACCTATGGGCTTGAGCGCTAGATGGCGAGCGGTGTCGGCCATGCCATAGCCCTGCGCGGTCACGAGACACATGGCTGCGCGTGTGAACTCTTCGGTAGAGTTATGTCGCTTCTCTGCCATCGTTGGACACCTCCTCGGTCTACTTATCACCCTGAGTCAGCTGTCCGTGTTGATTAGACCACAATATAGGTGCTTGCAAATACCCGCAGAAAAGTGTAAACCATAGAAACTTGCATCTTTTTTGTTTTGGTAGATAGGTTGATGAGTCCTGAGTACAGACGGGATGCACAATGACCTAGCAAGGCAGACCGTGCGGGTGAACTCTCCATGATTGTGACACAACGGTGGCGGGTAATCCTTGCCTACCTCTGCAGTGGATTTATTGCACTCGCTGTGGGTTGTAAGGATACAAGACATTCAGACGAAGGTAAGGAAAAGCAGGCGGTTTCTATTCCGACATCTGGTGGGACGTATCATCAAGCACTCTGGCAAGAACCGCTCACGCTGGATCCGGCTCTCTTCACGGACATATATACTACCTCTGTAGCGCTACAAATATTTGATGGGCTCGTGCAGTTGGATGCCAACCTCAATGTGGTCCCCTCTATTGCCAAATCCTGGGAGGCCTCGCGTGATGGCCTGGTGTGGACTTTTTATCTGCGTCAGGGGGTGAAGTTTCATAACGGTCGAGAGGTGCATGCGGATGATTTTGTCTATACCTTCACCCGTATCCTTGACCCGCGCACTGCGTCACCACGTGCCTGGCTCTTTGAGCGTGTACAAGGCGCCGCAAAATTTCGTGCTGGTGCTGCAGAACGCGTTGAGGGACTGCAAGCTCTGGACGCCTACACACTACAAATCACTCTGTCTCAACCTTACGCGCCATTTATCGCTCTGCTTGGCATGGTCCAGGCCCAAGTCGTGCCACCAGAAGAAGTGCAGCGTCTTGGGGCTGACTTTGGACGGCGACCTGTCGGTGCAGGCCCTTTCCGCTTCGTGAATTGGATGGCGGGAGAGGAAATTACTCTCGAGGCAAATGAAGCGTACTTTGAGGGGCGCCCTTTCCTGGACCGTCTACACTATCGCATTATGAAGAACTACCAGAGTATTTTGACTGAGTTTGAGAAAGGGGCTCTTGAGGATGTTGATCTTACACTGACAAGTCCAGAGGGGACACCCTTGAGCAGTGATGCCCGCTACCGCTTTGTACGCAAACCACTCCTGACGACAACCTTTCTGTGTATCAACACGAGTCATGGCCCGCTCAGTAAACGTGAGGTACGGCAGGCTATCAATTACGCCATCAACCTGGCGGCTATGGTTAGTACCATCAGGCAAAATCGCTATGTGCAGGCGCGTGGCATACTCCCACTCGGCATGCCGGGATACAATCCAGACCTGACAGGATATGCCTATGATCTCTCACGCGCCCGGCAACTGCTCGCAAAGGCTGGTTATCCTGAGGGGAAAGACCTGCCGCCATTGGAGCTATGGACAAGCTCAAAAAGCACTGCAGTACTGCAGGAACATGAGGCAATTCAACGGGATCTGGAGCGTGTGGGCATCAAGGTCGAGTTGTTCACAGCGGAGAACTGGACGCAATATAAAACTGAAATTTTAGGAAAGCGCCCGGGGGCCATGTATCGTTATACTTGGCATGCCGATTTTCCTGATCCTGATGATTTCCTTTTTTCTCTATTCAATTCGCAGAGTCCCACCAATTATACCCACTATAGCAATCCTGCGGTTGATTACCTCCTTGAACAGGCGCGCAGCGAGGGTGATTATCTTAAACGTATAGCATTATATCGCCAGGCCGAAGTGCTAATCATGGAGGATGCGCCTGTAGTAAATTTGATGTATTATACTGGCGAGTATCTGTTCCAGCCGTATGTTCAGGGGATTGATTTGAATGCCCTGGGTGCGCGTTACTTTCCAATGAAAAAGATCTGGTTCGATGCAACACCTCGTGTCTCCCTCGCCACTCCAAAACCACAGTAGGCTCCTAGCACGTATGTGGCCTCTCCATACGTTCGGCCTGCGGCATAAATTGTTCTTGGCCCTCATCGGTCTTGTGATCAGCCTTACTCTGGGGCTCTTGCTCATTGTGGAAAGTCGGCAGCGGGCCTCGATTGTGCATCAGATGGAGAAACGTGGTGAGACTATCGCTACAAATCTGGCCGCTGTGAGTACGAAATCCCTGCTCACTTATAATTTTGTTACGCTAGAGCAAGATGCGGAACAGACCGCCCAGGTAGGGGATGTACTGTACGCTATCATCCTTGACCGTGACGGACGTGTCGCAGTCTATAGTGAGCATAGTGAAAAACAAGGATTGGTATTGGCAGATCCTGTGAGTCAGCAGGCCGTACAAGCCCGGGCAACTCTCATCCAGTATGTGCCACAGACGCGGAGGACCGCGGAGCATTACGATATTGCTGTGCCAGTGTTCGCGCCAGGCAGCTCAGACAAATGGGGCACAGTGCGCGTGGGATTGTCTCTGCATGAGATGCAGATGGAGATTGCCCAGACACGCTGGCGGGTGCTCTTTCTGGGTATAGTAGGCGTGGCATTGAGTATGGTGGTGGCAGCTTTCCTGGCACGACGTATCGTGGCACCCCTACGGGTACTGACCGAGGGGACAGTCGCGGTGGCACTGGGGGATCTCACGCACACTATTGCTGTCCAGACCCATGACGAGATTGCTGTCCTCGCTGAAAATTTCAACCACATGACTCATGAACTGGGCAAGCATCGTATGGCCCTTGAGGAGAGTAACCGCCAGCTCGACCACAAAGTCTTGGAGCTCTCGGCTCTTGCCAATTATAATGACAATATTCTTGCCTCCATGACCAGCGGTCTCCTGACGTTAGATGTCGACGGTTGCATCGAGACGTTCAACGTCATGGCCGAGACGATCACGGGTTTACAAGGCGTGGACATTCGCGGCCAAAGCGCTTCGCAGGTCTTTGCTAATAACATCCAATTTTTGCAAGTGCTCGAGACCTCACGCCACCATCGCACGCCGCTCACTGCACCACGTCTCGAGTTTTGCCGTCATGACGGTCAACAGACCCCATTGGCGCTGCGCACGGCCATGTTGCAGGATTGGGAAGGGCAAGCGGGAGGACTCCTGGCGATTTTCGAGGATCTATCGCCCATGCGGACCCTGGAGCGCCGCCTGCACCGTGCTGACCGTCTCGCGGCTTTGGGGCAGATGGCCGCAGGTGTGGCACACGAAATCAAGAATCCCCTTGCCTCTGTCCGTACCTTCGCTCAATTGGTGAGCCGCAAGCATCACGATAGTCGTTTTGTAGAGAAGTTCGATCGCATTGTGCCCCAGGAGCTGGATCGTATCAATTATATTGTGGAAGAACTTTTGTCATTGGCGCGGCCAGCACGGTTGCAGTGTGCCCCAGTTGCCCTGCCTGCCCTCCTGCAGCGTGTGGTCGAGATTTCCAGCGAGCGTCTGCAGCAGCAGAGCATTCAGCTCAAGACTGACTGGGCAGCTGCTTTGCCTCCGCTCCTGGCTGACGCTGAACAACTCCACCGCTGCTTTACTAACATCGTCCTGAATGCCATTGAAGCGATGCCAACGGGTGGAGAGTTGAGTATCCTGTGCCGCCCTGTCCCCAAAGCCTTGCTCGATTTCACTACCGCTAGCAACAGGGACACCTCCAGCGATGCCCCAGAAGAACCTCCTCCGGCTCTTGACCTGTACGCGACGGATGTAGAGGTGGTGGTCAAGGATACCGGTATGGGTATTCCCGCTGACAAGGTCGATTACGTGTTTACACCTTTTTGGACGACGAAGCCCAAAGGCACAGGACTGGGATTAGCGCTGACACATAAAATAATTGAAGAGCATGGTGGTACGATTCATCTCGCCAGTGAAGAAGGTCAGGGGACCACCGTCACCATCCACCTTCCTACCTCTGTTTCTGACTCTCTCTCTCCTGCACAGATTTCATAACGCTGTGCCCAGTTTCTTGGGCAATGACCTGGTGTCGGGACTGCGTCCATCACCCTCTCTGTCAGCAATCTGCTGCGTTCTCTTCCTAACCTATTGATGTCAAGGTCGAATTGGGCCAGTATCGACAATAGCGAAAAGCCAGCCATGATAGGGTGTTGGGTACGTAAAATGGCACTGGAATTGCACTATTATCCATGAAGGCAAGGACATCTCAGAGAATGTCAAATCAGAGAACGTCAAAGCCGCTAGATCAAACCACATAGGTTTACACACAAGCGACCCTTGTCCTAAGTCAGGGGAGGGCGGCCATATAGGCCCGAGGAGATCACATGTCTATCGCCGAGGAATTGCTGTTCAGTGAGCGTTTCCTGTGGGAAGGTAAGAGCTATGAGGTGCATATCTATCGCCACGTTGCGAGGAAGGAAAGGTGTTTACATATGGCCGAAACGGTCCTGGGCCCCGGGGATACCGTCATCAGTGATGGACGTTCTGCTGAGGAAGCCTTACACAAGCAGCAGACGATTTTGCCCCTGGCCATTCTATCGCGCTCCCTTTTGTAACTAGCCACTGCGCTGTACGATGCTAGCCATAGTGCTATGCTTGGCTGAGCACCGTGCACGCGGTGAGGGTTCCTACACTATGGCACGCATTCTGATTATCGACGACAATGCTCCCACCCGCGATATCCTCCGACAAGCCTTAGAGCGAGTCGGCCACGAAGTCGTGGAAGCCTCTGATGGCCATGCCGGGATAGAGCGCCAGCGGACCATGCCAGCGGAGGTGATTATTACTGATATCTTGATGCCAGAACAGGAAGGTTTTGAGACTATTCGTGAGCTACGGCGCGATTTTCCCACGACGGGCATCATTGCTATGTCTGGCGGAGGCCAGATAGGGTGTGATACGCTGCTCGCCATTGCTGAACGCTTAGGCGCTCAGCATGTCCTCCAGAAACCCTTTGGTCTGCGAGACATGCTCGATGCCGTCCACCAACTGTTACAGCGACGTGCTTAATCGGGGAGAGTACCGGCACGCCAGATCTCTTCAGGGGTAGGCAGGTCAATGACACCATAGTGCACAGCCAGATTATATGCTGTCTGTGCCGGATTAATAGCATATGCGACCGTCCGGCAGAGCTCCTGAAAGTGTTCGGCATCAACCCGCATGGCCATACGACGCATGTAATACCGCCCCAAATCCATCGGTGTGAGTTCTGGCTGCACTGCGCCCATCGTTACTCCTTTTCTAACGTCTCATCGCGCTTGACACCTGTATAGGTGTGACGCAACGCCTAATCGGAATCGAGGCCGCCTGGGCAAAGATCTCACCACCGGTGGTACACAGCGCTGACGACGCGTCCATCCCTTCCTTGAGCAGGCTAGAATAAGCACTCGTGAGCAGTGCAGTCTCCCTCTCGTCAGCAAGGATGTCGAACATATGCCGTAGCACTTCCAATGTGATGAGATCTATGCCTATCCGTCTCCCCCTCGCCCGCTTTGTCCTCTACCGGCGCTCAAAAATGGCTGCCACACCCTGGCCACCACCGACGCACATTGTTTCCAGGCCATAGCGCACGTCTCGACGCTGCATTTCGTGCAGCAAGGTGGTGAGAATGCGTGCCCCAGTAGCTGCAATGGGATGGCCAAGCGAAATGCCGGAGCCGTTGACGTTGAGTTTGTCCCAGCTGTCGAGCTTCCATTCCTTGAGTACTGCCAGCACCTGCGCAGCAAAGGCTTCATTCAGCTCGATCAGATCGAGGTCGTCCCATGTCAAGCCGGTGCGTGCAAACACCTTGGCGACCGCCGGCACAGGCCCAATGCCCATATACGCTGGGTGCACGCCAGCCACTGCCCATCCCTTCAAAAAGGCCATGGGCTTTAGCCTCAACTCGTCAAGCTTATCACCAGCCACTACCAGACACACTGACGCCGCATCGTTTTGCGAACTCGCATTGCCCGCCGTGACGGTTCCCCCAGGTGTCACGGGACGCAGCTTTGCCAGGACCTCCAGGGAGGTCTCCTTGCGTGGCCCTTCATCAACCTGGAACAGCTTGGGGTCGCCACGCCGCTGGGGGATGGACACTGGGACAATTTCTTCGGCAAACTTGCCGCTCTCCACTGCGGCTACCGCGCACTGATGACTGCGCAGGGCGTAGGCATCCTGCTCTTCTCGGGCAATATGATGGCGTTCGGATAAATTCTCGGCGGTCTCAATCATGCCCGAGATGACACCAAAACGTTCGTCCGGCGAAGCAGTGGCGCGCGCCCGCATCAGGCGGTCGTGCAGGGTCACGGATCCGAAACGGCTACCCCAGCGCATCTCAGTCGTATAAAACTCCACCCGGCTCATACTCTCCACACCGCCGGCCAGCACCACGTCGGCATTGCCCGTCTGCACCATCATGCAGGCATTGAGAATCGACTGCAAGCCTGACGAGCACCGGCGATCTAACTGATAGCCAGGCACTTCAATAGGTAACCCCGCCTTCAGGGCACACAGCCGCCCAATAGCCGGTTCCTCGCCGCCCGGGTAACCGTGCCCCAGAATGACTTCATCGATCTTATCGGGCTCCAGGCCCGTCCGTTCCAGGACGGCCTTGATGACAGTTGCCCCCAATTCCGCCGCTGAGACATCTTTTAATCCCCCACCAAAATTGCCGACCGCTGTCCGTACTGGACTCACAATAGCGACCTCACGCATAGTGTCTTCCTTCTCACACACGACAGTGTCTGGATAGGCAGAAGCCTGGGCTTACTGCGTTTGCCCATAGGGTAGCGAAACTCAGCACGATTTGCCACACTCCCTGTCCCTTGGGGAGAGATCGCATCCAGAGGGTAAGCGGGGGCTAGCCAGAGGTGGAACCAGGCCGGGTCAGCGGGCTCCCGAATTATCGCTCCTCTGGCGCCGGGACCTGTTGCGGATACATCCTCGCGTCGCAGTAGTGGGGAGTGGTCAAGCACAAAGATGCAGATGCATCTAGCGAGAAGATAGGGGCGTAGCCACGCAGGAGGAGGTGGGGTACAATTTCTGCACGGCAACAGAAGACCCATGGGCATGTTTGGTATGGCAACAGAGGAACCACCGTCGTGCAGCAAAACACCGTGGCCGTGATTGGGTGTGGCTACTGGGGAAAAAATTTAGTACGCAATTTCCAAGCCCTGGGAGCGCTAGCGCTCGTGTGCGAGCCGACCCCCGCGGGCCAG